>JANMMM010000062.1:0-11689 GCA_031373225.1 Phyllobacteriaceae bacterium | reverse complement strand
AGCCGCTCGGCGATATGGACCGCCTGAAGCTCGCACTCGAAAAAGAATGGGGCTACAAGGGCTTGGAGGCGGATTTTTATCTACTTCCGCGCGTGCAGAAAATCCTGCGTCAAGGCGCTTGGGGCGTCACCGCCGCCATCCACAAGGACGACGAGCAGACCGCGCCGCGCATCATTGCGCTGTGGCCGGGGCTGCACAACGAGGCCTATGGCATTGCCTGCGACATCGGCTCGACCACCATTGCGATGCATCTTGTCTCGCTGCTCTCCGGTCGCGTCGCCGCCTCCGCCGGTATGCAGAACCCGCAGATCCGCTTCGGCGAAGACCTGATGAGCCGCGTCTCCTATGTGATGATGAATCCGGGCGGCGAAGAGGCCATCACCAAGGCCGTGCGCGAGGCGGTCAACGCACTGGTCGATCAGGTCTGCGCCGAGGGCAAGGTCGCCCGCACTGATATTCTCGACGCCGTCTTCGTCGGCAATCCCGTCATGCATCATTTCTTCCTCGGTATCGACCCCACGGAACTCGGCGGCGCACCCTTTGCGCTGGCCGTGTCCGGCGCGATCAAGGCCAAGACGTCCGACATCGGCATCCCGCTGAATGAAGGCGCGCGGCTTTACATCGTGCCGTGCATCGCCGGCCATGTAGGCGCGGACGCCGCCGCCGCGACGCTGTCGGAAGGCCCGGACAGGCAGGACAAAATGATGTTGCTGGTGGACGTCGGCACCAACGCCGAAATCGTGCTCGGCAACCGCAAACGCGTCGTCGCCTGCTCCTCCCCCACCGGCCCGGCCTTTGAAGGCGCGGAAATCTCCTCAGGGCAGCGCGCCGCGCCGGGAGCCATCGAGCGCGTGCGCATTGACCCGGCCACGCTTGAGCCGAAGTTCAAGGTCATCGGTGTCGAAGGCTGGTCGGACGAGCCGGGCTTTGCGGAAGGCGCGGAGAAAACCGGCATTACCGGTATTTGCGGCTCGGCCATCATCGAAGTCGTCGCCGAAATGTTCCTAAGCGGCATTATCTCCGAAGACGGTGTCATCGACGGTGCGTTGGCGGCACGCTCACCCCGCATCTTGGAGAATGGCCGCACCTTCTCCTACCTGCTGCACGACGGCGCGCAGCGCCTCACTGTCACCCAAACTGACGTGCGCGCCATCCAGCTCGCAAAGGCCGCGCTCTATGCCGGCATCAAGCTCCTGATGGAAAAACAGGGCGTCGACAAAGTAGACGAAATCCGCTTCGCCGGTGCATTCGGTTCCTTCATTGACCCGAAATACGCGATGGTCTTGGGGCTAATCCCCGACTGCGATCTCGCCCACGTAAAACCCGTCGGCAACGCCGCCGGCACGGGCGCGCGCATGGCGCTATTGAACCGCAAACACCGCCGCGAAATCGAGGCGACAGTGGCCAAGGTCGAGAAAATCGAGACGGCGCTGGAGCCGCATTTCCAGCAATTGTTTGTGCATGCGATGGCCATGCCAAACAAAATCGATGCGTTTCCCAATCTTGCAGCGGTCGTCAAACTGCCCGAGCGGCGGGTGGTGGAACTGGCGGCGGATGGGTCGAGCGGGCGGCGGGGCGGGCGGCGGCGGTAGATTAAACCGGGACAGTCTGACCTGAATTCCACCCCAAGTTGACTTCCCTGACAGACTTTGGAATGCTGCTCATAGACGTGGGGGAAACAACAATGCATTTTGATCGTCCTGTTTGGCGAGAGGCCATTGACTGGCTGGCCGGCAGGCCGCGCCTTGCAGCAGTCTGCCTATCTGTCATTCTCTTGCCTGCGATTGCGAGCGCCGCAATCTTTGCCATCAAGATTGGGATGATCAACTACACGTCCCTGAAGAACACGATTCTTATCGATGCCGCTGCACAAATTGCTGGCTTGTTTTCTACAAGTTTTGCACAGTTAATGATAATTATCTCAGTGCATTGGGCGATCGTGCTCAAGTCAGAGTTTTTCCATTGCTTATGCAGGATGGCTGCCGGTGTTTCGATATCTGTGGCGCTCGCTGGCGATTTGGCTCCTCGCCGGTTTCCTTGGCGGCTTATGCAGTGCCGTTGCAAAAACATTAGGGCTGGACAAGGCAAATTACTACTTGATGTTGGCCCTGATTGGAGTCTTCGGTATTGTGCTGACAGCGCGTTGGGGCACTTGGCTGCCCGCTTCCGTAGTTGGTGGAAACCCGACGCTCGCGGCAGCAAAGATCAGGAGTAAGACTTCTTTCGGGTACATTTTGAGCCAGCTTATGATCTATGTCTTGCCTCTGGCGGCGCTCTCGACCTATCAGGCCCACTTGATCACAACGCGTTTCGGTAACGCAATTTTTTTCAAACTGTATCTTCAGAACCACGCTTTCCTGCACTCTCTTCATGCTTTAGCTTGGGCCTCGATAACATTGGTCGGCACGGTCATTGGAGCGGTCATTCTGTCTCGCGCCTACCTGATGGGAGAAGCAAAGCGCGTTATTCCGATGCATGTTCAAAACATGTGAGTTTGAGCGTAAGAGCGACCACAACTGAGTTAGTATGTCGAAGAAGATGGGCTCCGAGGCGACCCACGACAGATAATTTGCTTGACTATGTATGTCAAATAGAATACAAAGTAGTTCATGCCCACTCGGACAATCCAATGGAACGCGGAGAAGGATGCGCTTCTACGTTCGGATGCTTCGCGAGGCGGCATTGGTTTGGCAGAGTGTGCGGTCGCTATTGAAGAAGGCCGCATCCTCGATGAACTACCGAATCCGGCTCGCACAGGCCAGCGCATATTTGTTTTGGAATTCGGCGGCTACGCTTACGTCGTTCCTTATGTGACCAATGGCGACGTGATTTTCTTGAAGACCGTGTTCCCGAGCAGGAAGCACACGGCAGAATATCTGGAGTGATGCACATGGCCAAAGAACCAACCATCGGCAAATTTCTGGATGCGGAGGAAGAAGAGCTTTTCCGCGCCATCGAATCTGACGATTACGAATTCGGCGAAAGCTTTTTGACACCCGGGCGTAAGGCCGAGCTGCAGCAGGCCGCCCGCAATACACTCGATGACGAGCGCATCCAGATCAGCCTGCGCGTCTCCAAGCGCAACCTCTCCAAGCTCAAAGCCCGCGCGCTGCGGGAGGGGATGCCGTATCAGACGCTGATCAATTCGATCCTGCACAAGGCGGTGAATTGAGGCGTTGTATCCTGGAGCGAGCTAGCAGATTACAACCACGACCCTGCCCCAAGCTCTATCCTAGTGCTTTAAAAAAGCAGGTTCAGTCGGACACGAAATGTGTCTATCGCTGATGCGCGGGGCTTACTCCCGATAGTGATCAAGCCGCTCGCCATTCTCGACAAAAGTGAGCGCAGCAGTGACGTCATAGGCGTGGACTGCGGCGGCCTGCGAAGCCAACGCCGACGACAGGCGCGCGGCCTCACCGCCGGCGTAGAATGCCGAGCGGGCCTGTGGATCGGAAAATCCCAGGATCAGCGATGCGTGGAAGTGCTGATCTTTCGGATTGTCATGGGCGACCTTCGGCGTGTCCCACAGGATCTCTGCCCAGGGCAGGAAGGCCTGCGTTCTCAGTTCGGTCAGGGCGCCGCTCTGCGCAAGCGCCGGGACGAGTTCATTATTTATGAAGGCGCGGAACACCCCGGCGCGAAGCGTTGGTTTGCGCCGCAGATAGATCAGCGCGCGCGCGCCGACCCTTGCCTGCGGGCCGGCGACATTATGCCAGCGCGACCAGCCCGGCACGCCGGCATAAAGCAGCGTGCGGGCGAACACGTTGACCTCGTCGGCGAAGGCCATCTGGGTTTGCCTGCGGCCCAGCAGCGGCGACAGCGCGGAATGGAAAGTGACCTCCGCGACGCCGTCCACCTTGCGGTCAGCGGGGATCGCCGTCTCGACACAAGCAATCGCCGGCCAGCGTCCGGGGTTCACTTCTTCGAGGTGGATCTGGCGATATTCCTCGAGCCCCGGCGTCGCCGCTATGATTTGCGAATGGGGACCCTTCCAGTAATCTGTTCCCTCCTGCCGTGGCTTGTCGCTCCGCATCCAGAGCAGGATTGAGGAGGAAAAATGTTTCTCCGCGCTCAACGGGATATTCGATTGTGCGTCGTTCATTTGATGCCTGTCCCTGCTGTGGTCTACTGGCTGATTAACGGCCGAGGAACTCGACCGCCAGTGGCGCGAACTTATCGTGATATTGGAATATGCCGCCACGGACAAATTGCCCATGGCAACAGAACTTGAATAAATCCGCCTCCGCCATTCCTCGGGGGGGTTCTCTATTTTTTAGAAGCATCTAACTGTTTTGCGGCGAAAAACATCACGACGACGATGTACAATTCTGTCAAAACTGCCGGAAGCAAGTCGTTTGTCCAACCATCAAAAAAAACACTCATAAATCTGCAAACGAGTATTGTGGATATCAGCAGCAATGCAGATTGATACCAAGTTTTGTTTTTGGTGATTAAACCCATTAGCATTATCAGGCCCCCGCCAATAAGCAGACCTCCAATGGCTCCTCTAAATGTATTATAGGTCATTATCCCTAGTGGTTTAATGCCATACAGGTCGAAAGTATATGAAGGAGCAAATACATCAACTGTGCCTAGTAGGAACAACGGGGCAATCGCCAGCACCACCAAGATTCTCATCACGTTTTTCATTTTTCATCTTTCAAGTTAAAAGCCGTTTTCAAAATCAGGTTTTGGTGCTTGCCTGATCTCAAACATTCACCACAATTTTCCCAACGGTTCGGCCTTTTTCCAAGTGCAAATGGGCTTGGCCCATCTGGTCAAAAGCAAATGCTTTGGAAACATGTGATTTGAGTGCCCCTTTTTCCATGAGTTGAGAAAGTTGCGACATGTTTTCACCTGATGACTTTACAAGCAGAAATGACAAATTCGCATTTTTTGATTTTGCTTTTTCAAGCTCTTCACTGGATAAATTGCTCGATGCAATTGAAACAACGGTTCCGCCTTGCTTGATGACATCTAGCGATTTGATAATCGTGTCGCCGCCAATGGTATCAAGCAGGATATCCACGTCCGAGACCATTTCCTGAAATTTCTCTGTTGCATAATCAATGTGAACATCCGCTCCGTTCTGCAAAACAAATTCTTTGTTTTTTGCCGATGATGTTCCGATTACGTGGGCGCCAAAATGCTTTGCAATTTGTGTAGCATAGTGTCCAACGCCGCCCGACGCTGCGTGAATTAGCACTTTGTCGCCTTTTTTCACATCACCTTTTTCAACCAGAGTTTGCCAAGCTGTCAGTGCTGCAAGCGTCGCCGCTGCAGCCTCCTGATGAGAAATGTTTGCAGGTTTCAAGGTTAAGTGTGCTGCCGGCACCGCTACAAATTCAGCATAGGCATTTCCTTTTCCAGGGAAATTGGCCATGCCAAACACAGCATCACCAACTTTGAAATCGGTCACGGCATCACCAATTTCAACGACTGTTCCCGACAAATCCCAGCCAATGATTGCCGGTCTGTCTGCACCGAGAATCCAATTCAATGCGCCATCAGTGGATCTCACTTTATAGTCGACTGGGTTGATGCCTATTGAAACTGTTTTTACCAAAACTTCATTGGCTTTGATCGTTGGTTTGGCAGTGTCGACAAATTTGAAATTGTCGACGCTGCCTGCTTCATTCAAGATGATCGTTTTCATTTTTCAGCTTCCTGTTTTGATGTTCAATCTGATTATTTGCTTAGAAATTCCAGGGCAGTTTTCACAAACTCTTTGTTGTTTTGAAAAATGCCGCCGTGCCCTGAATTCGGATAGATAATCATCTGCGAGCCCTTGATGCGTTTGTGCATGTCGTGGGACAGCGGGGACGGCACCATCCGGTCATGGTCGCCATTGGCGATCAGCGTCGGCTGTGTGATCCCCGAAAGGTCCGCCGGCGCCTGGCGCCCCCACTTTTTCAGCGCGCTGAGCTGGGTGCGGAACGCTGAGATCGAAACAGCGGTGTCGCGGTCCCTGACGCGTTCCTTCAACCGGTTGACGAAGGCGCGGCCGGCGGCCTTGCCGGCTTTGTCACGGTTGAAAAACAGGAATTCTTTCGGATCGGACCGGGTGAGGAACGCGCGCAGAATATCGTAGTAGGTAACCCCCGCCACCTTGTCGATGTCCTTGCCACCGGCAGGGCCGGTTCCGGTCAGCACGAGTTTGCGGACCAGTTCGGGATGCTTAAGGACGAGAGCCTGGGCAACCATGCCGCCAAGCGAGAAGGAAAAGATGTCGATCTTGTCGAAACCCATCGCCTTGATGAAAGTATAGGCATCATCCGCCATGGCCTCCATGCTGTCCGGAACACGGCCGCTGGATGCGCCAATGCCTTGATTGTCGAAGGTGACGACGTGATGGTTCCTGGCGATGGGATCGACGATGCGGGGATCCCAGTTGTCCATATTGGCCGCGAGGTGGACGAAGAAGACGACCGGGACGCCGCCTCTGGGACCAAGCTCGCGATAGGCGAAGGTGACGCCGCCGGCGGCAATCGTGCGGGTTGGCGCGTCTTTGTATGCGGTAATGACCGCTTCATTGGACGATTCGGGCTTGTTCATAATTGCTAATCCTCAATCGTTGGCTTGCTCGCGCGGAACAGGCGCAGTGTTATTTGACGTTGATGACAACCTTGCCCTTGGCGCGTCCGGTTTCGACATAGGCCAGCGCGTCGTTGGTCTGCGCGAACGGGAAGACCCGGTCCACCACGGGGCGGATGGTTCCTGATTCAATGAGGGATGTGATTTGGCTCAGCTGCTGCCCTTCGGCCCGCATGAACAGGAATGAATAGGTCACGCTGCGGCGCTTGGCTTTGGACCGGATGCCGCGGCTCAGGAGGCGCAGCACGGTCTTCAGCATAATGTTCAGCCCCTGCGCCTTGGCAAATTCTGGATCGGGCGGGCCGGAGATGGAAATGAGATGCCCGCCGGGCTTCAGCACGGAAAGGGATTTTTCCAGCGTCTTGGCGTCCTGGCTGTTCAGGACCACATCATAGCCCGACAGGATTTTTTCGAAATCGTCTTTCCTGTAATCGATGACGATATCGGCGCCGAGGCCCTTCACCAGATCTGCCGCGCCCGCCGTTGTCGCAACGGTTGCGCCAAGGTGCTTGGCCAGCTGGATGGCGAAAGTGCCGACGCCGCCGGAACCGGCTTGGATGAAAACCTTCTGCCCCTTCTTCAAGCTGGCCTTTTCAACGAGGGCCTGCCAAGCGGTGAGACCAACCAGAGGGATCGACGCCGCTTCCTCCATGCTGAGGTTCTTGGGCTTCAAGGCGAGGTCGGCCTCGTTGACGGCAATGAACTCCGCGAATGCGCCGATGCGGTGATCGCGCGGGCGCGCGTAGACTTCGTCGCCGGATTTGAACCTGCGGACTTTTGATCCGACCCTGACAACTTTTCCCGCGATATCGTGGCCCAGAATGAAGGGCGGGCGGTAGGGCAGGATGAGTTTGAACTCTCCGGTTTTGATTTTGGAATCGAGAAGATTCACCCCTGCCGCGTGGATTTTGACAAGGACATCATCGTGCTTGAGCGTCGGCTCCGGCATTTCAACCAGGCGCAGAACGCCCTTCTTGGCATACTTATCAACGACGAATGCTTTCATGGCTGGTGCCTTCTGTGAGTGTCTGTTGCCATTGCGGGATTTCCTACAACTGCCGTGGTTCAGGCCGGCAGGCGGAACTGTTTGCGCAGGATTTTGTCGAACATTGCCGCAGGCGCAAACCGGCGCAGAAAGCTGATCTGTTTCGCCGCTGTTCCGGCGGTGTAGCGCCGCCGTGGACGCTTATCGGCTGCGGCGCGCACAATCACTTTTGCCACGATTTCCGGCAGGTCCGCTTTGGGCATCACATCGGCGAGCAGCGCGTCGAGATCAGAGCGGGCGCGGTCATAGACGCTCAATTGTGAATCCGGCTTGATGCCATTCTGGTCGAAGATTGTGCGGACAAAGGCAGGCTCGATAACCGAGACGCGGATATTAAAGGCGCGCACTTCATGGTCCAGCGATTCCGAGTAACCCTCAATCGCGTGCTTTGCCGCCGAATAATGCGCGGCATAGGGACCCGGCACACGGCCGAGGATCGAGCCCATATTAATGATGCGCCCCCTGCCGCGCCGCCGCATGGACGGCAGCACCGCATTGGTCATGCGCATGACGCCGAACACATTGGCGTCAAATAGGGCCTGCACTTGGGCGGCGGAGGATTCCTCCGCGCCGCCAAACATGCCGAGGCCGGCATTGTTGACGAGAAGGTCTATCCGGCCCTCCCGTTGCAGAACTTCATCGACGGCGCTCTTCACCGAAGCATCGCTGACGACATCGCAGACCAGCATCGCGACGCCATCCGCCGTATTGGGCGCCGGCCTCCGGCTGGTGCCGAAGACTGTGTAGCCGTCGCGCTTCAGCGCGCGCGCCGTCGCCAGCCCGATGCCGGAGGAAGCGCCGGTGACGAGGGCGACGCCGCGTTCTGTCTGTGCCATTTTCGTCCGCCTTCATTTTGTTGTGGAATGAGGATGGACAATCAGTTACTATGTTTTTAATAGTAAGTCACTATCAAAATGATATGAACATGAAAAAACTTTCGGACCAGCCATGCCTGATCGCCCGCAGCCTTGCCCTGGTGGGGGACGCGTGGAGCATGCTCATCATGCGCGACGCCCATGCGGGGCTGACCCGCTTTGATGATTTTCGCAAAAGCCTCGGCATCGCGCCCACAATGCTGACATCACGTTTGGCAACATTGGTTGAAGAGGGATTGCTATCCAAAAGCCGTTATTCAATTCGTCCGCCACGGGATGAGTATGTGTTGACGGAAGCCGGACGCGATTTTTTGCCGGTCCTTTTTGCGATTGGCGCATGGGGACGCAAACATCGAGGCGGCGGCGCACACACGCGGTTCTTTGATGAGGCCGCGGGGACCGAAATTGATCCGGTCACCATTGACCGGGCAACCGGCGCACCGGTCGGAACACGTCCAATTCGTATCGCATTGCCGGAGTAAGCCATTTTTAGGGGCTATAAATCGAGCATGTTCGCCCGTTCAAGCGCTCTTGTCTTTTTGTCGGAAGTTGGTCAATCGTAAGCCATGCGCGCCGTCTACTACACAAAATTCCGCCAACCTCCCGTCGTTGCCACCCTCCCCGATCCAACTTCGGCCCCCGGCGGCGTAGTGATCAAGGTCGAGGCGACCGGCCTTTGCCGGTCGGATTTTCATGGCTGGATGGGGCATGATTCAGACATCAACCTGCCGCACGTCCCCGGTCATGAACTCGCCGGAACCATCGTCGCCACCGGCAAATCCGTCTCACGTTTCCGCGAGGGTGAGCGCGTTACGGTGCCGTTTGTCGGCGGCTGCGGGTCTTGCCATGAGTGCCACACCGGCAATCATCAGGTTTGCGAAAACCAGTTCCAGCCGGGCTTCACCGCCTGGGGCTCGTTCGCGGAATTTGTGGCCGTGGATTTTGCTGACACCAATCTCATTCACCTGCCAGACAGCATGGACACTGTCACCGCCGCCTCGCTCGGCTGCCGCTTTGCCACCGCCTTTCGCGGCATTGTCGATGTGGCAAAAGTTCAGCCCGGCGAATGGGTGGCGGTGCATGGCGCTGGCGGCGTCGGCCTCTCCGCCATCATGATCGCGGCAGCCTGCGGCGCGCTGCCGATCGCCATTGACCTCAGCGAGGAGAAGCTCGCCTTTGCCAAAAGCATTGGCGCGGTCGCAGCGATCAATGCCAGGCATGTGCCGGATGTCGTCGAAGCCATCCGAGAGATCACATCAGGCGGCGCGCATGTGTCGATGGATGCGCTCGGCTCGCCCGTCACCTGCTTCAACGCCATCGCCTGCCTGAGGCGAAGAGGCCGCCATGTGCAGGCCGGGCTGATGACCGGCGATCACGCGAGCCCTAAAATCCCAATGTCAAAAGTCATCGCCCACGAACTGCAAGTGCTCGGCACCCACGGCATGCAGGCGCACCGCTACGATGCGATGCTGGCAATGATAGGTTCGGGCAGGCTTGCGCCGCAAAAGCTGATCGGCAGGCTCTTCACACTCGATGACGCCCCTGCCGCGCTGATGGCGATGGATAAGTATGACGGCACCGGCATCAGTGTCATCACGCAGTTCTGACGCCTCACCGCTTGACTGTCACCCGCCCCTCGACCTTCGCATCAACCGTCCCGAGCTTTTTCACAAAGACCATCACAACATTGGCCACGAGTTGCCCGCCGCGCGCGTCGATGAGGACCTTGCCGCCCGCCAGCGAGGTGAACCCGTCTCCGCCGCCAAGCACGAAATCATTGGTGGCGAGCTTGTAGGAAGCCGCATCATCCAGCGGCTTATCGCCGACCATGGCGGTTACGATGCGGCTGCCAGCGGGCTTGGTGGCGTCGGCTTCAACAACCATACCGGAAACCTGAGCGAAGCGGCCTGCCCCGTCCTCCACTTTCGACACGCCGTTCTCCAGCGCTTCGCGCAACTGCTTGCCGGTGACTTCGACAAGAACGGTCGTATTGCCAAAGGGCAGCTCGGACAGAATGTCCTTGCGAGTGATGTCGCTGCCCGCCGCATATTCCTTGTCAGCGCGGATGCCGCCGCCGTTCATGATGGCAACGTCCGCTTTCGTCACGTCGCGCATCGCGTCGGCGATCAGGTTGCCGATCGCCGCCTCGCCGGTGCGCACTGTGTTGCGGCGGCTGTCGAGGCCATTGGTTGTCTTGCCGATGACGACATTCAGCTCATTGTCGAGCTGTTTCAGATAATCATCGGTGATCTTCTGCGTTTCCGGATCAGGCGTCACGCTGGCCGTGTCGATAAAGCGGAAGTTCGGCTCCCATTTCACCGTGCGCTTGCCGTCCTTTTCCTGAACATCGACGGTCAGATCAATCGGCACGAGGTAATTAGCCTCTGTGGACGTGTCCACATAGGCGGTGATGCCATTGTACTGCACAACGAGATCATGGTCGTCGCCGGACAGGATCACGTCAAACGCCTTGGAGGCGAGCATTTTCTGGTCGTCCGAATGCGGCGCCTGCACCAATCCGACGACAATCTCCGCCCCGTCCTTTCGCGCTTGCTTGGCAGCTTCAATGGCGCTTTCGGCGGTGGGTCCGAATTTCCAGTCGCCCGTCGAAGAAACCTGCGGCGAGGTGTCCTGCGCCACCGGCACCAGCGCCAGCTTCACGCCGCCGACGTTCTTCATCACCACGCCGGACACGCCTTCCACCGGCGAGCCGTCGGCTTTGGAGAGATTAATGGCCGCCCACGGAAATTTGGTGAGCTTCAGCTTTGCGAGGAAGTTTTCCGTGCCGAAATCAAATTCATGGTTTCCCGGCACAGCGAGGTCAAATGGCACGACATTGGTCAGCGTCACCATGTTCTCGCCCTTGTCCAGGCCGGAAAGCAGCGACGGCGAGAACATATCGCCGTTGAACAGATACAGCGTGTTCGGGTTCGCCGCCTTTTCGGCCCGCGCCACCGCGTTCAGCCGCGCCACCCCGCCGCGCGTCTTGCCGCCTTGGAAGTTATAGATGTCGCCGACGCCGAGCAGGGTGATTTTC
The DNA here is from genome assembly GCA_031373225.1 of Phyllobacteriaceae bacterium. GTDB lineage: Bacteria > Pseudomonadota > Alphaproteobacteria > Rhizobiales > Rhizobiaceae > JANOYJ01. The sequence goes on along the minus strand of JANMMM010000062.1, from coordinate 138 downwards.
ACCGTTTCGGCCATGGCGGGCACGGCGAACAGCAAAGCGGCGGACAGGGAAAGGAAGGTGCGGATCAGAGGGCGCATGGGAGGGCTCCTGGCTTGTTATTGACGCATTCAAATATCTCAGCCCGCCCCCGGAGCCGAT
>JANMMM010000026.1:0-23417 GCA_031373225.1 Phyllobacteriaceae bacterium | reverse complement strand
CGCGGCGCAGATCGAGGAAACGGTATTTGAGGCGGATGTCCTCAGGATAGTCCGGCTCGCCGAACACTGGCAGCGGCAGTTCCTTCGCCGCCGACAGCACCTCCATTTTGACAGCCTTAATTTCGATCTCGCCGGTCGCCAGATTCGGATTGATGGTCTCCGCCGAGCGCGCCACCACCGTGCCGTCCACGCAGATCACCCACTCGCCGCGCACGGTCTCGGCAATCTTGAAACAGGGCGAATCCGGATCAGCCACAATCTGCGTCATTCCGTAATGGTCGCGCAGATCGATGAAGAGAAGCCCGCCATGGTCGCGCACCCGGTGGACCCAGCCGGACAGGCGGACATTATTGCCGACATCGCTCTTGCCCAATTGAACACAGGTGTGGGAGCGGTAGCGGTGCATGGTCGTGGTCATGGGCTGAATCCTTGGCGGAGCGGCAAATCACCGCCCCAAAATTTGCGCGGAAAAGCGCATCAGAAGCGTGAAAAGTCAAGCACCGGCAGCAAAATGCGGACGAATGCGCTATGTCGGCGCCGCAATATCCAAGAGGACTTTCCGCAAAGCCGGCACGAGCCAGATTGTGGCGGCGGCGACATGAAAAAAGGCGATGGCGCAGAGGCGGGCGCGGAAGGGCTGCTTGCTTGTTTTGTGGCAAAGAGCCTGCTGGCCAATCAGCGCGCCGAGACTGCCTCCGTAAAATGCCAAGACCAGCAGCGTCTTTTCCGAAATCCGCCAGCCGCCGTTTTCGGCCCGGCGCTTGTCGATGAAGAAGGCGGCAAAGGCGGCGGCGTTCGCCGCTGCGAGGAAAAGACCAAATGATGCCGCCGGCTGAAGATTCATGGCCTTTCTTGCCCTGATCCCGTTAAATTCGCGTGAAGCTTCGATAAAAGTGTGGCAATAGCGCCTCCAGTCGTTAATAGGCGGACCATGAACCTCATCACCACGACTCCCGCCCTTTCCGCCGCAATTTCAGAGCTGTCCAAATCCGATTTTGTCGCCGTTGACACCGAGTTCATCCGCGAGACGACATTCTGGCCGGAGCTCTGCCTCGTTCAGATGGCGAACGCCGATTATTCGGCGCTGGTGGACCCGCTCGCGCCCGGCATGGACCTTGCGCCCTTCTTCGCGCTGATGGGCGACGAGTCGGTTGTCAAAGTCTTCCACGCCGCGCGGCAGGACGTGGAAATCGTCTATAAGCTTGGCGGGCTGATCCCCGCGCCGATGTTTGACAGCCAGGTCGCCGCCTCGGTCTGCGGTTTCGGTGAATCGATCTCCTACGACCAGCTGGTCAACAAGATGACCGGAGTCCATCTCGACAAGTCATCACGCTTCACCGACTGGAAGCGACGGCCATTAAGCGACATGCAGCTGACCTATGCGCTGGCCGATGTGACGCATCTGGCCACGATCTACCCTAAGCTGAAAGAGCAGATCGACTCAGCGGGCCGAACGGAATGGGTGGCGGATGAAATGTCGACGCTGACATCCGTCGAGACGTATGATTTGCACCCCGACGACGCGTGGAAGCGGCTGAAAATGCGGGCGCGCAAGCCGATCGAGCTTGCCACGCTTCAAAAGATCGCAGCGTGGCGCGAGCGGGAGGCGCGTGACCGGAACGTGCCGCGTTCGCGCGTCTTGAAGGACGACACGCTGTTTGAAATCGCCCAGCAGCATCCAGCTGATTCGGAAGCCCTCGGCAAGCTGCGCTCCGTGCCGAACGGATGGGAGCGTTCGTCTGCCGCGACGGCACTGCTGGCGGCGGTCAATGAGGCGCTCGCCATCCCGAAAGACGATTTGCCAAAGCTGCCAAGGCACGTCTCCTCCCCCGAAGGCTCGGCGGCGGCGGGCGAATTGCTGCGCGTGCTCCTGAAAATAGTCACCGAAGAGCACGGCGTCGCTCCCAAAGTCGTCGCCAGCGCCGACGAGCTAGACCAGATCGCCGCGCATGGCGACAAGGCCGACGTGCCGGTGCTGCATGGCTGGCGGCGCGAAGTGTTCGGCGAGATGGCGCTGAAGCTGATCGCGGGGGAAGTGGCGCTGAAGTTTGAGGGGAAGAAGGTGAAGGCGGTGGCGGTTTAGCCGCGCCTAAAGCGCTCTACATCAATCGCGCGCTCGACAAGAGGCTGTCTCAAATGGGCCAAGCCTTTGCTCTGGCAAACCTTCGGCTTGGTACAGAGGACTTCTCCCCTCATTCAATTTCAACCAATTGGTGAAATCGTCAGTTTCTGGACCACCACAATCAATCGCGAACTCGTGACCAAACAAACACAATACACAAAACAACGCTTGTTCCTCGGTGTAAAGCAGCGTGAATTCGTGGAGAATTTGATATTCAGTTCCTTTATCGATTTGGACGTCATTTTCTCCATATAGCCTGCGGTGAAAAATGGGCCAATGATTTGGTGAATCGCCAATCCTCGCATACCGACGCAGCGCGTCCAGTTGGGGGTTGTCAATCAATTCACTTTCCCACCCATCAATCGCGATAACACGATGGGCGAGAGCTTCAATCGCAACCTTTGCCATGAATCGCGATACCAACTTTTCGTCGAAAACTTCGGTTTCTGAAATGTATAGAGATCGAGCTTTGCCACTCTTAATTGCCGATTCAAGTCGCCCAGTTTCATCTTGGTTTTCCGTTTCGAAAGTTAACTCCGAGCCATTGAGCCAAACATTTGCGACTATTCCTGCACCGGGAACCAGCCCTCGCATGGGTGGCACCAGACGGCGTTTGTTGTAGATCCACTGCCTTGATCGACGCAATTTGAACCAAGGCGATTCAAGAAGTGGGCCTTCAATCTTGCGTGCGAAGTAGTTGTTGCAGGAATCGCAAACAACTCCTTTGGGCAATACGTGTTCCAAATTTCCCAGCGATTCTGGAACTATGTGCTCAACACTTCTCGACTGAGATGAATCGCACTTGCAAAAGATACATCGCATTCTGTTTCCAACGTCATAAGTGGAGAATTTCATCGAAATAGAGCATGGACTTACTGTGACGCAATGCTCAACCCCAATCTTTCCTCTATCGCATCAAAATCGCGGTCCTCATGCAGCAGCGTGTGCCCCCCTTCGATGCAAAACGTTCCGATAATGAGGTCCGCAGTTTTTCGGATAGTCACGCCTTGCTCCCGAAGCTTTCGGTAGTTTCGCGCGGCCTGAACCGCGATGTCCTCACCAAGCATGGACTGAATTTCAAACTGCCGGAGATATTGCTCAATCGTCGCCGAATGGCGTTCGTCGCGGCTGCCTTGCAGCACTTCCAGAAGAACAATATCACCAACGATAATTTCCCTTGGGTTGCTCAGGCTTCGAAGTTTTTGCACCGCCTCGCTGTCCGAATTGCGCAGATTGGCAATCCAGACGGAACTGTCGACAACGATCATCCCACAAACTCGCGCGCCTGCCGCATCGCGTCGAGATCGCCTTCCCAGCCAAGACCTGCCATGTCTTTGATCGCCATTTTCTGGCGGTGCATTTTGACGAGGCTGCGCAGGGCTTCTTCGACCGTGGCCCGCTTTGTTGAAAGACCCGTCGCCAGCATGGCTTCGGCAAGCAGCTCGTCGTCAAGGTCAATATTTGTGCGCATCTTTGACTCCGATGTGTAAAAATACAAACTATTTTACACACAGTGAAGGCATTCTACAAGCCCCCTACCCCACCGCCGTCCGCATCGGCTTCCCCGCCAGCTTGGCAAACTGCTGCAGCCGCCCTTCCGTCCGCTCGCCGGCAAGATCGCCGAATTCCTGCGGCACCCTCAGCAGAAACCCGCCGGCGCCGTCCGGCTTGAAGGAGAGGCGCGGTATGACGCCCGGCATTGCGGCGGAATAGAGATAGACGATGCGCATCAGCGCGCCGAGCAGCTTGGCGCGCTCAAACAGGCGCTGCGGCGCGAGCAGGCGCAACTCCGGCGACAGCGCGTCATCAATCAGGCCTTCGTGCCGGTAGAAGTTCGCAAGTGCCATATAGGCGCGCCCGGGATGGTCAATGCCAATGAACGCGCCGTTGGAAATGATGTTCATCGACTGCGCGCCGCGGTAGTCCGGGTGCGCGCGCCAGCCTATGTCGGCAAGAAGGCAGGCGGCGCGGCGGAAGCGCTGCTCGTTTTCAGTTTCCTCAATGCCCAGAATATTGAACACTTCGCCTGTCCACATTGCCAGTTCCCGCGCATGCTCAGGCGAGCGGGAGCGCAGCACCGAGAGCTCAGTGGCGGCGGAAATCAGCGGATCTTCCGCCTGCTCTTCCTTGTTGAGCAGCGAATAGAGATAGCCTTCGCGCACGCCAAGCCCGGACATGATGACGCGGGCCGGGTTCATCTGCGTGATGACTTCCAGGAGCACCGCCGCGCCGAAAGCCAGAAGCGCCTGTCGGTTTCGCGAGACAGTTTCAATGCCCGGTATCTTGTCGGCATCACCTTTGGCAACGCGTTTCAAAAACTGCGCGGCATCCTCATACTCAATTTCGTATTCATGCATGACATGCAGCGGATAGCCCGTCGCGCCCATATGCAGCTTGCCGAGGTTCCGCCACGTGCCGCCGACCGCATAGAAGGCGCGGCCAGCGCCATTCTTCAACAAAGCCGCTCCTGACAAATGCATGCGCGCAAGCTTGGCGGCTTTGACGAGCGACCCGCCCGACATGTCGGACAGGCGTAGGCCTCCCAGCGGCAGTGTGATTCCTTCACTGACCGCATTCTCTTTAACATCGACAAGCTCAAGCGAACCGCCTCCCAGATCCCCGACAATCCCGTTTGGCCGCCAGACGCTGGAGACAATACCAAGCGCCGAGTACCTCGCCTCCTCCTGACCGGTCAGCACCCTTATGCCGCAGCCGAGAATGCGTTCAGCTTCCGCGACAAACAACGAGCCGTTGGCTGCCTCCCGCGCGGCCGCTGTCGCCAAAACATGCATTGCCTTTGCGCCGGCCTGCTTCGACAGCGCGCGGAAGCGCTTCAGCGCCGCCAGCGCGTCAGCCACAGCTTTTTCGTTCAGCCGGCCAGTGTCCGCAATGCCCTTGCCGAGGCCACAGAGAATTTTTTCATTGAACAGAACAGTGGGCGAGCGGACGATGCCCTCATAGACCACAAGGCGCACCGAATTGGATCCTATGTCAACAACGGAGACCGGCTCTCTGCCCTTCAGCCTGCCTTGTGCCCCATCCGTCATGCATGCCCCTGCGCTTTGTGCTTTTTCTTATGCCGCTTGCGGTCTGCGATAACCTTTGGCGCGGAGACTTTCAATGACTTGCCGCGTCCGGACAGCGAGGGATTGGTCATGAAATATTCCTGCGCGTTGAAAGGCTCCTCGCCTTCCTCGCGCTGGATGCGTCTTGAGGTCCCGTCCGGCAGAACAGTGAAACTCTGCTCATTGTCCAGGAGGTTCCCCAGCATGATCTGCGACAGCACCTGCTGGTGCACCGTCGGATTTAGCAGGGGGATCATCACTTCCACACGCCGGTCGAGATTGCGCGTCATCATGTCGGCCGAGGAAATATAGACGATGGATTCATCTGACGGCAGGCCGTGGCCATTGCCGAAACAATAGATGCGGCTATGTTCGAGAAAGCGCCCGACAATCGATTTGACCCTTATATTGTCGGACAGGCCCGGCACTTGCGGCCGCAGGCAGCAAATGCCGCGGCAGACAATGTCAATGTCGACCCCCGCGATGGACGCGTCATACAGAGCGTCGATGATTTGCGGGTCAACCAGCGCGTTTAATTTGAGCCAAATTTGCGCCGGCCGGCCAGCCTTGGCATGGCCAATCTCGTCGGCGATGTGTTTCAGCATCCGGCTGCGCAGTGTCAGCGGCGACACGGCAAGTTTCAGCTCTCCGGCCGGCTCTGCATAGCTGGTGATATAGTTGAATATCTGCGCCACATCGTGCGCGATATCGGCATCGTCGGTGAAGTAAGACAGGTCTGTGTAGATCCGCGCTGTGATTGGATGATAATTGCCGGTGCCCAGATGCACATAGTTCCTCAGTTTGCCCTCTTCCCGGCGCACGACAAGCGACAGTTTCGAATGGGTCTTCAATTCAATGAAGCCAAACACGACCTGCACCCCCGCCCGCTCCAGGTCGCGCGCCCATCTTATGTTGGCCTCTTCGTCAAACCGCGCCTTCAGCTCGACCAGCGCCGTGACGGATTTCCCGGCTTCCGCTGCATCGATCAGCGCCCGCACGATTGGACTGTCATTGGAGGTGCGGTACAGCGTCTGCTTGATCGCCACCACTTCCGGGTCAAGCGCCGCCTGGCGCAGAAACTGCACGACGACGTCGAACGATTCGTAAGGATGATGAACAATCAAATCCTTTTGCCGGATCGCGGCGAAACAGTCCCCGCCGCTTTCGCGGATGCGCTCGGGAAAGCGCGCCTTATACGGCGCAAACTTCAGGTCGGCCCGGTCAATCCCCACAATTTCAGAAATCGTCGACAGCGCCAGAAGCCCATCCTTGACCATGACCCGCGCGTCCTGCACGCCAAGCTCAGACGTCACAAAGGTGCGCAGCGTCTCCGGCATTTCGGCGTTGAACTCAATGCGGATCACCGAGCCGCGGCGGCGGCGCTTAATCGCCGTTTCAAAGTGCCGGACAAGATCCTCCGCCTCCTCCTCCACTTCAAGATCGGAGTCGCGTATGACGCGGAATGTGCCGAGGCCCTTGAGCGTGTAACCCGGATAGAGCCGCTCAATGAACATCGAAACCGCGTCTTCCAACGTGACGAAGCGGATGCTCTTGCCCTTGTCCGGCAGCCTGACAAATCGTTTGAGCGCCGTCGGCAGCCGGAGCAGCGCCGTCATCGTCTTGTTGTCGTTCTTACGCGCCAGCTGAAGCGCGATGGAAAAACCCAGATTTGGAATGAACGGAAAAGGATGGGCAGGGTCGATCGACAGAGGCGTCAGCACAGGGAAAATGCTGTCGATGAAATGATTTTCGAGCCATTCCACTTCCTTTTTGCCGAGCACGGAGGGGCGGACAATCTCAATCCCGGCCAGCGCCAGTTCCTTGCGCAGTTCAACCAGACATGCCTGCTGGTCGGTCTGGAGCTTTGCCGTCTCGGCGAGCACATTGGCCAGCTGCTCGAGAGGCGAGCGGCCGTCCGCGCTCTTGGTGGCGATGCCTTCGCGCACCTGACCCGCAAGCCCGGCGATGCGCACCATGAAGAATTCGTCCAGATTTGCGGCTGAAATCGACAGGAACCGAAGCCGCTCGAGAAGCGGATGGTTGGTGTTGAGGCTCTCGTCAAGCACACGATGGTTGAACTGCAGCCATGAAAACTCGCGGTTCACAAAGCGAGCCGGAGAATGGCGCAAATCCGGCTGCGCCGCAGCTTTGTTGACGGCAAACTCGGCTTGGCTCATTTCATTCATTTGGGACCTCAATGGTTTACCGTTACACCAATCTGGCAAATCCTGGCAAATCTGCGTGACAATCTGACATCCGCGCCCAAATATTTTCCAAACATTTCAATCGGCGCATGACAAAGGCCCGACCGCATTGATATAGACGGCCACATCGTCAAACACACGAGGCACATCATGGCCGGACACGCAGTTCCCCATTTCCAGAATGACGCCGGTCACCGCGCCATTGAAATTGGCGTGAAAGAATTCATGTGCGTCGGCGCCAATCCGCCCTTCGACCATCCGCATGTCTATCTCGACATGGGCGCGGATGCGGAAAAGATATGCCCCTATTGCTCAACGCTGTACCGGCACAACGCAAAACTCGACGCCGAAGAATCGCTTCCGCCGGGCGCCGCTTACCGCGACTTGGCTGCCTGAGGCGGGACCTGAACAAGACCGTGTCGGAAAGCTCCGGCTTATTCAAAACCACTGATGCCGCGCCACGCAAGCGCCAGATTCTGATCGCCGGCGGCGGCATTGCCGGGCTAACAGCGGCACTGGCGCTTGAGCAGCGCGGCTTTGCGGTGACTGTATTTGAACGCGCGCCTATGCTTGCGACCGAGGGCGCAGGCCTTCAGCTCTCGCCAAATGCGACACGGCTTCTGGCCAAGCTCGCAGTCCTGCCGGGACTGACCGGAAGCGCAGTGCAGGTTCAGAGCATAAATCTTTTGTCCGGCGCGGCAGAACCTCTGCTCGGTCTTGATGTTTCTCACTCCAGCCAGCGCTGGGGCGCGCCCTATCTTGCCGCACACCGCGCGGACCTTGCCGCCGCGCTGATGGAGGAGGCAAAATCCCGGCCCGCCATTACGGTGCGCTTTGGCGCCGAGGTGACGCATTTTGCAGGCCATGCAAACGGCGTCACCGCGTCGGTCACAAGCAGTGGAGGAATCGGCGAGGTTGAAGGCATTTTTCTCATCGGCGCTGACGGAGCGCGGTCGAAAATCGGCGGCGAACTTTTAAACAGCCCGCCAAACTTCACAGGCTATGTCGCGCACCGCGCCACGCTGGATGCCGGCGCAGCGCTTCCCGCGCCGCTCCGCAAGCTGCTTGACGACCGCTCCGTTGGCGCGTTTCTGGCACCCCGCGCCCATTTGGTGGCTTATCCGCTGTGCGAAGGCTCGGCGCTGAATCTGGTGTTGATAACACAAGCGACGGCTGAGCCCCCCCGGCAGGCTTTGTTTCCTATTGGCAAGCTCCCGCCGCAGGCGGCCTCGCAGTTTGCCTCGGAAATACAAAGATGCCTGAACGACAGCGGCGGTTGGACGCGATGGCCCGTCTATGCCCAGTCAAGTTCGGCAAAATGGACGGACGGAAGGAACGTCATACTGATCGGCGACGCCGCCCACGCAACCACTCCTTTTGGCGCGCAGGGCGCTGCAATGGCGATAGAGGACAGCTGGACGCTGGCCGCCTGTCTTCAAGCCCACCGCGATAATCTTCAGTCAGCGACCGCAGCTTATGTGAAACTGCGCCGCGCCCGCATCCGGCGGATGGCCTCAAGGACCGCCGCGAACGGCTTCGCCTATCATGCTTCTGGTCTTGCCGCCTTGGCGCGTGACGCTCTCTTCCGGCTTCGCGGGCAAAAATTGTTGGATGGGCTTGACTGGATCTACGCCTTTGACGCCAGCGCGGCGGTCTGAAAGCACCTGCCACAGAGATTCTGAGCACACGTGCCGCGCGGAATTTAAGTGACATCTCACTAAAAATATGAGAAGATTCTAATGTGCTAACCGGCACATAGCTCCGCTCTTTGATCCGAATTCAGCCCCCCATCAATTCGAAGTGAGAGCGCGGCGCTTTTGTGCGTCAGCCCCGCAGCGCCTGCCTGATCGCCTCAAGGGCCTCGTCCGCCTTCGCGCCATCCGGCCCGCCGGCCTGCGCCATGTCCGGCCGGCCGCCCCCGCCTGATCCGCCAAGCGCCGCCGCCGCCAGTTTGACAAGGTCGATGGCCGAATGCGCTGCGCTCAGATCGGAGGAAACGCCCACCACGGCGCTGGCCTTGCCTTCATCGGACACGCCGATAAAGCCTACAATGCCGGAGCCAAGCGCCTGAAGCGCTTCGGACGCCAGCGGCTTCAGGTCGCGCGGCTCGACGCCGGTCACAACCTTGCCTACGAATTTGATGTCGCCGATCATTTCAGAACTTTCGCCGGACGCCGCACCGCCAAGCGCCAGCTTCTTGTTGGCCTCGCGCAGGTCGCGCTCCAGCTTTCTGCGCTCATCAAGCAGCTGCTCAATGCGCGGCAGAACTTCAGACGGAGGCGTCTTCAAGGCCAAGGCAACCGCCTTCAGCCGCCGGTCCTGCTCATCCATATGGCGGCGGGCGTCTTGGCCGGTCAGCGCCTCAAGCCGGCGCACACCTGCCGCGACTGCGCCCTCTGATACGATGCGCACAAGCCCTATGTCGCCGGTCTGCCGCGTATGCGTGCCGCCGCAGAGCTCGATGGAATAGGCCTTGCCTGATTTGTCGCCGTGAAGGGCGGTTCCCATGGACACGACCCGCACCTCATCGCCATATTTTTCGCCGAACAGCGCCATGGCGCCGGAAGCGATGGCCTCGTCCACCGCCATGAGACGCGTTGTCACCGGCGCGTTCTGCAGGATGATCTCATTTGCCATGGTCTCAACCTGTGCCAGCTCTTCATCGCTGACTGGCTTTGGGTGCGAGAAATCGAAGCGAAGCCGGTCCGGCGCGACGAGTGAGCCCTTCTGTGCAACATGGGTTCCCAGCACATGGCGCATCGCCTCGTGCAGAAGATGCGTCGCAGAATGATTGGCGCGCAGGCCAGTGCGCCGCCCGGCGTCAACCGCCAGCTCCGCCGCGGTGCCCACCTTGAGGGAACCGGAAGCAAGCGTGGCATAGTGAACAAAAACGCCATCGGCCTTTTTCAAAGTGTCGCGGACTTCGGCGCGGAAACCGTCGCCGGAAATCACGCCTGTGTCGCCCTGCTGTCCGCCGGACTCGCCGTAGAAAGGCGTCTGGTTGACGATGATGGCGACTTCCTCGCCTTCGGACGCGCTTTCAACCATTGCGCCGTCCCTCACCAGTGCCGTCACAACACCCTCCGCCTTTTCGGTCTCATAGCCGAGGAACTCGGTGGAACCGGCTTTGTCCTTGACGGCAAACCAGACATTCTCCGTCGCGGCGTCGCCCGATCCGGACCAATTGGCGCGCGCTTCAGCCTTCTGCCGCTGCATGGCCTTTGAAAACACTTCCGTGTCCACCGTAATGCCGCGCTGGCGCAGGGCGTCCTGTGTCAAATCGAGAGGGAAACCATAAGTGTCGTAAAGCCTGAAGGCTGTCTCGCCGTCAAACTCGTCGCCAGAATTGAGCGTCTGTGACGCTTCGCCCAAGAGCGACAGCCCGCGCTCCAGCGTTTTGCGGAAGCGGGTCTCCTCAAGCTTCAGCGTCTCCGAGATCAGCGCCTCGGCGCGCACCAGCTCGGGATAGGCGAGGCCCATTTCATGGATCAGAGCGGGCACGAGGCGGAACATCAGCGGGTCGCGCGCGCCGAGCAGCTGCGCATGGCGCATGGCGCGGCGCATGATGCGGCGCAGCACATAGCCCCTTCCCTCGTTCGACGGCAGAACGCCGTCTGCAATCAGGAACGACGAGGCGCGCAGGTGGTCGGCGATCACCCGGTGGCTGGCGCGGGTAACCCCTTCCGCCCTTACGCCGGTTGCTTCCTCGGACGCGCGGATCAGGACCTTGAACAGGTCAATGTCATAATTGTCGTGCTGTCCCTGAAGAACCGCGGCGACCCGCTCAAGCCCCATGCCGGTGTCAATCGACGGCCGCGGCAGCGGCACGCGCTCCTCCTTCGTGACCTGCTCGAACTGCATGAAGACAAGGTTCCAAATCTCGATGAACCGGTCGCCGTCCTCATCCGCGCTGCCGGGAGGCCCGCCGGCGATCTTGTCGCCATGGTCATAGAAAATTTCAGAGCACGGACCGCACGGCCCGGTGTCACCCATCGCCCAGAAATTGTCCGACGTTGGGATGCGGATGATGCGCTCATCCGAAAGCCCGGCAATCTTCCTCCACAGCCCAGCCGCTTCATCATCGGTGTGATAAACGGTGACCAAAAGCCGCTTGCTGTCGAGGCCGAACTCCTTGGTCAGAAGGTTCCAGGCAAGCTCAATCGCGCGGTCCTTAAAATAATCGCCGAAGGAAAAATTGCCGAGCATCTCAAAGAACGTGTGATGGCGCGCCGTGTAGCCGACATTATCGAGGTCATTGTGCTTGCCGCCGGCGCGCACGCATTTCTGCGAGGTGGCCGCGCGCGAGTATGGACGTTTCTCAAGGCCGGTGAAGACATTCTTGAACTGCACCATGCCGGCATTAGTAAACATCAGCGTCGGGTCGTTTCGCGGCACAAGCGGGCTTGATTCAACGGCCTGGTGGCCGTTCTTGCTGAAATAGTCCAGAAATGTCGAACGTATCTCGTTGACGCCGCTCATCAAAACACCTTTTGCTCACCGGCAATTTTGCATTGCCTTAAATGACAGGAACGCTTCTAGCCACACGACAGAGCACTGTCCACAAGCACACGACACAAACGGAAAAAGGCCGGAAATCCCGGCCCTTTTAAAACAAATTCAATGCGCTGACCCTTACGCTTCAGCCGCCATGCCGTCATCAGCCTCAGGCGTTCCCTCAAGAAACTTCTCGGCGATCATGCCCGAGCTCTGACGCAGGGCCATTTCAATCTCTTTGGCCAGAGCCGGGTTTTCCTTCAGGAACTGTTTGGCATTGTCGCGCCCCTGGCCGAGGCGCTGAGAATTATAGGAGAACCACGAGCCGGACTTTTCAACGATGCCCGCCTTGACGCCGAGATCGACAATCTCGCCGTCGCGCGACACGCCCTCGCCATACATGATGTCGAACTCGACCTGCTTGAACGGCGGGGCCATCTTGTTCTTCACCACCTTGACGCGGGTCTGGTTGCCGACGACTTCCTCGCGGTCCTTCACCGCGCCGATGCGGCGGATGTCGAGGCGCACAGAAGCGTAGAATTTCAAGGCGTTGCCGCCGGTCGTGGTTTCCGGCGAGCCGAACATGACGCCGATCTTCATGCGGATCTGGTTGATGAAAATCACCATGCAGTTCGACTTGGAGATCGAGGCAGTCAGCTTGCGCAGCGCCTGGCTCATCAGCCGCGCCTGCAGGCCGGGCAGCGAATCGCCCATCTCGCCTTCAATTTCCGCCCGGGGGGTGAGAGCCGCGACGGAATCGATGACCAGAACGTCAATCGCGCCGGAGCGCACCAAAGTGTCGACAATCTCCAGCGCCTGCTCGCCGGTGTCGGGCTGCGAGATCAGCAGATTCTCAAGATCAACGCCCAGCTTGCGCGCATAAACCGGATCCAGCGCATGTTCGGCGTCGATAAAGCCGCAGATGCCGCCGGCTTTCTGGGACTCGGCGATGGTGTGCAGCGCCAAAGTGGTCTTGCCGGAGCTTTCAGGCCCGTAAATTTCAATGACGCGGCCCTTCGGCAGGCCGCCTATGCCAAGCGCGATATCAAGGCCCAATGAACCGGTCGAAACCGTCTCGATCTCGACCACCTGCTCGTTCTTGCCGAGCCGCATGATCGAACCCTTGCCGAATGCCCGCTCAATCTGCGCCAGCGCCGCGTCCAGCGCCTTGCTCTTGTCCACTGATTTGTCCTCTACAAGCCGCAAATTGTTCTGGGCCATGATGTATCACCCCTATCCCTGACTGGAAGGCCGGACAAGCCCGGCGCTTCTGAAGTTTGTATCTGTTTTGTTCTGTTTTTGCAAGTGGCTTATCTTATTGAAATTGCTTCATTTATTATTTTGTTCTTTTTTCGTTTCGACAATTCGGCTTCGCGCGCGCGTCGGGCAGGCAGTCTTACGCTGAAGGAGTGGCGCAGAATCGCTCTTGAGAAAAGGCGCGGCTGCGCCTTGCACCTGAGCTCCTTGTTTCCCCGCAATCCGCAGGTAAAAGAGGCTCATGAAAAACCCTCCCACGCTTCTTGCCATCGGTGGCGCGCATATTGACCGGCGCGGCCAGATTGCGGGCGAGCACGTGCCTGGCGCCTCGAACCCGGGCGTGATGCGCGAGGAGACTGGCGGCGGCGCGTTCAACGCAGCGGCGGCGGCGCGGCAGATGGGCTTGCGCGTGCTGTTTCTCTCGGCGCGCGGCGGCGATGCGCAAGGCGAAGCGGTCGCCCGTGCAATCGAGGCCGCCGGGCTTGAGGATCTGTCCTCCACCTTCCTCGACCGGCGCACCGCCACCTACACAGCCATCCTCGACAGAAGCGGCGACGTGGTAACCGCGCTCGCCGACATGTCGATCTACGAAACCGCCATGCCCCGGCAGATTTCCCGGCGCGCGACCCGCGACGCCATTGATGCAAGCGACGCCATTCTCGCCGATGCAAATATGCCGGCGGAGTCCATCCGCCGACTGCTGGCGCTGGCGGAGGGCAAGCCAGTTTTCATGATTGCGATATCGCCTGCAAAGGCGGTCAGGCTTCGGGGTCTGCTTGGCGGCCTGCACTGTCTTTTCATGAACGCGCGCGAGGCAAAGGCTTTGGCTGGCCTCGGGCCAGAAGATGATCGCAGCGCTGCTCAAATTCTTGCCCGCATGGCTGAAGAGGGATTAAAGCGCGCGGCCGTGACAGATGGGCCGAATTCGGTCCTTTTGCTGGAAGAGGCAGCCGTTTCGACGCTGACGCCGCCCGCAGTGCGGCAAATCGCCGACGTCACCGGCGCAGGCGACGCACTGGCGGGCGTCACATGCGCCATGATGATGCTGGGCGAGGGATTTGAGTCTTCTGTCCGGGCGGGCATTGCCGCCGCCGTGACAGGTATCGAGAACCGCAGCGCCATCGCCAGTCTGCGGAGAAGCCCGCGTTTTTCAGAGCTTCTGAAATTGATGAAAGACCAACAGGAACAGCTTTATGACCGCACTGCCTGATTTTGCCGACGTGTCCGCCGAAGTTTCTGAGGCTCTGCGCGCGGGCAGGCCCGTCGTTGCGCTTGAATCAACGATCATCACCCACGGCATGCCCTTCCCGGCCAACGCCGAAATGGCCGCAAAGGTTGAAGCCATTATCCGCAAAGAGGGCGCCGTCCCCGCGACCATCGCTGTATTGAGGGGCAGTCTGAAAATCGGGCTTTCCGAACACGAACTTGCTGATCTTGCCAAGGTCAACGACGCCATGAAGCTCTCGCGCGCCGATCTCGCCTTCGCCATCGCGGCAGGGCGCACTGGCGGCACAACTGTCGCCGCCACCATGCTCGCCGCCGCGCTTGCCGGCATCAAAGTCTTTGCCACCGGCGGCATCGGCGGCGTCCACCGGGGCGCGGAGCTGAGCTTCGACATTTCGGCCGACCTTGAAGAGTTCGCCCGCTCGCCGGTCATCGTCGTCAGCGCGGGCGCCAAGGCGATTCTGGATCTTGAGAAAACATTGGAAGTGCTTGAAACAAAGGGCGTTCCTGTCGTCACGCTTGGTCAGGACATGCTCCCCGCCTTCTGGTCGGCGCGTTCAAATCTGGTCTCGCCTCTGCGGCTCGACACCCCGGAACAAATCGCCCTTTTTCAAAAGCGGCGCGAAGCGCTCGGCATTGGCGGCGGCATTCTGGTGGCGAACCCGATCCCGGCCGCCGATGAAATTCCGGCTTCTGAAATGAAGATTTTCATTGAAGCTGCGCTGGCTTCGGCAAACGAAAACGGCGTCACGGGCAAAGCCGTTACGCCGTTTCTCCTGTCGAAAATTCTTGAGCTGACCAAAGGCCGGAGCCTGACGGCCAATATCGCCTTGGTGGAGAACAATGCGCGCCTCGCCGCGCGCATCGCTGGAGCGCTCGCAGTTTGACACCCGCCGATGCTGTGGACGAGGGTGCGACGCGCCAACGGACTCATTCTACCTAAGCGGCTGTCCTCTGCGGCAAGCGGATCAAAACAGAACTGCAGCTTGCGCCGCCGGGACTGTGTCGTTAAGAAATGGCAAAACAGAGGTCGGAGGCAATCGAATGCGCATTAATCCTGCTGCCATGGCATTTGCCGTGGCAATTTCCTTTGTGGCAACCGACGCCTTCGCGCTGACCAATTGCCAGAAGCTCTACGCACGCTACCAAGATGCGCCCGGCCACAAAGCTTTCGCCACTACTTTAGGCAATAATCCGGGACACCATCCAACATCATGCAGCTTCATCCCCGGTCAAACGCTCAAGCGGTTGGCCGAAAAGAAGGCCGTTGCCGAATGTAATCAAATCCGGCGCCCCAAGGACGGCGGGCGATGCAAGGTCATCAACTCGAAGTAGCTGCGCTCTGCGCTTACCGCGCTTCTCCTGAACTATTGGTCTTCCACATGATTTGAGGCCCCAAAGGTCCATGGTGAAATCCGGACTCGTTTTGAAATAGGCTGGGAGTCTTCTTCACCGCCGCAGCGCACAGCGCGCTTAAGGAAAAATCAGCGCACCCAAGCTGCGTGAAACGCGGCAGCTTGGGTGCCAAGGCGCTGACTGCTTAGCTCAGCGGCGAAATCTTGATCTCGACGCGCCGGTTCTGCGACCGTCCGCCTTCATTGTTGTTGCTGGCGACAGGTTGGGACTCTCCCGCGCCCTGCACATAGAAACGGCGGCTGTCGACGCCCTGCGTCGACAGATAGCTGGCGACAGATTGCGCGCGGCGCTGCGACAGGTCGAGATTATAGTTGTCTTTGCCCTGCGAATCCGTGTGGCCGTAAATATCCACCAGCGACTGCTTGTATTTGTTCAGCACCAGCGCGACTGAATTCAGCGTCGGATAAAAGCCGGTGTTGACCTGGTCCTGATCCGTGGCGAATGTGATGTTGGACGGCATGTTCAACACGATCTGGTCACCGACACGGGAAACGGAAACGCCTGTGCCCTGCAATTGCGCGCGCAGCTCGGCCTCCTGATTGTCCATGAACACGCCGACGCCGCCGCCGACGAGCGCGCCGACGCCTGCGCCGATCAGGGCGTTCTTCCTGTCATCGCCGCCCGCCAGAAGGCCGACGCCCGCGCCCGCCAGGGCGCCGATCGCCGCGCCGCCTGCCGTGTTCGAGACCTTTTGCTGCCCTGTGTAAGGGTCTGTGGTTGTGCAGCCTGCGAGATATACGGCGGCTAGCGCCGCAAGTGCGAATTGCTTTTTCATGATGGTCCCCATTTATTGGCGGTTTGCCAGGTTCGTTACGAGAATAAAGAAAAATGCGGCAGCTTTGCGATTCTATGCGGCTAATTCTGGCTCATGTTTCCGTCGAGCATGTCCTTGACCGCGCTCGCCAGCTGTTTCAGCGAAAACGGCTTCGGCAGGAAGCCGAACTTGGCGTCTTCCGGCAGGTTTTTGGCAAATGCGTCCTCGGCATAGCCCGAGACAAAGATGAATTTGATGTCGGTGTATTTCTTGCGCAGCTCGCGCAACAAAGTCGGTCCGTCCATTTCGGGCATCACAACGTCTGAGACAATGATATCGACCTTGCCGCCGAGTTCCTCCAGCACCTCCAGCGCTTCGATGCCGCTGGCGGCCTCGTGCACTGTGTAGCCGCGCGACTGCAGCGCCCTCACGCCGCCCATTCGCACCGAATCCTCGTCCTCGACAAGCAAAACGATGGCCGAGCCTGACAGATCGCGGGCAGCGGATGAGGCCGCGCCGTTCTCCTGTGCTTTTTGAGCAGGACGCGCATCCGCTGCCAAATCGCCCGCAGAGGCGACGGCGGACGGCGAATGGCGCGGCAGGAAGATGCGGAAAACCGTGCCTTTGCCTTCTTCCGACTCAAGATAAATGAAGCCGCCGGTCTGTTTGACGATGCCATAGACCATGGAAAGACCAAGCCCGGTGCCTTTGCCCACTTCTTTTGTTGTGAAGAATGGTTCGAAGATTTTCTCTCTTATGTCCGCAGGAATGCCGCTGCCATTGTCCTCAACTTCGATCAGCACGTAATCGGCGGGCGTCAGTTCGCGGTAGGAAAGGCTGGAGCATTCGGCCTGCGGCAGATTGCGGCTGCGCACCGAGATTTCGCCGCCGTCCGGCATGGCGTCGCGCGCATTGACAATCAAGTTGACGATGACCTGTTCCAGCTGGCCGACATCGGCGCGGATCGGCCAGAGGTCGCGGCCATGGTCGAGCTTTAGCTTCACATTGTGTCCGGCCAGCCGGGTCAGCAGCATGCGCAGATCCGCCAGCACATCGGTGAGGCTCAAAAACTCCGGCCGCAGCGTCTGCTTGCGCGAGAAGGCCAGGAGCTGGCGCACCAAAGCGGCGGCGCGGTTGGCGTTCTGCTTGATGTTCATAATGTCCTGGAAGGACGGGTCGGAGGCGGAGTTGTGATTGGCGAGCAGAAGGTCGGACGACATGATGACGGCGGTGAGCACATTGTTGAAATCATGCGCGATGCCGCCCGCCAGCTGCCCGACGGCCTGCATCTTCTGGCTCTGCGCCATCTGCGCCTCAAGCGCCTTCTGCTCAGTTGTCTCGACCGCATAGACGAAGGCCGCTTCGTCCGCTGCCTCTTCGGCCCCATCCGCAACGGCGTTGAAATAAACGCGCAGATGCCGCGCCTCATCGCTTGGCAAAACCGATTCCAGCGGCGCGATGTCGGCCTGCCCCGCCATGGCCAAATCGAGCTTCTGACTGAACAGCGCGCGGTCGCGCTCGTGAATCAGCGTGTCCAGCCGAACATGCAGGTCCACCGCCTGGCGGTCGACAATGCCGGCGAAAGTCTTGAGGAACCGCGCATTGGTGCGCAGCACCCGGCCCGCCCGGTCCACGGCGGCGATGGCCATCGGCGCGGAGTTGAAAAAGCGGGTGAAGCGCATTTCAGATGCGGCGGCATCGGAGGGCGGCGAACTGCCGTCGCTGCGGTTGAGGACGATGGTGCGGATCGAGCCGTTTTTTCCGTCCTTGCTGGCCTGCACGCGCTGATAAAACCGCACCGGCAGCGCCTGGCCGTTGCGCTTGGCGAGGTCCAAATCAATGACCGCAGTCTTCACTGCACCCGGTTCGGCGCGCACCGAATTGATCAACGCCATGCCGTCGCCCGCAACAATGTCCGACACGTCCATTGTGCCGGACTGGAACTGCACAAGGTCAATGCCGAGCCACTCGGCCAGCGTCGAGTTTATATAGGTGATGGCACCCTTGGAATCGGCGGAAAAGAATCCGGCGGGCGCGTGGTCGAGATGATCGATGGCGTCCTGCAGGTCGCGAAAGAACTTCTCCTGTTCGGCGCGCTCGGCGGAAATGTCGGAAATCTGCCAGGCGGTGAGCGGCTCCTTTTGATCTGCCACTGTAAGCGATCGGGCCCGCAACCTGTACCAACGGCTCAGCTCGCCGCCGGATGCGCCCAGCGGCTTGGAAAGCCGGAATTCTTCGATGCCGCCGACTCCGTCGCGCAGTTTCTGGCTCAGCCGGTAAACCACGTCCGGCGCGTCAGCGTCGCCCGACAATATGCTCTCAATGCTGCGCACATCCGTCGAGGTCTGTGCGCCGGTGAGTTTGGCGTAGGACTGGTTGGCGTAGACAATCCGGCCCTTGGCGTCGCAGATCACAGTTCCTTCAGCGGAGCCGTCAACAAAGGCTTTCGAAAGCTCGGAGCCCGAAGAGCGCGGCGCGATGCGGATAAAGCCGATGACGGAGGCGAACAGGTAGAAAATCCCGACCATGGCGAAAATGCCGAGCACGCCGAGCAGGAAGGTTTCGCCAAGCTTGTCGCGGAAAAACACGAACACGGCGGCAACGGCAATCAAAGCCGCGCCGAGCGCCAGCAGGCCCGCCGTCGCGCCCTGGCGGATCTCCCGGTCGATCACCGGCGCCTGATGGGTTTGACCCTGATTTTCTGCAGCCATGCGGACAAGTCCTGTTTCACCGAATCACGCAGCGGAAAGACGGTTGTCTCTCTTAAGCCAAGCGCGCGGCACGCTGCCAGCTTTGGCCGCTTTTTCAGCGCTTTTTGTGTGGACTGCCGCCCTTTTTCACCGGCAAGACTTTGCCTTGCCGAGCAATTCATTGAAGAATAGGCTTATACATTCCGGTAGGGATGAGGAGTGCGGGCGCATGCAGGAATTTATCGCTACTTACGTCGGCGCTGAATCTGCGCAGACAGTGACCTATGGCCTTATGGGCCTGGCGGCGCTGATCGGCCTGTTGATCCTATACTGGCTCATCAAAAAACTGCGGCACGGCACCTTCATCTCAGGCGGCCGCAACGCCCTGCCGCGCCTCGCCGTGCAGGATGCGACGCCGGTGGACAGCCACCGCCGTCTGGTGCTGGTGCGCCGCGACGACGTGGAGCACCTGCTGCTGATCGGCGGCAACACCGATATTGTCGTTGAGCAGAACATAAGGCTTGGCGGCCCGGTGCTGCGCGAGCGTCCCATGGCGGAGCCTGCCGGTCGGCCTCTGCCGCCTTTGCAGCCGGCGCAGCGCGCCGCCCCGATGCCGCCGCCGGCCCGCCCGGTTCAGCCTGTCATGCCGAGGCAGGAGATGCGCGTGGAGCCGCCGGTCTCCGGGCCGCCCGCCCCCCGCGCCGCCCCCCCGGTGCAGCCCGCGCCGAACCGCTTCGAGCCCAGAGTCTCAATCGAGCCCGCCGAGCGCGCCTTCCCGTCAAGCCTTGGGCAAGGCGCCGAGCGTCAGGCCGCGCGGCCGCAAGAGCCAAATCTGGATGAAGAGCTTGAGAAAATGATTGGCGAATTCGACGTCTTCTCACAGCCCAAACAGGGATGACGGAGCCGTGCCATGGCATACGCGGCAAAGACCCTGCCAACAGACGCGAAAGTCAGCGCGTTCCTGGATGGTTTGGACAATGCCAGACGGCGTGATGAAAGCGGTCAGCTGCTGGAAATGATGCAGCGCCTGTCAAGCGAGCCGGCTACTATGTGGGGACCGTCCATCGTCGGCTTCGGCAGCTATGACTACACCTATGCCAGCGGCCATTCCGGCACGTCGATGCGAATCGGCTTTTCGCCGCGCAAGGCGGCGATGACGCTCTACATCATGCCGGGCTATGACAATAAAGCCGCGCTGCTCGCAAGGCTGGGGCCGCATTCGACCGCCAAATCATGCCTTTACATCAAGGATCTGAGCAAGGTCGACGCCGCTGCGCTGGAAGACATCATCGCCCTGACGCTGAAGGAAATGGCGGAGCTTTATCCCTAAGCGCCGCCACTATTTGTCTCGGTAAACCTTCTCACTCCGCTCGTGCGCTTTGATCGACAGGGTGGCGGTCGGTACCGACATGAGCCTGCTCAGTTAATTCGGTAATTGTCATCTTAACTCAAATGGCTGTGCTGGCCAAGGACGTCGAGGCAATCAGGAAGTTTCGCGGATTCATCTTGTCGATCCTATCTGTCGCTGCGCCGGAGAGCGTCAATAATCTCGGCGATCTTCGTGCGCTGATCCTGCTTGTCGCCGCTGCTGATCGCCTGTTCTACACAATGACCTACATGATCCCGGAGGATTTCTTCTTCAGCGCGGCGCAGCGCAGCCCTGACCGCCGAAATCTGCGTGACAATCTCTATGCAATAGCGACCTTCCTCGACCATGCGGGATAGACCCCGCACTTGACCTTCAATGCGGTTGAAACGCTTTTGGACAGCTATCTTGGTATCGTTTTGCATAATTGACATATACCTATAGGGGGTATATTTGTCAACACAAAGGGATACTCCGACAGGGTTCCTCACTACTTGGTCAAGGATGCGCAAAGATGGAAGACCAACACGTTGGCCATAGGCATGCAGAATCTCGCTCTGGCGAAAGCGCCATTGATCCTGTCTGCGGTATGAGCGTTGATATCAGAACCGCGAAACACGAGGCTGATTATCAGGGCCATCGCCATTATTTCTGCGGCGGAGGCTGCAAAATCAAGTTTCAGGCAAACCCAGGCAAGTACCTTGAGACGAGCGAAAAGGAAGTGGAACCTGTTGTTGCGAGGGCAATTTACACTTGCCCTATGCATCCGCAAATCCAGCAAGTGGGACCGGGCGCCTGTCCGATCTGTGGAATGGCGCTTGAAGCCATGCTCGTGACCGCCGATAGCGGGCCCAACCACGAACTTGCTGACATGACACGCCGTTTCTGGATTGGGCTTGCTCTCACCGTGCCGGTGTTAATTTTGGAAATGGGCGGGCATGTGAGCGGCCTCACAATGTGGCTAGGGCAGCAGTTTTCTAATTGGATTCAGTTATTGCTTGCAACTCCTGTTGCGCTCTGGGCGGGTTGGCCCTTCTTTGTGCGTGGCTGGCAATCGCTGCAAACCGGAAATCTCAACATGTTCACACTTATTGCCATGGGCACAGGCGTGTCTTGGATTTACAGCATAGTGGCAACGCTTGCTCCTGGTGCGTTTCCTGCGGCTTTCCGACAAATGGACGGCGCCGTTTCCGTCTATTTCGAAGCTGCATCCGTCATCACGGTTCTCGTGCTTTTGGGGCAGGTCTTGGAACTTCGCGCACGGGACCAGACTTCAGGTGCGATTAAGGCGTTGCTTGGGCTTGCGCCCAAAATGGCGCGACGTGTTGGATCAGGCGGACGCGAAGAAGAGGTCGCGCTTGATCTAGTCGGAATTGGTGATTTTCTCCGTGTCAGGCCCGGCGAAAAAGTGCCGGTGGATGGCGCGATCACCGAAGGACATTCCACACTTGATGAATCCATGGTGACAGGCGAGTCAATGCCGGTGAGCAAGGAGATCGGGACCAAGGTCATCGGCGGCACATTAAATGCCAGTGGCAGCTTTGTCATGCGAGCAGAGAGGGTTGGCAGCGAAACCATGTTGGCGCGAATTGTCCAAATGGTCGCAAATGCCCAAAGAAGCCGCGCTCCGATACAGCGAATAGCGGATCAAGTGTCTGGTTGGTTTGTGCCCGCAGTAATTGTTGCTGCCGCGTTGGCTTTTGCGGCTTGGTCTGTGTTCGGACCGGAGCCGCGGCTCACCTATGGCCTTGTGGCGGCAGTCGCTGTTCTTATCATCGCTTGTCCGTGTGCCCTGGGTTTGGCCACGCCGATGTCGATCATGGTTGGCGTCGGGCGCGGTGCTCAAGCCGGTGTGCTCATCCGTGATGCGGAGGCACTGGAAAGGATGGAAAAGGTTGACACTATTGTCATTGATAAGACGGGCACATTGACCGAAGGAAAACCAGCCGTAACATCAATCATCTTTGTCGAGGGTCAAGACGAGAATGATCTGTTACGGCTGACTGCATCGGTCGAACAGGCCAGCGAGCATCCGCTTGCAGCAGCGATCGTCAAAGCTGCCCAAGAGCGGAATCTCGAATTCGCCAAGGTGACAGGTTTTGACTCACCGTCGGGCAAAGGCGCCATCGGCATGGTGGAGCGTAAGCGCATAGTCATAGGCAATGCCAATTTCATGAGCGAACTCAAAATTGCGGTGGACGGTCTGGCAGCGAAAGCCGACGAGCTTCGCGCAGACGGCGCGACGGCGATATTTGTTGCAATCAACGGCAAACTTGCCGGAATATTCGGTATTGCTGACACCGTGAAACCGTCAACGCCACTAGCCCTCGCCGCTCTGCGCAAGGCCGGCATCCGCATCGTCATGCTGACAGGCGACAATCGCATATCGGCAGATGCAATTGCCAAGCGCCTTGGCATCACAGAAGTCGAAGCGGATGTATTGCCTGACATGAAAGCAGACGTCGTCGCCAAGCTGAAATCCCAGGGCCGTGTTGTTGCGATGGCCGGCGATGGCGTGAATGACGCCCCTGCCCTTGCGGCCGCCGATGTTGGCATCGCCATGGGAACGGGAACAGATGTCGCCATGGAAAGCGCCGGCATCACGCTTCTCCGGGGCGATTTGATGGGCATCGTCCGGGCGCGCGCACTGTCCAAAGCCGTAATGAGCAATATCAGGCAAAACCTGTTTTTTGCCTTCATCTACAACGCAGCAGGCGTTCCGGTTGCAGCTGGAGTCCTCTACCCGGTTTTCGGCATCTTGCTGTCACCGATGATCGCGGCAGCGGCGATGGCTTTGAGTTCGGTGAGTGTGATCGGCAATTCGC
>JANMMM010000381.1:0-22526 GCA_031373225.1 Phyllobacteriaceae bacterium | reverse complement strand
GACTGCCGAAGCTGGCGTCTCTTTGATCGCCTCAGCACACAGAAACGTGATAGAGTCGGATGCCAGGCGTGTTGCCTGAATCCGGTCGAATGGCGTTGGGTCGCCGCCCTGCTGCAGATGGCCAAGAATAGCCTGGCGAACATCGAAATAGTTGCCGCCCTCCTCTTCAAACAGCGCAGCGATGCGCCGCGCGATTTCCGCGCCATCGGTGGTGTTGAATGGATTGCGGTAGTCCCACGGGGCGGGAAGGTGGAACACGCCCGGCAGCAGCGGCTCGTAGGCGCGGCGGAAATTGGCGTTGCCGTTGACCGACGCGCCGCCGAAATGCGTGCCGTGATAACCCTTTTTGAGCGCGAAAAACTTGGTGCGCTCCGGCTGGCCTTTGAGCTTGTGATATTGCCGCGCCAAACGCAGCGCGCTCTCCACGGAGTCTGAGCCGCCGGAGGTGAAGAAGGCGCGGGTGAGGCCATCCGGCTTGAAAAACTCGGACAGTTCCCACGACAGTTCGATCATCGGTGGATTGGTTGTGCCGCGAAATGACGAATAGTACGGAAGCTCGTCGAGCTGATCGCGGATTGCTTTTTTGATGGGCTCGCACGAATAGCCAAGGTTGACGTTCCACAGGCCGCCGACCGCGTCCAAAACCGTATGGCCGTCCAGATCGGTGATCTCAACGCCGGAAGCCTTCTTGATGATGCGCGGCGGATTGGCCCGCATTTCCCCCGCATGGGCCATGGGATGCCAGAGATGTTTGGCGTTATTCTCCGTGAGAAAGTTGGCTTCACGCATGGATTTCTTCCTTGTCTTCAACACCCAGAATGGCGAGCGCTTCCGCATAGCTCTTGCCGGGATTTGTCACGTCAAAATGGATGACAGGAATGCCGGCGGCGCGCGCGCCTTCGACATTCTTCAGCTGATCATCCACGAACACGCAGTCGGACGCCATCAATTTCAAGGCGTCGAGGCACAGCTGGTAGGCCTGCCGGTCTGGCTTGAGAATCTGCGTGTATGTGGCGTCGATGATGACATCGAACAGCTCGATCAGCGGGAAGCGCTTGCGGAACTCGATGCCGTAAAACAGGTCCAGCTCGTTGGAGAGAATGGCGAGCTTCAGCCCTGCGGCTTTTGCGGCTAGGATTGCCCTCCGCGCTTCCGGCCGCAGCGCCAAAGCCGGGTCGGCGCCGCGCGCGCTTTGCACGAACTGATCCATAGAGGTCCAGTCCTTGCCGATCAGCCCGCCGACCTCGCGGGTGCGGGTCATCCAGTAATCGCGCTCGGTGATTTCCCGGTTTTGCATGGAAACCCACAGCGCATCGGTCTCTGGCGCGAAAGGGCCGCGCCACTTCAAAGTGCCCGGGGCAAGGCCAAGCGCCGACTCCGTTTGGTCATGCGTCTCGAACAGCGTGCGCGTCACCACGCCGCCGAAGTCGAGAATAAGCGCCCTGTCGCCGCTCATATAACACCTGCCGGAATAATGTCGTCAGCCACCCATGCGTCGAACACTTCCAGCGCCTTGGCGGCGAAGGCGGGGCTGTTGATATGATCTGGAATCTCGTGGAACTCAACCGGCGGCCTGACAGCCAGGCGCATGGCCTCGGTGAAGGCCTTCAGACCCTCCGGATCATGCAGCGGCTCGCCTTCCTGGTCCCACTGCTCGATCCCGCCCGAAGGCAGGATGAAAGCGACCGGTCCCCATGCGCGTTCCAGCTTCTGCCCAATGGTGCGGGCAGTCTGGCGGCGGCCTTCAAGATCGGTGGTGATCGAGCCGATCAGCCGGTTGTGCGCATGATAGGGCCGCTCGGCAAATTGCGCCGGCAGCGGCGCCCATGACTGAACATCGACCATGTCGACCGCGCCCGGCGCGACGATCTGCGGGATGCCCGCCTTGGCGGCGTTCTCCAGCCGGTCCCAGCCGGACGATGTGGCAAGGACGCCGTTCTCGTGATTGACAATCTCCTGCAGCGAGAAATCCATGACGGCGGCAAAGCCGTTCTGCGAGGCGACGGACTCGTACGCGCGGCCGCCCATGCCGGTCGTGTGGAAGACCGCCACTTCATAGCCGCGCGCCTCCAGCGCCGGTTTCAGCGGCACCATGTATTTCAGGCAGCTTTTGCCGAGCGACGTCATGCCAATAATCGGCCGTTCCGTCTGCGGCTTGACGCTGGCTTTCGCCGCGCCGACAACTGCTCCACACGCCTGAGACAGCACCGATTTGCAGATGCTATTCAGCCCATAAAGCCCGCCCGCCCAGAGGATCATCATCAGGTCCGTTGAGATCCGGTCCGGCGGTATGAGGTGCGAGAAGGAAATGGTGGAGACAACGAACTTCGGCACGCCAAGCGGCAAGGCGGCGGCAACGTCCAGCGCCAGGTCCGTGCCCATTGAGCCGCCAAGAATGAGCGCCGCATCCATCTTGCCCTCATCGTGAAGATACCGCGCCAGCTTTGAAGCGCCGGCGGCCATCAGCGCCATGGCGGAGTTTTCATCGCCGGAATTGATGACGCCTTCAATCGTAGTGCCCGCGGCGGCGGCGATGTTATGCTTGGAAAAGTCCGGGACAAAATGCGGGTCGCCGAGCACGGAAACGTCCATCATCAAAGCGACGCCGCCGGCGGTCTCAATGCAGGATTTCATGAAACTCAGCTCATCGGACTTTGTGTCGCCGGTGCCGATCAGCAGAATGCGTGGTGAAGAAATTGCCATAATTCACGAAGCCTTGCGGAAGGGTTGCACAGTGGATTTGCCGAAAAGCCGCGCGGAGACCTGCGCCGCGCTCTTGCGCACCAGTTCACCATGGGCGCGGACAATTTCGGGTGTGACGCGGCTGGCCGGCATGGCGATCGCCATCGTGCCGACCGGTTTGCCGCCAGCGCCCCTTATGGCGGCGGCGACGCTGGAGACGCCTTCCTCCATCGATTGATTGGAAATGGAGTAGCCGCGCTCGCGCGTCGCTGTCACGATGTCCATCAATGCCTTGCTGTCCGTTGGCGTGGTTGGCGTGAATGCCTCAAATTCTCTGCGGCAGACACTCTCCACAAATGCCTCGGTGGAGGCCGCAAGGAAGGCATAGCCGGACGCCGTGGCGTGAAGCGGCAATTTTTGGCCGTGCTCCAGAATCACGCGGTTAGCCTTGCCCGACTCCACCGCGAAGATCGATGCGAGCGATCCCGCGCAATACTCGGTGGCGTGAACTGTTTCTCCGGTCTGCTCCGCGAGAGCCCGGACTGCGGGCTGTATGGCGCGGTTGAGCGGGAAGCGGTTCTCCCGGGCGCGCCCGAGCATCTGCAATGCCGGGCCGAGAGCGTAGCCGCGCGAATCTTCATCCTGTTCGATATAGCCGTTCGCCGCCAGCTCCAGCAGCAGCCGCCGCGCCGTCGCCTTGTCAAAACCGGCGAGCCGGGCGATTTCGGACAGGCCGAGCGGATGGCCGGATTCGCGCAAAAGCTCAATCAATCCAAGCGCTTTGCTGACTGTGCCCATCAGGGTTGGATTCCCCATTCGCTTAACATGTGAATTAACTTGACATCTCATCTGGAAGTTTGCAAGTCTCTATTTGCACCGGTGGTTCAAATAATGAAACAGGGGATCTGTCGGGGGCGATTGTCTAACGGGAGGGTACAATGGCAAGTTCATCTACTGCGGCGGGAGCAAACCAGCTGCGCAAAAACAGCCTCGGCGTCGGCGCTGTCACATTTCTGGTCATATCGGCGGCGGCGCCGCTGACGGCGGTCGCAGGCGGCGTGCCGATCAGCATGCTCTTGGGCAACGGCGCGGGCATCGCCGGATCGTTCCTGCTCACGACAATCATCCTGATCGCTTTCGCGGTCGGCTATGTCGCCATGGCGCGGCACATATCAAGCGCCGGCGGCTTCTATGCCTTCGCGGCGCGCGGCCTCGGCGGCAAGGTCGGCGGCGCTGCGGCGCTGATCGCCATTCTAAGCTACAATGCCATGCAGATCGGCATTCTCGGCCTGTTGGGCGCGGCGTCGGCTGGCACATTCGCATCAATCGGCATCAATTTGCCATGGTGGGTGTGGAGCTTCATTGGCATCGCCTTCTGCGCCGTGCTCGGCTACCGGCAGGTGGACCTGTCGGCAAAAATCCTGATGGCGCTTGTTCTGCTCGAATACATCATCGTGCTGATCGTTGACGTCGCGATCTTCATAAAGGGCGGCGACTCGGGCCTTTCCATGGCGCCGTTCAGCGTCAGCCAGATTATGAGCGGCTCGCCCGCAATCGGCATCCTGTTCTGCTTCGCCGCCTTCATCGGGTTTGAAGCCACAACGATCTATTCCGAAGAGGCGCGCGACCCGCATGTGACCGTGCCGAAGGCGACTTATTTATCGGTCGTTCTGATTGGCGTGTTCTACATGGTCACCGCGTGGCTGATGGCCAATGGCGCGGGCGTCGACAAGCTGGTTCCGACCTTGCAGGGTCTGGCGGACCCGACGACATTCCTGTTCGAACTTGCGGGCCGCTATGTCGGCGGGCCGGTGCCGACGATCATGGGCTTCCTGTTTGTCTCCAGCCTGTTCGCCGGCGTTCTCGCCTTCCACAATGGTGTGGCGCGCTACAAATATGTCGCCGGACGCGAAGGCATCCTGCCAGCATCCGTCGGTGTGACGCATGACACTTACCAAAGCCCGCATGTCGGCTCCATCATCCAGACTGTGCTTGCCATCATCGTGGTCGGCTTCTTTGCGGTCATGGGCATGGACCCCGTGCTGCAGCTGTTCACCTGGCTCACACAGCTTGGCACGCTTGGCATTCTGGGCCTGATGGCGATCACCTCGTTCGCGGTCGTTGCCTATTTCGGCAAGGATGCGCTGGGCGAGACGGCGCTGGCGACGAAGATACTGCCGATGATAACCGGCGCGATTCTGGCGATCCTCTTCGTTTACATCTTCGCCAAATTCGGCGATCTGACGGGTGCATCCGGCACGCTCGGAATCGTCCTGCCGTCGCTGGTGATTGTTGCGGCAATCATCGGCTACCTGTCGGCGGGAAGCCTCGAAAAGCGCGATCCGGCGAAGTTCGGCGAACTGGGCAGGAACAGCTAAATTTCAGCCACACAAGGGGCGGCAAGACACCGCCGCCCCTGCCACTTTCCACTGAAGGGCGTCATGACTTACGCGCATTCAATCAGGATTGAAGATTTGGAGGCGGACCCCTATCCGATCTACAAGCGGTTGAGGCGCGAAGAGCCGGTTGCCTTTGTGCCAGCCGCCAATGTCTGGTTCGTCACTCGCTTGCGCGACGTCGAGACGATCACCAAGAATCCGGATCTGTTCTCTGCTGAAGCGCCCACGTCTCCCGTCGAGATGTCGTTCGGCAAACCGACGATCCTGACCACGGACGGACCCGTGCACAGGGAGTTGCGCACGGCGATTGAGCCGCAATACCGGCCGCGCCCGGTGATGGGCTACATTGACGCGCTGGTGCGGCCGATTGCGGAACAGCAATTGGCAGAGTTCGACGGCAAGCAGGACGCCGAATTGATGGCGGATTATTTCGAGCCGATTTCAGCGCTGAGCCTTGTCCGGTCCTTCGGGCTTGAAGAGGTCGGCGTTCCCGTCCTGCGGCGTTGGTTTCACGGTCTCTCGCAAGGCGCAATCAACTATGAGCGCGATCCGGCGCGACAGGCGATTTCCGATCAGACCTGTGCCGAGATTGATGCCGCGCTGCTGCCTATCCTCACAAGGCTGGCTGCCGCTCCAAACAATTCGCCGCTGTCCCATATGCTGCATTTGGGAATGCCTGAAGGAACGAGCCGGGAGCCTGCGTTTATTCTTCCGACCGTCAAGGTGACACTGCTTGGCGGCATGCAGGAGCCGGGGCATGGCGCGGGATCCATTCTTGCCGGCCTGCTGCAAAACCTTGACCAGCATGAGCTGTTGCTTGCCGAGATGGAGGAATGGCTGCCGCGTGCGGTCGATGAGGGATTGCGCTGGATCGCGCCCATTGGAACGCAAATGCGGATTGCGACAAGGGACGTGGAAATCGGCGGTGCGACAGTGCCAAAAGACGCGCCGGTTGCCGCCGTGTTGGCATCGGCCAATCATGACGAGGAGAAGTTTGAGGACGGCGGCAGCTTCAACATAAAAAGGCCAAAGTCATCGTCCGCCACCTTTGGCTTCGGCGGTCATTTTTGCGCTGGCAAATGGTTTGCTAAGGCACAGATTGAAATCGCCCTGCGGGTGTTGCTGGACCGCTATCCGGGCCTTCGCATTGATCGGGAACGGCCGCCTGTCTTCATGGGCTGGGAGTTCCGCGCTCCGGCAAACCTGCATGTCCTCCTGAACTGAGAGCAAGACCATGAACCAGACAGACATTGACACTCTTCGCCGCACGCCTGTTGCCAGGCGTTCGCTGTTCATCGGCGGCAAGCATGTCGGTGCAATCGATGACGCATCGCTGGATGTCATCTCGCCAATCGACGGCAAGGTGTTCACCAGCATTGCCCGCGGATCAGCGGCGGACGCGGACCGGGCCGTGGCATCCGCGCGCAAGGCCTTCGACAGCGGCGTCTGGTCACGCGCCGCGCCGTCCGAGCGCAAAAAGGTCATGCACTGCATCGCCGACCTGATCGAGAGACATGCGCTGGAGCTCGCCGTGCTCGGCGTGCGCGACAATGGCACGGAAATCTCGATGGCGCTGAAGGCGGAACCGGGCAGCGCGGCTGGAACCTTTCGCTATTATGCCGAAGCCATCGACAAGGTTTACGGCGAGGTCGCGCCGACGGCCTCCAACATTCTCGGCCTGATTCACCGCGAGCCGGTCGGCGTCGTGGCGGCGATTGTGCCTTGGAATTTTCCAATGATGATCGGATCGTGGAAAATCGCGCCGGCGATCGCCGCCGGAAATTCTGTGGTGCTGAAACCAGCGGAAGTGGCATCGCTCAGCCTGCTGCGGCTGGCGGAGCTTTGTTCTGAAGCAGGCTTGCCGGATGGCGTGTTAAACGTTGTCACCGGAAAAGGCTCGGTGTGCGGCGAAGCGCTTGGGCTGCACATGGATGTGGATGTGATGGCGTTCACGGGGTCAGGTTTTGTCGGGCGCAGGCTGATGGAATATTCCGCCCGCTCCAACATGAAGCGATGCTATCTGGAGCTTGGCGGCAAGTCCCCCAACGTCGTCTTCGCCGATGCGCCAAATTTGGATCAGGCCGCAAAGATTTCCGCCTATGGGATTTTCCGCAATTCGGGGCAGGTGTGCGTCGCCGGATCGCGGCTGCTGGTGGAGGAGAGCATCCATGACGAGTTTGTGGAGAAGGTCTCAAGAATTGCCGCGAAGATCAAGGTTGGCGATCCGCTTGACCTTGCGACCGAGGCGGGCGCGGTGACCAGCCTCGACCAACTGGCGAAGGACCTCGAATTCGTGCGCCGCGCGGAAGCGGAGGGCGGGTCGCTGCAAACCGGCGGCAAGCGCGTGCTGGAAGAGACCGGCGGCTATTACATGGCCCCGACCGTTTTCTCCGGCATCGAACCCTCCATGCATCTGGCGCAGGAGGAGGTGTTCGGGCCTGTGCTCGGCGTCATGAAGTTCAAGGATGAGGCGGACGCAGTGCGGATCGCCAATTCGACGGTCTATGGGCTGGCCTCGGCGGTCTGGACATCAAACCTCTCAAAAGCTCACCGCATGGTGCGCAACATCCGGGCAGGCGTGGTGCACGTGAACACCTATGGCGGCTCGGACAATACGGTGCCGCTTGGCGGCGTCGGCCAATCCGGCAATGGCCATGACAAATCCCTTCATGCGCTGGACAAGTTTTCCGATTTGAAAACCGCGTGGATACAGCTCTGACCGGAAAGTTTGTATATTCACAAGCGCAGTGAAAATACATATGCTTGGGCATGAGCAATCAGACTGATATGATCGTCGCGCATATCGTCAAGCGCATTGAGGACGGCACATTGTCGCCAGGAGATGTGCTGGAGGAAAAGGTGCTGGTTTCGGAATTCGGCCTGTCCCGGACGCCGGTGCGCGAGGCGCTGTTACAGCTCGACGCGGTGGGCATTCTGCGGCGCAAGGCGCGCGGCGGAGCGGAGGTGTTTCAGCCGACGCTGGAGGAATTCCTCGCCATTCTCGAAGTGCACGCCAAGCTCGAGGGCCACGCCGCCGCATTGGCCGCGCGTCGCCTGTCGGTTGACGACGCCGCCGCGCTGGAACGCGCCTGCGCCGCCTGCGATCACCATGTAGAGACGCTCGCCGACGCCATGCCGAACGCCTATTATCAGCATAATCTCGGCTTCCACAAAACCGTCGGGCTGGCGGCGCATAATCCGTTCCTGATGGAGATGATCCGCACCAATGGCCGCAAGCTGCTCGCCTATTACCGCGCCCGCTACGCCTATAAGGGCAGCATCCCGCAATCCGCCATTGAGCACCGCAAGATCGCCGCGCTGATCGCTGACCGCGATGTGGCGGGGGCGGAGGAGGCCATGGTCAGGCACGTGACCTTTGACAGCGTGACCGCCATGGACCTCATCGCCATGCTGTCAAAGTCGCGCAATCTAACCATCTGATTGATCGAGGAAATTCACGATCCAGCGGGCGAATGCCGGACCCTCTGCAACGTTTTCAAGTGACGCGCGGCTCGCAGCAATTGTTTGCCTGTCGAGGCCGGATTCCAGTTCGTCCAAAAGCGCCGAGACAAAATCCAGCGTCATTTCCGGGTGATATTCGGTGGCGAAAATGTGTGAGCCGATCCGGTAGGCGCCGACCGGACAGAAATCGCTGCCTCCCAAGACCACCGCGCCTTCCGGCAGTTTCGACACCTGGTCTTCATGTGCCGCAAACAGGACCATTTTTTCCAGTTGCGGCTGCATCCAGGGTGCAAAATGTTGGTAAGTGGTTTCAGCCGCGCCAAGCCCCCAGCCTTTGTCCGATTTTTCGACCTTGCCGCCCAGCGCCATGGCAATTGCCTGATGGCCAAAGCAGGCTCCGAATGTCGGAATCTTCTTTGCGTCCAGCTCGCGGATAAATCCGAACAGCTGTTTGATCCATTTGGAATTTTCATTCACCGACACCGGGCTGCCGGTGATGATATAGCCGTCGAAATCTTCGGCATGTTCTGGAAACACGCCGTCCTTCACGGGCACAGTGATAAATTCCCAGGCCGGCCGCAGCGGCGCTAAAAGGCGGCGGAACTTCTCACCATCATCGGGGAAGCGCTTGGCAAAGTCTGAATCGTCGACGCAGGTCAGCAGAATTCCAATCCGGCGCGTCATGATTTTCTCCCGTCGTGCATGCGGAAATTTTTTCTATGTGTGCAAAAGAGACTTGTAAATATATTTAACATGTGTTTTACATTTTGCAACGGAGTTTTTGAGGAGAAGGTTCGTGACGGTTTGGATCCCCAGCGATGACGGCCATGCGGACCTTTCCAGCCACGACGCTTTCGTCTCGGGCGCGCCGCACAACACGTTTGCGCGTCTGCGCAAAGAGGAGCCAGTCGCTTGGTGCGACTATGCGGGGGGGCAGGGCTTCTGGTCGGTGACGCGCAACGCGGACATTCATGAGTGCAACCGCAACAACAGGCTTTATTCCTCGGCGCGCGGCATCCGCATGGAGGACCAGACCTACGAGGAATA
Source organism: Phyllobacteriaceae bacterium (assembly GCA_031373225.1). GTDB lineage: Bacteria > Pseudomonadota > Alphaproteobacteria > Rhizobiales > Rhizobiaceae > JANOYJ01. The sequence goes on along the minus strand of JANMMM010000381.1, from coordinate 12,936 downwards.
TCTGGCGCGGCGCACATTTCAGGAGACCGATCCGCCGGACCATACGCGCATGCGCATTCTGGTGGCCAAGGCCTTCTCCAAACCGGTGGTCGCGCTGTTTGAAGCTCAGATCCGGCAACTGTGCGATGAGATTCTTGACAGCGTCCTGCCGCTCGGCGAGTTTGACGCGGTCAAAAGCCTGGCGCGGCAATTGCCGATGCGCATGCTCGGGCAGATCATGGGAACGCCAGACGAAGATTTGAACTGGCTGGTGGAAAAGGGCGACGCGTTGATCGCTAACACCGACTCGGACTTCACCGACCATGTGCTCGACAAGGCCGACACCGACGCCTATCGGCTGATGCCGTTCCGCTCGCCGGCGGGCGCGGACCTGTTCGACTATGCTCAAAAACTGATGGAAGACAAACGCCGCAGGAGCGACACAAGCGGCGTGCTCAATCTCATCATGCAGCCGGATTCATTAGGCAATGTGATATCGGAACAGGAGTTCCGCAACTTCTTCTGCCTGCTGGTCGCGGCGGGCAATGACACGACGCGCTATTCAATCGCCGCCGGTCTGCAGGCGCTGGCCAACCAGCCCGGTCTGCTTGAAGAATTGCAGAGCGGCGATCCGACCATCTGGGACACCATGCCGGACGAGGTGATCCGCTGGGCCTCGCCCGCCATGTATTTCCGCCGCACGGTGACGCAGGACCACGAGCTGCACGGCAAGCAGCTGCGCGAAGGCGACAAGGTTCTGTTGTGGTTTGTCTCCGGCAACCGCGACGAGGCGGTGTTCGACGCGCCGTTCAAGCTAGATTTCCGCCGCTCGCCCAACCGCCATGTGGCCTTCGGCCAGGGCGGGGCGCATGTCTGTCTCGGCATGTGGCTGGCGCGGCTGGAGATCCGGCTGCTGTTCCAAGAATTTGCCAATCGGGTGAAGTCGATCCAACAGACAGGACCGCAGCAATACTTACGTTCGAACTTCGTTGGCGGCATCAAGAGCATGCCGGTGAAAATCGAGCTAAACTGATTTGCCTTGGGAGGGGCGGCTATGAGCAACGAACGATTGCGGGTCCTGTTTTGCGACCATCTGAATCTGGCGCGCGGCAAATATCTGCCTTCGTCCAAGATCGGCGACAACAGCACCCGCGTCTGCCAAGGCACATTCGGCGTGACCTATGACAAGGACCTCATTCCAGCGCCCGGATCGAAAGTGCTGGACGGTCTGCCCGATGTCGAGGTGCGGTATCTCGGCGCTGATGTAAGGGAGAGCTGGGAGGACAATACCAAGATTGTCGTCGGCGATCTTTATGAGGAAGGAAAGCCGTTCGGCCCGTGCGGCCGCCAAGCGTTGAAGAGGGCAATCAGCGACTGGAACGCGCTTGGATTAGACCCGATGATCGGGCTGGAGCTCGAATGCTTCGCCTTCCAATACGATGATGACGGCAAGCTCGTGCCATATGACACGCCGAAGGGTTACGTCTATGCGACCGGCCCGTTTGCCGATCCACGCGGGTTCATGGATGAGATATGGCAAAGGGCGACTTCGCTCGGCTTTGCCATTGACTCCATGACCTCGGAGTTCGACTCGCCTCAGTATGAATTCACGCTGACATATGACCGTGCGCTGAAGGCGGTGGATGACATATTCCTGTTCCGCCAGCTGGCGCGCGAGACGGCGCTGGAGTTCGGCATTGTGCTGACCTTCATGCCCAAGCCCATCCTGTCAAAAGGCGGCAGCGGGCTGCACGTGAATTTCTCCTTCAAGGATGAGCATGGCAACAATGCCGTGGGCGAGCCGGACAGGCTCAGCGCAGTGGCCGAAGGCTGCATCGCCGGTCTGATGCATCACCATCAGGCGATGGCCGCACTGGTCGCGCCGACGGTCAATTCCTACCAGCGGCTTAAGCCCTCGTCGCTCTCCGGTTACTGGCGCAATTGGGGCGGTGACCACCGCGGCGTGACGACGCGCATCTCCGCCGAGCGCGGCTCGAAGGCCCGCATCGAGCACCGCATGGGCGACGGCGCGTCCAATCCCTACACGCTTGTCGCCGCAACGCTGCAGGCGGCGCGGCTGGGATACGTTAACAAATACAAGCTGCCGCCGATGGAAACCGCGAACTGCCTGACCGAGCATGACGCGGTTGACGGCGTGCCGGACACGCTGGGCGGCGCGCTGGATGCGCTGGAGGCGGATGGCGCGCTGATGGACGCGGTGGGTAGGCTGCTCTGTGAGAACCACATTTTCATCAAGCGCGACGAAATCGAAAAGACTTCCATGCTCGAAGGCGACGCGCTGCGCGACTTCTACATACATTACATTTGACGGACAGGAACACATGGCGACGATCACCTGGAAGCTGGCAAACGGCTCAACCATCAGCGCCGAAGTCGCTGACGGGACGAACCTGATGAACGCCGCAGTGGCCAATAATGTCACGGGCGTGGTCGGGGAATGCGGCGGCTGTCTGTCCTGCGCGACATGCCACGTCTTCGTCGAGGCGGGCTGGTCCGTGCGCGTCGGCAAGCCGGATGACGTTGAGGACGCCATGCTGGAAATCACCGAAACGCCAAGAACGGAGCTGAGCCGTTTGAGCTGCCAGATCATCGCCTCTGCGGCGCTCGACGGGCTGGTTCTGACGGTTCCGCAGGGTTGAACGGAAGTGATGGCGAAGCGCGTTGTCATCGTCGGCGCGAGTCATGCCGGAATGGCGGCGGCCGCCAAGCTGCGCACGCTGGACCCAGCGGCGCAGATCACGATTGTCAGCGCCGAACTTGCGCATCCCTATCAGCGTCCCGTGCTCTCCAAAGCCTATCTCTCCGGCAAAGCCGCGCTTGAGACAATCGCGCTTCGTCCCGCAAGCTGGTTCTCTGAAAATGGCATCGACTTGTTGCGCGGCGCAACAGTTACAGTGATCGACCGCGCGTCGAAATTCATCGCGCTTTCAACGGGCGGGACCGTCCCTTATGACGCGCTCGTTTTGGCGACTGGAGCAAGCGCGCGGCCTTTTCCAGAAGACAAAGGCGGCGCGCTCGCGGGCGTCCACACCATGCGCGACCTGGGCGATGCCGACCGGCTGAAGCGTGAACTGGCGGACGGCAGGCGGCTGGTGGTGATCGGCGGCGGCTACATTGGGCTGGAGGCGGCGTCTGAGGCGAGAAAGAAAGGTGTCGACGTCACGGTGCTGGAGGCGGCGGAGCGGATCGTCCAGCGCGTGGCGGCCAGTGAGACGTCCGACCATCTCCGCAGTCTGCACCAAAGCCATGGAGTTGCAATCCGCGAAGGCGTGCAGGTCAGCCGCATCACGGACGAAGGCGGGCGGGTGAATGGCGTCGAACTGGCGGGCGGCGAAAATGTGCCGGCGGATTTTGTCGTCGTCGGCATCGGGATTTCGCCCAACACAGCTTTGGCGCAGGAAGCTGGTCTCATAATCGACAACGGCGTCGCTGTTGACACCTTCATGCGCACCTCTGATCCGTCGATCTACGCTGTCGGCGACTGCGCCAGTTTTCCGCATGAATACCGCCGCATACGGCTCGAATCAGTCCAGAACGCCAACGATCAGGGAGCGGCGGCGGCGGCCAGCATCGCTGGTAATGACACGCCGTACAGAGCGACGCCATGGTTTTGGTCCGACCAGTTTGAAATGAAGCTGCAGATCGCAGGTCTGAACACCGGCTATGATGACGTTCTGGCGCTGACCGGGTCCGGCGCTGCGCGGGCGCATCTTTATTTCCGCAGCGGCGTCTTCCTTGCGGCGGACTGCTTCAATGATCCCGTGACATTCGCCATGTCGCGCAAGCTATTGGACAGCGGCGGAAAATTGACGCGTGAACAGGCGGAACTGGCAGGCTTTTCGATGAAAGCGTTTGTCACCCGCTGACGTCAGGCCTTCACCACGGCTTCAAGAAGATCAAGCAGCCGCTCCATGTCTTCCACGCCGAACGATCTTTCCAGGTCGCGGTAAATTTGCAGGCTTTCCGGTGAAATTTCCGCGATCAATTGCCGGGCCGCAGGCGTGATTGAAATCAGCGTGCGGCGGCCGTCCTGCTTGTCTTTGCGCAAAGCGATCAGCTTGCGGGTTTTCAGAGACTTGATCATCCGCGTCAGGCTCGGCGCCAGCACCAGCGCGCGGTCGGCCAGCTCGGTCGCATCCAGTTCCCCGGCCTCACCGAGAATGCGGATGACACGCCATTGCTGTTCATTCATGTCATGCTTGGCGAGCATCGGACGGAATTTCGCCATCACCGATTCGCGGGCGCGCAGCAGCGCAATCGGCAGCGAACGCCGCGTCAGTCTGGGCTGCGCGCCGTCAGCCGAAGCGCTAGAGGAATTGTCGCCGACAAGGGGGTCTGAACCGATAACCATGCGCTGCTTATTCCAGATTCCGAATCTGACCGCAAATGAGGAAATGCACTTGACACAAATGGTTTTATTTAACATGTTAATCAAATAGTGACCGGAGGCTGCGTCTTGCCGCACGTGACCATGGAATATTCCGCCAATCTGGAGGCGCTGACGGACATCGCCGCGCTCTGCCGTCTGGCAAAGACAGCGATGATGGAAACCGGACTGTTCGAGCTTGGGGCAGTGCGCGTGCGGGCCGTCAGGTGCGACGCATATGCTATTGCCGATGAATTGCCTGAAAATGCCTTTCTCGCTGTTCTGGTGCGCATCGGGGCAGGGCGGACGCTTAATGAGAAGAAGCAGGTTGGCGAGGCGCTCAACACGGCGCTGACGCAAGCGCTCGCGCCCTTGTTCAACAAGCCGCACTTCGCGCTGTCGGTAGATATTGTCGAAAATGATCCGGCGCTGAGCTGGAAAAAGAACGCCATTCATGCGCGGCTGCGCGGAGCGTGACGGGAGAACAAATGTCAGCACTTGAAACCAACATCGCCAAAGCGGAATCCTACCTGAAACGGTTCCGGGAAAATGGTGTTCTGAACCAGATCGGCGGCAAGGCGGTCCCTGCATCGGATGGCAGCAGCTTTGAAATCATCTCGCCGGTTGATCTAAAGCCTTTGGCCAATGCCGCGCGCGGCAAGGCGGAGGACATCGACCGCGCCGCCAAAGCCGCCAAGGCCGCCTTCAAGGATTGGGCGGCCATGCAAGGCGCGGCGCGCAAAAAGCTGCTGCACAAAATTGCTGATGGCATTGTCGCGCGCGCCGAGGAAATCGCCTTTGTCGAATGCATGGACACCGGCCAGTCGCTGAAATTCATGGCGAAAGCCGCGCTGCGCGGGGCAGAGAATTTCCGCTACTTCGCTGACCTTGCCCCGCAGGCGCGCGACGGCGAAACGCTGCGCGCCGAGGGCCAGATCAACATGACGACGCGGGTTCCCATCGGCCCGGTCGGCGTCATCACGCCGTGGAACACGCCGTTCATGCTGTCCACGTGGAAGATCGCGCCGGCGCTCGCCGCAGGCTGCACGATTGTCCATAAGCCGGCGGAATTTTCACCGCTGACCGCGCGGCTGCTGGTCGAAATCGCCGAGGAGGCGGGCCTGCCAAAGGGCGTGTGGAACCTTGTCAACGGCCTTGGCGAAGAGGCTGGCAAGGCGCTGACCGAGCATCCGGACATCAAGGCCATCGGCTTTGTCGGCGAAAGCCGCACCGGCTCGATGATCATGCGCCAAGGCGCGGCAACTTTGAAGCGGGTGCACTTTGAACTGGGCGGCAAGAACCCGTGCATCGTGTTTGCGGACGCTGATCTCGAACAAGCGGCGGATGCTGCCGTGTTCATGATCTACTCGCTGAACGGCGAGCGCTGCACATCTTCGTCTCGGCTCTTGGTGGAGGCGTCCATTTATAACAGGTTCACCGCAATGGTCGCCGAAAAGGCCAAACGCATCAAAGTCGGCCATCCGCTTGATCCGGAAACGGTGGTTGGCCCGCTGATCCATCCGGTGCATGAAAAGAAAGTGCTGGAATATATCGAAATCGGCAAGTCCGAGGGCGCAACGGTCGCCGCAGGCGGCGCGAGGTTCGACGGGCCGGGTGGCGGCTGTTATGTTTCGCCGACCCTGTTCACCGGCGCCAACAATCAGATGCGGATCGCGCAGGAGGAAATCTTCGGCCCTGTTCTCACCGCCATCCCGTTCAAGGACGAGGCCGAGGCGCTGGCGCTTGCCAATGATGTTCAATATGGCCTGACGGGCTATCTCTGGACGTCCGATGTGACGCGCGCCTTCCGCTTTTCGGATGGGCTTGAAGCGGGAATGATCTGGGTGAATTCTGAAAATGTCCGCCACCTGCCAACGCCGTTCGGCGGCGTGAAAAACTCCGGCATAGGGCGCGACGGCGGCGAGCATTCGTTTAACTTTTATATGGAAACCAAGAATATCGCGTTCGCCACCGCGCCGCATGCGATCCAGAAGCTGGGAGGCTGAGCCATGCCGGTTCCACCATTCAATCTCTATCCGGATTTCAACGTCGTGCGCCTCAGCCATGTTGAGCTGGTCGTGACCGACCTCGGCAGGAGCCGGGCGTTCTGGGCGGACACGCTCGGCCTTCAGGTGACGGGCGAAGACGATATGCGACTCTATCTGCGGGCCATGGAAGAGCGCGGCCATCACTGCATCATCCTGACCAAGGGCGACAAACCCGCCGTGCGCGTTCTCGGTTTCAAGGTCTATTCCGAGAAGGATCTTGATATCGCCAAGAGCTGGTTCGAGGCGCGGGGCCGCAAGGCCGCATGGGTCGAGCGCCCGAATCAGGGCCGCACGTTGCTGACGTCCGACCATCAGGGCATACCGTTGGAATTCTACGCCTCGATGGACAAGCTTCCCGCCATTCATCAGCAGTACAAGCTGTACCGGGGCGTCAAGCCTTTGCGTATCGATCATTTCAATTGCTTCACCCAAAGCGTCGATGCGTCGGTCGCCTTTTACAACGACATAGGTTTCCGCGTCACCGAATACACCGAGGACGCCGAGAGCGGGAAGCTGTGGGCGGCATGGATGCACCGCAAGGGCGGCGTGCACGACATGGCCTTCACCAACGGCCATGGTCCGCGCCTGCATCATGTCGCGTTCTGGGTGCCGACGCCGCTGAACATCATCGATCTGCTCGACCTGATGTCCACGACCGGCTACCTGAAAAACATTGAGCGCGGCCCCGGCCGCCACGGCATTTCCAACGCCTTTTTCCTCTACATCCGCGACCCGGACGGTCACCGCATCGAGATCTATTGCTCGGACTATCAGACCGTTGACCCTGATCTTGATCCGATCAAATGGGACCTCAAGGACCCGCAGCGCCAGACGCTCTGGGGTGCGCCCGCGCCGAAGAGCTGGTTTGAGGAGGGCAGCCTGTTTGATGGGGTTGAAACGGCGGACGCGATACTGAAAGCGCAGCCGATAGTCGCGCAATAGAGGCCGGTCGCATGGACGAAACCGAGTTCAGGACATGGAGCCGCAAAGCCGCCGACTGGGGCGTGGACTACCGCGCCTCGCTGGGCGGGCGGCCCGTGCGCGGCAATGTCCAGCCGGGCGACATTTACGGCGCGCTGCCCGTTTCACCGCCTGAATCGCCGGAGCCAATGGACGCGATCTTTGCGGACTTTGAAAGCGTCATTGTGCCGGGAATGACCCACTGGCAGCATCCGCGCTTCTTCGCCTATTTCCCGGCCAACGCCGCGCCCGCGTCGGTCATCGCCGAGCATTTGGTGAATGCGATGGCGGCGCAGTGCATGCTCTGGCAGACATCCCCCGCCGCCACTGAACTTGAAACCCGCGTTTTGGATTGGCTTCGGCAAGCGGTTGGATTGCCGGAGGGATTTGCCGGCGTCATTCAGGATTCCGCCTCGTCCGCCACGCTGGCCGCCGTGCTGGTGATGCGCGAGCGGGCGCTGGAATGGCAGGGCAACAGCAAAGGGCTTTCGGGTCAGAGACCCTTGCGCGTCTATTGCTCCGGTCAGGCGCACACATCGATAGACCGCGCCGTCTGGGTATCAGGCATCGGCGCCGACAATCTGGTGCGCATCCCTGTGCAGGGCGGACTGCGCGGCATGGACGTTGCCGCGCTTGAAGCGGCAGTCATCGCGGACAAGACTGCGGGATTTCTGCCCGCCGGTATTATCGCCTGTGTCGGCGGCACGAGCGTCGGCGCGACGGATGACATTGCGGCAGTCTGCGCTGTTGCGAAGAAGCACGGCCTGTTCGTGCATGTTGACGCCGCTTGGGCGGGTTCGGCGATGATCTGTCCGGAGTTCCGGCATTTCTGGGCGGGCGCCGGGGAGGCCGATTCCATTGTTTTCAATCCGCACAAGTGGCTGGGCGCGCAGTTTGACTGCGCCGCGCATTTCATCCGCAGCCCGGACGATCTGGTGCGCACGCTTGCCATAAGGCCCGAATATCTCAAGACGCATGGAACGGACGGCATCATCAATTATTCCGAATGGTCCATCCCGCTTGGCCGCCGCTTCCGCGCGCTGAAGCTCTGGTTCCTGCTGCGCGCCCATGGTCTCGAAGGTCTGCGCACCATGATCCGCAACCATGTGCGCTGGTCGGAGCGCCTCGCGTCGCGGCTGACGGGCGTCCGTGATTTCCACATCACAAGCGCACCCATGCTGTCGCTGTTTTCGTTCCGCCACGAACCAAGCGCTGTGGCTGATCTGGACCAGCACAATCTTGACCTCATCAACGCGATCAATGCGGACGGGCGGATATACCTCACGCAGACCCGGCTTGATGAGCGCTTTGTGATCCGGTTTCAGGCGGGGTCCTATGCGATGACCGAGGCCGACGCGGATATTGCCTTTGAAGCGATCACCGAAATTGCAGGAAGAATGACCTGAGATGGAAACAGAAGCCGACACGCCCAGACTCCTGTCTTTCCTGCGTGAAGGCCGGCGCGGCTATGGAATTTTCAAGCCTGGCGGCGTGACCGACCTTTCACGGCGGTTTGCCGGGAAGTGGCCGACGATGCGCAATGTCATTGAAGCTGGCGCATTTCAGGAACTGTTGCATGAAGGCCAGCGCCATGCGGCGGACTTTGCACTGGAGGACGTGGCCTTCGATATCCCCGTGCCAAATCCTGAAAAAATCATCTGTGTCGGCGTCAACTTTCCTGACCGGAACGAGGAATACAAAGACGGGCAGGACGCGCCGAAGAACATGTCACTGTTCATCCGCTTCCCGCGCTCCTTCGTCGGCCATGGCCAGCCAATCATCCGCCCGCCGGAATCTCCGCAGCTCGACTATGAGGGCGAGATCGTCATCATTATCGGCAAGGGCGGGCGGCGCATTCCTGAGCATGACGCACTGTCGCATATCGCGGCCCTGTCGCTGTGCAACGAAGGCACGCTGCGCGACTGGGTGCGGCACGCCAAGTTCAATGTCACACAGGGCAAGAATTTCGACCGCTCCGGCGCCATCGGACCTTGGCTGGTTCCCTTCACGCATGAAAGCCAGCTGGCGGACATAAGGCTGACCACACATGTGAACGGTGAGCTGCGGCAGGATGACCGCACCAGCCGGATGATCTTTCCGTTCCGAAAAATCGTCAATTACATCTCGACCTTCACCACACTTGTCCCCGGCGACTTGATTGTCTGCGGCACGCCGACGGGTGCGGGCGCGCGATTTGATCCGCCGGTCTGGCTGAAGCCGGGCGATGTGGTGGAGGTCGAGGCCGAAGGCATTGGCAAACTGGTCAACAGCGTAGCTGACGAGGCGCTCTCGTGACCCCGCAGCAGATCGAAGCCGCCGCCGCCGCGCTGGACGAGGCCGAGCGGACACGCAATCAGATCGGTCTGCTCAGCCTCAAACACCCGTCGATCACAATGGATGACGCCTACGCCATCCAGGCGGCATGGGTGAGGCGTAAAACAGCTCGGGGCCGCATCGTCAAAGGCTGGAAAATCGGCCTGACTTCCAAGGCGATGCAATCCGCGCTCAACATCAGCATTCCAGATTCAGGCGTGCTGCTTGACGACATGTTCTTTGACCATGGCGATGTGATCCCGAAGGATCGCTTCATCCAGCCGCGCATCGAAGCCGAGATTGCGTTCGTCATGAAATCTGATCTGTCCGGCCCGGATTGCACAGTCGCGCAAGTCTTGGCCGCTACGCGCCATGTCTTGCCTTCCCTCGAAATTCTCGACACTCGCATTCTGCGTATCGACCCGCAATCGAAGAAAGCTCGAACCATCTTCGACACCATTTCCGACAATGCCGCCAATGCCGGAATTGTGCTTGGCAGCAAGAAGCATGATCCGAACGCCATGGAGCTTCGCTGGGTAGGAGCCATCGTCTCGCGCAACGGCGAGGTCGAGGAAACCGGCCTCGGGGCAGGGGTGCTGAATGATCCCGCGTTGGGCATCGCATGGCTCGCCAACAGGCTGGCGCAGTACGGCCAAGGCATAAGCGCCGGAGACGTGGTCCTGTCGGGGTCTTTCATCCGCCCGGTTGAAGCGCCGTCCGGCAGCAGCATCATAGCTGATTTTGGCCCTTTCGGTTCTGTTTCCTGCCGGTTTGAGTAATATCGCCAAGCTGTTCGGCAGGACCACACGCCTTGTACGTCCCCTGGAATTTCAATGATCAGACCGGAAACGGGGCGTGATAATGGAGACATGTGGCTGGACCGCACCGGCGCCCATGGCGTGGCCCGCTATGCCGGCTCATCAAGCCAGCGGACGATCTCGGCGGCGGTTTCCGCCGGCTTTTCCAAAGTGGGAAGATGGCCCGCGCCGCCGATGACGGCAAAGCGCGACTGCGGTATCAGGGCGTGTATCAGTTCGTGCCTGCCGCGCGGGCAAAGCCGGTCATCTTCGCCCATCAGCACCAACGCCGGCCCCTCGAACGCCCTCAGCGCCGCTTGCTGATCGGGGCGCTCACGCAGGGCGCGGGACTGGCGGGCGAAAATGTCAGGGCCAAGGGTGAGCGCCATGTCCATGCACAGGTCAAGGATTGCGGCCCGGTCCGGACCTTGCGACAGGTAGTTCGGCTTCATCTCATCACGCATCACGCCAGCCAGACCGCCTGCAAGCGCGCGGGCGATCTGCGGCGCACGGCTGGCCTGCATTTCAGGCGTTTCGGCGCGGGGGTTGGTGTCCAGCAAGGCCAGACGTGCGACCCGTTCGGGCGCCTGCCGCAAGATTTCCATCGCCACGATGCCGCCCATGGACAGACCCGCGAGCGCAAAAACCGGCGGAGCATGGCGCAGAGCTTGCGCTGCGAGCGTCTCAACCGTGTCAGCGCCTATAGGCAGAAAATGTTCCACGGCGCGTGGATACAGATGAATGGGCAGACCGCCCCACATTCTGGCATCGCACATCATGCCCGGTATCAGGACCAGCGGCAGCATGTCCCGCCCTCAGCCAACGCGCCGCGCGCCTTCTTTCAGCGCCGCAAGTTTCGCCCATGCGATTTCCGGGTCCACCGCGCCGAAGCCGGCGAATGTGCCAAAGCCGCAGTCCGAGCCCGCAATCACCCGGTCACGGCCAACTATGGAGGTGAACCGCTCCAGACGCTGGGCCACCAGATCGGGGTGCTCGACAAAGTTGGTCGTCGTGTCCACCGCGCCGGGGATCAGCACCTTGTCCTCAGGTATCTCGCGCGCCCGGTCGCGGAACACGGTCCATTCATGCCCGTGGCGCGGGTTGGCGGTCTCAAACAGAATGTATCTGGCGGGAACTTTCATCAGCAGCGGAAAGACCTTGGCCATGTCGATGTCACAGACATGCGGGCCCTCGTAGTTGCCCCAGCAGATGTGCAGGCGGACGCGGTCCTGCGGCAGACCTTGCAGCGCATGCTCCAGCGCCTCGACATGGGTGGCGGCGACCTTCACAAACTCTTCGTCCGACAGGTGGCTGAACAGCATGTGGCGCGACAGGGCCAGATCCGGGCAGTCCAGCTGCAGGTCGAGGCCCGCCTCCAGAATGGCGCTGTACTCGCCGCGCATCGCCTCGGCCAGCGCTTCGAGATAGTCTTCGCGTGTTGCATAAAAAGCGTTTTGCAGGAACAGCGAGATGACGCCGGGTGACGCCGCATTCATGAAGCCGCGCGCCACGCCGTGCGCCGCCATGGCGGATTTGAGATTGGCGATGTCTTTCTGCAGATCGCCCTGGCCCTTCGAAACAACGGGCCCCACGCATTGCGGGCGCGAGTAGCTTGGCGTGCCGCCCTGTTTGGCGATGCGGTCCATAAACCCGGGATAGAGTTTCAGATCGCTCGGCGTGTTGCGCGGGCTGTCTCCGTCAAATCCGGCGTACCGGTCTTTGACATAGGTGGCGTAGCTGATCTTCGACGCTTCGCCGTCGGAGACAATATCGATGCCCGCCTCCTTCTGCCGCCGGACATTCTCCAGCACGGCGGCAACCATGCAGGCGTCAAAGGCCGCAGGATCATACGGCTCGCCCTTTTCTCGGGCAAAGAGAAAATCGGCCACCTCCTGCGGGCGCGGCAGGCTTCCGACATGCGTTGCAAGCAGCGTCATAAGCTCCTCCTCACAAGAGCCGCCCGGTCAGACCGGCTTGGTCTTCCGTGCCAATGACCCGGTAAAGCGAGACTTCGCCCGTCATCGAGGGAGCGAGCGAATGCTCCAGCCCCGGCGGGATCGCCGCTGTGTCGCCGGGGTTCAGCACGGTCGACCCGCCGCTCCAGGTCAGCCGCCAATAGCCGCGCATCGGCATCAGCACCTCGTGCCGGTCCAGTCTGTAGGGCGCGTCCGGGATCGAATTGCGCGACAGGAACTCCACCTCGAAGCCGGGGCGGTCGCGCAGTTTGCCGTGTTCGCCGATGACCTTGGCGGGCTGTCGGTCGGACAATGCCATCAGGTCCCAATAGCGGGCCACATGGTTCGGCACCACGTCGGCGGTTGTGGGTTCCGGGAAAGCTTTCAGTTCCTCGTCGCTCAGCAGCGGCATCGCCGGCACGCCTTCGGGCAGGCTCTGGCCCTTCTTCGTGTCATACAGCTTGCCGTTGCTCCCCAGAACGAGGCCGTAATCCTTG
>JANMMM010000349.1:0-6948 GCA_031373225.1 Phyllobacteriaceae bacterium | reverse complement strand
CCGACAAAATGCTCTATGTCGCCAAACAGCAGGGCCGCAACCGGGTCTGCGCCTAAAGTCACTTCACGGCAGTTTCAATAGCCTGACGTCGCGCCCGTCGCTTCAATCGTCGTCTTCAAATCGCCAAACTCGTCACAACCGTTTGTGAATTTTCCGTCGGAAAAGGTCAGGGAAATGCGGCGGCATTCGGCGGCGAGCCGGTCGAGCATGCTCTTTGCCTCGTCAATCCGCTCAAGCTCCACATAGGCCTCCCCCAGATATTCCAGCGCCGCGCGGTTGCGTGGGTTTCGCGTCAAGGCACGGTCGTAGGCGGCGAGCGATTTGTCATAGTTGCGCAACTTACGGTAAGCATAGCCAAGCCGGGCCCAAGCATTGTCATGATGTTGACGCCGCGCCACCACCTTTTCCATGGCCAGAATGACCGCGGGCCAGTTCTGTTCGTCCCATGCCTCAATCCCGTCGGCATAGTCGCTGTCGCCCGACCTTGCGCGCGGCGACATTTCGCCGGAAAAAACCGCCAGCGCCGGATGGCCGGCCATCAAGAATGCGGCCGTGGCCGATGAAAGGATCAATGACATGCGCATGCTTTGCCCCTCGCCAACCGCAGCGTTGCCGCCGACGCCTTCTCTGCGTGTGAAATAGGGCGCGGGATGCATCAGGCAAGCGCCGGCTGCGGCAGGCTCCTTGAGTTCTGACGCGCCAAGTGAAGAGAGCTTCTCGATTCCGCCGCTACTGCCTGCCGCCGAACACAGGCGGCTTGAAGGCTGGATCAGTCGTGCGACGCCCGAGGCGCAGCTCTTCACTGCTGAGTTGGCTTGGTGCCGCGTCTGTGAACCGGCGCACCGGCGCATCGTCAAGGCGCGGCGACTGTATGATCGGCCGCTGTGCCATTTCGGCTTCCGGGTTGAACTCCTCGTCCTTTTCCGGCTCGGCGATCAGCCGCATCCGGTTGACGACCGTCTCCAGCGGCACGCCCGCCATGCCGGCGGCAAGTTTGGCCTGGTTCTCGTAGATGTGGCTGCCCGGCAGTTTTGAGGCGGCCACGGTTTCGAACATGAGGCGCATCGGCGTCGCCAGCGCTTCGCCGAAGGCGATGGCCTCGCGGTTGGCGATCGACGACAAGAACGAAATCGTGCTCTGTGCCGCGCCGGACACCGACTGGCGGATAATTTCCTTATCGCGCTCGTTGCCGAGCCGCATGGCGAACACGGTGTTGCACTGCGACAGGATGGTTGGGTCGAGCTCGGACGGGCGCTGCGAAATGACAGCGAGATAGACGCCGTACTTTCGGCCTTCCTTGGCGATGCGCGCGATGGCTTGACGCGTCGGGAAGAAGCCGGCGTTCTGGTCGGCGGGTATATAGCGGTGCGCCTCCTCACAGACGACAAGCGTCTGGATCGTGCCGTCGGACCACATGGCAAGATCAAATGCCAGCCGGCACAGGATCGAGGCGACAGAGTTCACCACCTCAGACGGAATGCCCGACAACTGGAAAGCGCAAATTGGCTTGCCATTCTGCGGGATGCGGAAAATGTGGCTGACGGTGGATATGATGGAATCATCGACGGTCTTTTGGCTGAACATGAAGCGGAAACGCGGATCGCCGACAATCGAGTCCAGCCGGTTCTTCAAGGCGCGCAAATGTGGCCGCTCCGCTTTACCGTCGAGCAGCCCGATGCGCTCTTCGATCAGCGCCAAAAGCTCGGTGATGCGGTAGGGGACGGGCGTGTCGGCGGTGAACGTCAAGTTTTCCTTGTCGCGGCGAAGACCTACTGCCGCGCCGGACGAACCGCGCTTGAAGCGGGACTTGGCGATAGGGATCAGATCGCGCAGAGCGTCGATTTCCTCAGCCACCACCGGACGGCCGCGGAAAACGACTTCCTGGAACTCCTCCAGTTTGAACAGCCAGAAGGGCAGCTCCAGCGTGTCTGATTCAATGGTGATGGCATGATCTGGAAAGGCGGATGAAAATTCATTGTGCGGATCAAGGATCAATACGCGGATGTCCGGCCTTGTCTCGACGATCTTGCGCAGCAGCAGCGTCACGGAAGTTGACTTGCCGACGCCGGTGGTGCCGACGACGGCAAAATGCCGCGACAGAAGTTTGTCAACATCGATAAGCGCGGGGATGCTCGCATCCTGCGAAAGGCTGCCGATTGTGACGGTCTTTGTGCCACTCGCGGCATAGACGGCGGCCAGGTCGTCATGGCGGATGCGGTGGGCCACCGCGCCCATATGAGGATAGCTCTTGATGCCGCCGGAGAAATAGGGCGAGCCGTCTTTCGAGTCAGTGCGGATTTCACCGACCAGCTCAATCTTGATGTGAATAATATTATCTGCCTCGCCGTCCCAGACCTGGTTTGGCACATCGATGTCACAGATCATGCCGACCACGCGCTGTTCGCCGACGCGCACGGAAATCAGCTGGCCGACGGCCCAGTAGTCCTCAGAGGCAGTGGAGGATTTGCCGCCCGTGGCGGCAATGATGGCGCGGTTGCCATTGCACTCGATGACATAGCCTTCGGAGCGGTTTCGCTTGAACACCGGCTGCCCGGCATGGTCGAACCCAATCGGGACCTGACCTGTCTGATTTTCCATTTCTTACCCCAGCCCGCCCTCAATCTGACAGTCCAAGGTAACCAAACTAGATTAAATTGCAGTTCCGGCTCGTGGTTAGCGGCGCGTTAACGGTTAGTTCGAGCGCAGCAGAAAGCTGAGGCCGATGCTACGCGAATTGCGCCAGCGCAGCGACGCTTCAATGCGCGTCGTTTCGCCGGAGATTGACATTGTGAAGCGCGAGGGCACGCCGAATGTCTCGCCCATCTGGATGCGCGCGCCGGTTGCCGACAGGTCGCGGATGACGCATTCGAGCGAGGAATAGCCCTTGTTGAAATGCAGCGTGCCGCCCTTCAGGACGCGGTGCCGCTGGTCCGATCGCCGTTCGGCGCCGTCAAATCCTGTTGATGATGTCAGTGTCCGCGCTGTTGCTTCCATTTTAGATGCTCCTGTTCGACAGGGGCAGTGCGAATGTCATGCCAGATGTTCTGTTTCAGTATGGAACAGGTCAGGAAAGGGCAATGTCAGTCAGGTCCATACCCAAATGGTCAGCGATAGCCGCAGCCACCCATTTGTGATCTTCGCGCTGCGGCAGGCCGGAAATCGTCACAGTGCCAATGACGCCAGCATGGGCGATGCGTATAGGGAAACAGCCGCCGGCGGCGGCATAGTCTGCGGTTGCCAGGTTCCGGTCGGCCAGCGTTATCCCAGCCACCGCAAATTCGCGCCCGGCGCGGTAGGAGGATTTGTGCAGGCGGCGCACGAGATTGATTTTTCGGCGCACCCAGTCCTCATTGTCAGAAGTCGAGCCCGGGCGGGCGAAATAGAAGAGCCTGCGGTCAAACAGCGACACGTCGATCACAATCGGCACATTCGCCTTGTCGGCGCGCGCCTTCAGCGCCGAGCCGATCAAAAAAGCGTCCTCCTCGCCGAACGACGGGAATACCAGCTGCTTTTCCTGTTCGGTCATGATGTCTATGTCAGCTTGGTCAGTCATGGCGCGCTTTCAAGGGCTTGATTTTGCCCTCATTAGCATTGAAAATCCGCTATGCGCAAAGTTAACACCCTGCTTTTTTCCGCCCTTCTTTTCGCAGCTCCGGCGCTTGCTGACGGCACGCTCGACAAGATAATCTCGCCCTACGACAAAGCGCGCCTTGCGGCCTTTGAAAAGACCGAAGCCGAGGCGCTGTCGCAGGCACTGCGCGGCGATCCGGCGGAAGTGGAAATTCTCACTTCAGCCCTGTCCGGCAAGCCAATTCCGCTGGACGGGGATTTTGACCCGACCGGCAAATGGCGCTGCCGCGTCATCAAGGCGGGAGGCGACGACACATTGCCCCTCGTGGTCTATAGCTGGTTCAAATGCCGGATATCAGATGACGGTTCAGGCTGGTTTGTCGAAAAGGTTTCAGGCTCGCAGCGCGTCACCGGGCGTCTTTACACAATGTCAGCGACGGAGCTGGTGTTCCTTGGGGCAGGGCATGTGAACGACGATCCGCCGAGGAAATATGGCGAGGACGCGGAGCAGGATCAGGTGGCGATTGTGACGCGTCGGGGCAAGGACCGGCTGGTGTTCGAGTTTCCCGCGCCGAGATTTGAATCGAAGCTCGATGTGATGGTGATGGAGCGCTAGTTCCGCTTCTGTGCAGCCGGCGCTAAAATTGGCTGCTGACGCCACCCTTGGTTGGTGATATGTTGCATTGGGGCAATTTGGAGGCATGGCATGCGCTTGAAAATTGCGACTTTCAACATGGAAAACCTGTTTCAGCGCCCAATGGCGATGAGCATGGAGCATGACGCGGACGGGCGGCTGGCGATCGACGACCACGCCGCCGCCAACGGCATAGCAGGCAAGACCATCTACACACAGGCCGACAAGGACATTCTGGTTACGCTTTCGCTGAAATACGGCTGGCATAAGATGAATGCGCCGTCGGATTCGCTGGTGTTTCTGCAGAAGGTCCGGGGACAGCTTTTCTCTCAGGCGGGCGGGCAGCTTCACGTGAAGGCCAATGGGCGCGCCGACTGGGTCGGCTGGTTTGAGCTGCGCAAGGAGGACGTGCGCTGGGAGGCGACGTTCAACACCGGACGGGTGATCGCCGAGACCAATCCCGACATTCTCATCATGGTCGAGGTGGAGAACAGGCCGACGTTCAAACACTTCAATGAGCAGGTGCTGAAGTCGGAATTCACGAAAGCCTTCCCGCACTTTCTGGTGATTGACGGCAATGACGACCGGGGGATTGATGTCGGCATTGCCAGCCGGTTCCCTGTCACCAATATTGTCTCGCATGTCGACGATATTGACCCGAAGACAAAGAGACCGGTCTTCTCCCGTGACTGCCCAGAATATGAAATCGCACTGCCGGGCGGCAAGAGCATCGTGATCCTGCCCAACCATTTCAAATCCAAACGCAGCGGCGATGACACGGTCTCGAAGAACAAGCGCACAGCGCAGGCCAAGCGCGCCAATGTGATCGCGCAGGCGGCGCTGGGCCGGACCAAGCTTGTACTAATCGCGGGCGATCTCAACGACACGCCGGACAGCGCGCCGATCAGCCACATATTCGGCGGCGGCTTCACCGACGTGATGACGCATGCCGATTATCCCAAAGACCGGCCCGGCACTTTCAACACGGGCCTTGCTGCCAACAAGATCGACTATCTTGTGATGTCACCCGAATTGCGGGCGGGTCTGAAAACCGCCGGCATTGAGCGGCGCGGGTCGTTTCATCCAAACACTTGGACGCCGTTCGACACGGTTAAAAACAAGACCATGGAGGCGTCGGACCATCATCTGGTCTGGGCGGAGTTTGAGATTTAGAGCGGGCGCTTGGCTGTGTTCCCGCCATTTGAAGCATCACCGGGGTTTAGGCGCCAGCGTCATATTCTGTCGTGGGACGTCATTTTCCCAACAGCTTCACAATCTCGCTGTAGCCGCGCTCTTTGGCCAATTGCAGCGGCCTCCTGCCATCGCGGTCCGCAATACCTTTGTCTGCTCCGGCCTTTACCAGCGCCTCCACCGTCGCCTGATGGCGCGCACCGCCGTCGCCCAGAACCACTGCCTCAATCAGCGCTGTCCAGCCGAGATTGTTGACATGGTTGAGCGGCGCGCCCGCCTCAATCAGCGTGCGCACCACCTCGTCATGCCCAAGATGCGCGGCGGCGATCAGGGCGGTGCCGACATAGATACTGGTGATATTGGTTGCCTTGTTGCCCGCCGCGAGCGCGGCCTTCAGCGTTGGCACATCATCGGCCACAGCCGCGATGGTGACGGCGTCGTAGAGATCGGCGTCGAGCGCGTTCACGTCTGCGCCAGCTTTGGCGAGGCGTGCCATGATGTGCGTCTTGCTGGCAAACGCGGCGACATGGAAAGGGGTGCGGCCATTGTTGTCACGCTCGTTGAGACTTGCGCCCGAGGCAATCAGCGCCTCAGCCGCCGCAGTGTCGCCGTCCTGCGCTGCCTTGTGCAGGCCGGTGTAGGCGGCATTTTCGGACGGGGTAGGTGCGGTTTGGGCGAAAGCGGTGGGGGCTGATGCGAGGACGAGGGCGGTGAGGGCGAGGCGGAGGAAGTTCATGGCGGGGCCTTGTTTTTCGCGGGTATCAACAAGGGCAATTGCGTAGTGATCGTGACAAAGGGCATCATTTTTGCGTGAGCTCGACCAAACCGCAGCGGGGAGAAATCGAAAGTCGATAACATATTTTGCACATTTTGTGTTATCTGTTAGAATGCCGCCAGAAGACGGAGTCCCATCATGAACGTGTCAATTGGAGCGCGCTGGGAAGGGTTCGTCGCCACAGTCGTCGACCAAGGCCGCTATGGCTCGGCGAGCGAGGTTGTGCGCGAGGGGCTGCGGCTGGTCGAGGAGCGGGAAGCCAAGCTTGCGGCGCTGCGGGAAACCTTGGACGCCTCAATCGCGCGCGGCGGCAGCCATGCCGCCGAGGAAGTGAGCGCGGCGGTGAAGGCGCGGCTCAACCAGATTTCCTCCGCCGCCTGATGCCAGCCCTGCGCTTCACCAGCGATGCGCTCGACAATATTGCCGACATTGCCCACTACATCGCGCAGGAAAGCGGCAGCCGCGCGCTTGCCGAAGCCTTCGCTGACCGGCTCTTACACAAATGCGAACATCTCGCCTCGCTCCCCGGCGCGATGGGTCGCGCGCGGCAAGAGCTGAGGCCGGAAATGCGCAGCTCTGCGTTTAAGAGCTATGTGATCTTCTTCCGGTATGAGGGGATATGCTGGAAGTGGTGAACGTGCTTGAGGGGCACCGGGATATTGAGGCGTTTTTTGGGGAGGATGAGGGCCAATAACCTTCTTGACCTCGCGCGTCGTCATCCCGGACGGCGAAGCCGATCCGGGACCCATTCCGGCGACGAACGTAAGTAATTGATTCT
>JANMMM010000341.1:0-6406 GCA_031373225.1 Phyllobacteriaceae bacterium | reverse complement strand
GTCGCCTCGACGCCGCGCGCCTCATGGGCGACGATATCGACCAGCGGCTCAAACTGCGGCGCGGGGATGGGTGCGCTTTCACCAACTGCGGCAAGCGGCGCCTCTGGCGCTTCTTCCTGATAGACTTCTTCAGCCACTGCTTCCGTCTCATCCGGGACATTGGCGGGCGCGGCGTTGGCGCGGCGGGCGACGCGGCTCCAGTAATCATCGGCCTCGGGATCGGCCGGCGCGGGCGCTGAAACCTCCGTCTCGAACGGTGCCGGCTCGGGCGCCGCCTCATAAACCGCTTCTTCCTGTTCATGCGCTTTTGCCGGCGCGGCTTCGATCTCGTCTTCGAAGGCCATGACCGGTTCAGCCTCAGCCGCCGTTTGTTCAAATTCCTTGTCAGAGCCGTGCACCAGCACCTCCGGCTCATCCTCAACGGGCCGCAGGCCGAAAGGCACATGGCGGGAGGCTGCAGGGTTCAAAATAGCCTCAAGTTCGACCTCAAGCGAATCTTGAACGGGTTCGGAGATTTGAGCGGACATCTCAATGTGAGGGGCCGGTTGTTCGGCGGACGGCCCCGCCGCCAAGTCGGACTGCCCCGCAGTTTCATCTCCGGCGTCGAAAGCCCGCACCGGAGCAGCGGCATCCCCATCGGCGTCAAGCGCCGAGAAATCATCCTCAGATTCCAGGCTGGCAATCAGCTCTTCGGCCAAATCCATTTGCAAAACATCGGAAATTTCCGGCAATGCGGGCAGGTCAAGCGCCTCCGCATCGACTGGCGCATCAAGATCCGGCTCGATGCGTGGCGAAGGAGCGTATCTCGACACACTCTCGCGCCTCGGCTCCAAGCCGATTATCCGCGACAGCTCCATCAGCGGATCATCTTCGTCGATCTGCGGCGAGGAAAAGCCCCGGTTGTCTATCGTTACACTGTCAGCCATGCCAATTTCCCGCATAACATGCCGCTCAACCGACGCTGAACCGCAATTTTCGCCGCCTTACCAGTCCAATGTGGGCAAAAGGTGACGCTTTCCCTCAATGCGTTAACGCATTTGCTCCGGCGCGTCTGCCCCAATTATGGCCAATCCGGACGCCAAAACACAGGAAACCGCCGCGACCAAACCCAGTCTGGCAATGGTTAAGTGTGAATGTTCAGGCTTAACAAAACGTAATTCCGGATTTTCCGACCCTTTGTTCCAATGCGAGTGGAACAAAGAGGCCAAATCATACAGGTAAAACGCCACCCGGTGCGGCTCGCGCGACGACGCCGCGCTCTCAATCAGGCGCGGATATTCCGCCAGTTTGCGGATCAGCGCCAGCTCACTCGGATCGGTCAGCAAATCCACATGCTCCGCCGCCGAAGCGCGCTCCAACGGCCCGATCTGCGCCTGCTCCTGCGCCATCCGGAACACTGAATGGCAGCGCGCCGAGGCGTATTGGACATAAAACACCGGATTGTCCTTCGACTGTTCGGTGACTTTGGCGAAGTCAAAGTCCAGCGGCGCGTCATTCTTGCGGTAGAGCATCATGAACCGCACCGCGTCGCGCCCCACTTCATCCACCACTTCGCGCAGCGTCACAAACTCGCCGGCGCGCTTCGACATGCGCACCGGCACACCGTCCCGGAACAATTTCACCAATTGCACTAGGTAGATGCAGCATTTGGCTGCGCCGCCGGAAACCGCCTTGGTCAGCGCCTCCATACGCTTGACATAGCCGCCATGGTCCGCGCCGAGGATGAAAATCATCTCGTCAAACGCCCGGTCGAACTTGTCCTTCATATAGGCGGCGTCAGCGGCGAAATAGGTGAAGGACCCATCCGACTTCATCAGCGCCCGGTCCAAATCGTCGCCCATGTCGGTCGAGCGGAACAAAAGCTGTTCGCGGTCCTCCCAGTCTTCGGCCACTTCGCCCTTCGGCGGCGGCAGCTTGCCGCGGTACACATAACCTTTCAGCGTCAGATCATTGATAACGCTGCGGATTTTCTGCTCGCCATCGGCATGCAGCGAGCGTTCGGAGAAAAACAGCTCGTGCCGCACATTCAGCGCCTCAAGATCCTCCCGGATCATCACCATCATCGCTTCGATGGCCCTGCCCCGGACAATGTCCAACGCCTCGTTCTCCGGCTTCTGGTTCAGCGCGCGGCCAAACTCATCCGCCAGCGACTTGCCGAGCGGCACCAGATAATCGCCGGGATAAAGCCCCGCCGGAATTTCGCCTATCTCCTCGCCCAGCGCCTCGCGGTACCGCAGCATGATAGAGCGCGCCAGCACGTCGATCTGCGCCCCTGCGTCATTGATGTAATATTCCTTGGTCACGTCAAACCCGGCCGCGCTCAACAGGTTCGCCAGCGCGTCGCCGAACACCGCCCCCCGGCAATGGCCGACATGCATCGGCCCGGTCGGGTTGGCCGAGACATATTCGACATTGATCTTCGTCCCGGCCCCTGCGTCCGATCTGCCATAAGCAGCACCTGCTTTGAGCAGGTCCGCAAGGTGCCGCTGCCAGAACACCGGCGCGAGGCGCAGGTTGATAAAGCCGGGACCGGCGATCTCAAGCGACTCAATATCCTTGTCGCCGCTGAGCGCTTCGACCAGCTTCTCCGCCACCGCGCGCGGGTTCATGCCGAGCGGCTTGGCCAGCACCATGGCGGCGTTGCAGGCGAGATCGCCATGTGCCGCGTCGCGCGGCGGTTCGACCGCGATGCGGGAGAAATCCAGCGCGCTGCCGTCTTGAGCCTGCAAATCAAGCGAATGCAGCGCTTTTGCTATTCTTTCCGAAAAGTCGGCGAAAATGTTCATGTCCAAACCCGTCCGCCGTCACCCGGCAAGTGCGGCTGCGCTAGCGCAATTCAATTGTGCGGTCAAACAGCCGGGCATGCTCGGCGAGGGCGAAATTGTCGGTCATGCCGGATATATAGTCCGAGACATGCCGCGCGCGCCTGATACTGTCCGCATCATCCATACCCTCTCGCCACCCCTCGCTCATTTCTCCCGGCGTGTTCACATAGGCATTGAACAATTCCTCGACGACCCTTTCGGCGGCGTTCATCTTGTCCATGATGCTTTTGTGCCGGTAAAGATGCGCGTAGAGCCATGTTTTCAAGGCACTTTCGCTTTCCGCCATGGCTTTGGAAAAAGTGAACACGGCCTCGCGCGCCCCGCGCACATCCTGCACGGAGAAAGGCTTCAGAACATCAAGCCTCCTTGCCGTCTCCGCTACCACATCCTCCACCATGACAGTGATCTGCCGCCGCACCACTTCGCCGATGACCCTGCCCTTCTCCAGCGGCGGATAGGCCGCCCGCACCTGCCGCAGCAGCCCACCGACCAGCGGCGCGTCCTCCAGCTGCTCAAGGCTGAGAATCCCCGCCCGCAGCCCGTCATCAATGTCGTGCGCGTCATAAGCGATATCGTCCGCAATCGCCGCCGCCTGCGCCTCCAGCGAGGCAAACGTCGACAGCTCCAGGGGAAAGATCCGGTCAAATTCCAGTATGGAGGCAGGAACCTGCCCCTTCCTCCCGGCCCCTGCTCCGTCCGTCAGCGGCCCGTTATGCTTGACCAGCCCCTCCAGCGTCTCCCAGGTCAGGTTCAGCCCGTCAAACTCCGCATAGCGGTGCTCCAGCGCCGCGACGATGCGCAGCGACTGCGCATTATGGTCAAACCCGCCAAAACCGCTCATCTTCCGGTCCAGCGCCCGCTCGCCCGCGTGGCCGAACGGCGTGTGCCCGAAATCATGCGCCAGCGCCACGGCCTCGGCCAAATCCTCGTCGAGCCGGAACGCGCGGGCCAGCGCCCTTGCGATCTGCGCCACCTCGATCGTGTGCGTCAGCCGCGTGCGGTAGTGGTCGCCCTCGTCCGAGACAAACACCTGCGTCTTGTGCTTGAGGCGGCGGAAGGCCGTCGAGTGCACAATCCGGTCGCGGTCGCGCTGAAACTCGGTGCGCGTCGCGCTCGGCGCCTGCGCAAACAGCCGCCCGCGCGAGTCGTCCGGATGCGAAGCAAACCTCGCGCGCGGCTGATAGCCGAAGCCGATCCCGTCAAATGACATCCATTTCCCCAAATATTGACTTCGCCGCCCGCCCTTCTTACTTGTCATCCCAAGCCCAGCGCAACGCTTGGAGAAAACCATGCCCGCCATCACCCTCTCCGAAGCCGCCGCCAGCCGCATCGCCAAAATCCTCGCCAAAGAACCCGGCAAATCCGCGCTTAGAGTTTCCGTCGAAGGCGGCGGCTGCTCCGGCTTCTCCTACAAGTTCGACCTGGCGGAAGCCGCCGACGCCGACGACATCATCATCGAAAAAAACAGCGCCACGGTGCTGATCGACCCGGTGTCGGTTGAATATATGGACGGGTCGGAGATTGATTTTGTCGATAATCTGATGGGGCAGAGTTTTCAGATCAGGAACCCGCTGGCGACGGCCAGCTGTGGGTGCGGGACGAGTTTTTCGGTGTGAGGGTCTGCGCCTTAGCCCTTAGGGCAGAGGTCGGCCCGGAGTTTTTGGCTCAAAAATCTGTGTCAACTGTGGGCACTTACACCGCATTTTCAATTCAGTCCCAAATTCGGCAGACGGATGACTGATCCAAGTGCCTCAATGCCATAGCGGGTCAGGTGGGCTTGATCCCAAAAAATTGGCTTGTGGATGTCGTCGTCCAGCCATAGCCGACAAGTCAATTTGGAGCAAAACACTGGCTCGATGTCGACATACTCGATGCCATGTCTTGATGCCATTTTTCGAGCATCTTTGCTCAGGCCGCCATAGCTCCACGGAACCATTTGGCTGTCTGTTTTAGCCACTTCCATCGGACGCGGGTTAATATCGTCCATGCGCCGTATCAATGAAGCGGGCTTTGCACGCCATACTGGAGTGACGCCGATCATGTATGTTTTTTCGAACCGCATCTTGATAGAATCCAAGTTGCTCTCGACTGCAACCCATTCATTTGCACGATAGCGAAAAGCCAAGACTGCCGCATCAATCTGGATCGCCGATCTTGCCGCATCGAGAACCTGCACCAGGTTCCGAAAACACCGAACAGTTTTGAGCATTACATCTGATGGCATGCAGCTGGACTGATGAAGCATCAGAAAATTGGTGTTCGGATAAGCGCGGCGCAGGCTGTGATATATGTCTCTGCCGACACTGTCGCCGATCACGAGGATGTTGTGATCGGATGCCTGACGTGTCAGGCAGTTGATCAAGCGTTCCGGCGTGTTTTGGCTGTCAAAACTGCACGTCAGCCCATTGTTGCCTTGACCTTCCATAGGCGGGCTTTTGCCAGAATAGTTCCGGTTAAAGTGCTCCCTGTAATAGGCGTCTTCTGCTTGCAGCACTGCCAATGCCGCGCCCTTCGGACCAAAAACTGCACGGAGCCTGTAGTCAGCGGCGGCTGGAACAAACCCAGGAAGAGCCAAGATGACGCTGGCAGCCAGCGCTGTGGCAAAAAGGCTGAAGGCGGCTTTGGGCGCGCCGAGCGCCGTTTTTCGGCGGATTGGGTTTTCCAGATAACGCTGCGAAAGGAAGGCCAGACCAAGACCGGCGGCTGCACCTGCAAACTGCGGCGAACTTCCATATCCGAACCATTCCGCTGGCAGGGCCATGGGCAGAAAGACAGCAATGGGCCAGTGAAAAAGATACCAAGCATAGGAGACTTTGCCGACTTTGACAAACGGCTCTGATTTGAGGTAGTGGGTCAGTTTGAAATTTGGTCTTCAATTTGGTCTTCAAATGGACATTCTTAAATGCCATATTGGCATCATGAAAGATCAAATCGCATCTGGTATCGTCGTTGTTCGCGTGACAATGACTGACAATTTAATAGGAGGCACGCCAGCTTTTCAGCTTTGGGCTGCCGCCCTACCTCGCGCCGAGGCGGTCGCCGCTGTCTTGCAAGAACTTCCCGCTGGCTGGACTGCGGAGCTTACCGACGAACGGCTCACACAAGATCACGTTCGGCGTCTAAATATGAAATTGGGTGGCGTTTCCGAAGTAAGTTCTGCAGGATGACCAATAAGAACCCCAAACGACCGCGTGATCCGAACCAGTTGGCAAAATCAATTGTTGATATGGCTGTTGGTGAATTGTCAGTCGGAAAAGAATCAACCATAGATTTGTCTCCAGAGGCAAAGCTAGGGAGGATTGGCGGCCTCAAAGGTGGCAAAGCTCGTGCTGGCGTATTATCGCCAGAGCGAAGGCGTGAGATTGCCATGGCAGCAGCCGCCGCTCGTTGGAAGAATGACAGCTGAAATAGCGATTCTAAACAAAACGGCAGTGGCCCTTGCCGCCGACAGTGCGGTAACGATTGGTAGCGGTGCCAGCGCAAAAATTTACAACACGGTCAATAAAATTTTCGAACTGAGCGAAACCTGCCCGGTAGGGATCATGGTTTTCAACAGACTCGATTTCATGAATATTCCTCTT
>JANMMM010000334.1:0-18557 GCA_031373225.1 Phyllobacteriaceae bacterium | reverse complement strand
GCGCGAAAGCCCGAACTATGCCGGCGGCATGGGCTGATTACTAACAGGAGTTTCCATGCAGGGCGAAGCAATTTTCTGGCCGATGCTGGCGCAGGCGGGTCTGACCTACGGCATCTATGCGCTTGGTTCGAGCCGCCGCATGGCGGCGATCTACGCCGGCGAGGCGAAGCCGGGACAGTTCAAAATTCCCGGACCGCAGAACGAACCGGAGCGCAGCGCCACGGCAATGCGCAATCTTGACAACCAATTCGAATTGCCGGTGCTGTTTTATGCCTGCTGCCTGACACTCTTTGTGCTGAACGCCGCTGGAACCGCCGCCATTCTGCTTGCCTGGGGCTTCACTCTGTCGAGGCTTGGCCATGCCTTTGTGCATGTGACCAGCAACCGGCTGAAATTCCGCCGACCGGCCTTCATTCTCGGATTTTTCATTCAGGGCGCGATGTGGGCGCTGGTTGCCTGGCGGCTCGCAGCGGGTGCCTAGCCGACGCAGCCCCGGCGCTTCCCCCTAAATTCAAATTCGCTTATGAAACAGTCGCATTGAAACTTATGATTCGGGGAGCAAAATCATGATGAATAAACTGAGCGCCGAGTTTATCGGCACATTCTGGCTGGTGTTTGGCGGCTGCGGCAGCGCCGTGTTGGCGGCGGCGTTTCCGGAAGTCGGCATCGGCCTTGTGGGCGTATCCCTTGCATTCGGTTTGACGGTTTTGACTATGGCCTACACTGTTGGCGGCATTTCCGGCGGGCATTTCAATCCGGCGGTCACGCTGGGCCTCGCCGTGGGCGGACGCTTTGAATACAAGGACATGATCGGCTATTGGGCCGCGCAGGTCGCGGGCGGCATTGTTGGCGCTGCGGTGCTTTACTTTATCGCTTCGGGCAAGACCGGTTTTGTGGCGGGCGGCTTTGCTTCGAACGGCTATGGCGAACTTTCGCCCGGCGGCTACTCGATGATCGCAGTGCTGGTGATGGAAGTGGTGATGACGGCCATGTTCCTCATCATCATCCTTGGCTCAACCTCGAAACTTGCGCCTGCGGGCTTCGCGCCGATTTCCATCGGTCTCGGTCTGACATTGATCCATCTTGTTTCAATTCCGGTGTCCAACACGTCGGTCAATCCGGCCCGTTCGCTCGGCGCGGCGATTTTCGCCGACACCGGCGCGCTTGGCCAGGTCTGGCTGTTCTGGGTCGCTCCACTCGCCGGCGCGGCGCTTGGCGCAATCATCTGGAAGTCGCTGCTCGGCCGCGATTGAGCAGAGCGCATCACTAAAACTCACCCGGTGGATCACTTCGCCGGGTGTTTTTGTATTTCGAAGCGCTGGACAGAAGCGGCTGCGCCGAGAGGATTGCAATGTCGGCAAGCTCGGCGTGATCTTCTACATTCGCTGTCTTTGAAGGGTAAAACAGCGTGATCCGGCGTGATGGCGCGGGGTCACTGAACGGCAGGATGCTGAGCTCGCGGTGACGGCATTCAGCTTCGAGCGCAATCTCAGGCACCAGGGTCAGCCCCATTCCGTGCTCGACCATCTGCAGCAGCGTCGTCAGGGATGTCGCGCCATAATTGACCAGCCGCCGCCCGGGACCGTAACCGCACACGTCCAGCGCCTGATTGCGCAGGCAATGCCCTTCCTCCAGAAGCAGCAGCCGCTCGACGGGAAACCCGCCATGTTCCGGCGAGGCGAGAATGTCCCGCTCGTTGCTGGCGCTGGCGACGAAGAAGCGGTCATTGAACAGCGGCTTGGCAAACAGGCCCGGCCCATCAATCGGCGCAGCGGCGATGAAAGCGTCGATCCCGTTTGCGGCGAGCGCGGCCACCAGTTGGGCAGTCGTGGTCTCCTTGATTTCCAGCCGCAGCGCCGGGTGCGCGGCGCGCAGCGCCGGCACCAGATTTGGCAGGAGATAGGGCGCGATGGTGGGTATGATTCCGAGCCGCAGCACTCCATTGAAAAACCCGGCCTCAGCGCGCGCTTCGCGCTCGATCAGCCGCAGCTCCTGCAATACAGCGCGAACCCGCTGCAAGACTTCCATTCCGCGCGGCGTGACGACCGCGCCGCCGACACGCCGCTCGACGATCACAAAGCCAAGGTTGCGCTCCATCTCGGCAATCTGCGCCGACAGCGCAGGCTGCGAGACATGCGCGCGCGCCGCCGCCCGGCCGAAATGGCCGGTTTCGGCGAGGGCCTCGAAATACAGCATCTGGCGCGTTGTGAGCATGATAGGAAAAACAGGTCGTGTTCATTGGAAGAGACAATTTGATATTATCACATTCTTTGACGAATGTCATGGCGCTGCCGACATTTTGATGTTTGTTCCACAATGTGGCGCGGCGTGAGATCACAAGATATTTGAACTGATTGAATAGAAAACAAGGGAGATTGATATGGACGCGAAAGTTGGAAGCGGCGGCAAATGCCCGGTCATGCATGGCGGGCAGACCGAGACCGGCAGGTCGAACATGGATTGGTGGCCGAAGGCGCTGAACCTCGACATTCTGCACCAGCACGATGCCAAGACCAATCCGCTCGGCAAGGATTTCAGCTACCGCGACGCCGTCAAGTCGCTGAATTTTGACGCCGTAAAGGCGGATGTGCGCGCGCTGATGACCGACAGCCAGCCCTGGTGGCCGGCGGACTGGGGCCATTATGGCGGGCTGATGATCCGCCTTGCCTGGCACTCCGCCGGCTCATACCGTCTGGCCGACGGGCGCGGCGGCGGCGGCTCGGGCAATATCCGCTTTGCCCCGCTCGCCTCCTGGCCGGACAATGCCAGCCTCGACAAGGCGCGGCGCCTGTTATGGCCGGTCAAGAAAAAATACGGCAGCAAGCTCTCCTGGGCGGACCTCATTCTGCTTTCCGGTACAGTCGCCTATGAAATGATGGGTCTGAAGACATTCGGCTTCGGCTTTGGCCGCGAGGATATCTGGCATCCGGAAAAGGACCCGTACTGGGGTTCGGAGAAGGAATGGCTTGCGCCGTCCGACAGCCGCTATGAAGATGTGGGCAAGCCGGAGACGATGGAAAATCCGCTTGCCGCCGTGCAGATGGGCCTGATCTACGTCAATCCGCAAGGCGTGAACGGCAACCCCGATCCGTTGAAAACCGCAGCGCACATCCGCGAAACCTTCGCCCGCATGGCGATGAACGACGAGGAAACCGCCGCCCTGACCATCGGCGGCCACACGGTCGGCAAAGCGCATGGCAATGGCGACGCCGACGCGCTCGGGCCGGACCCGGATGGCGCTTCGATTGAGGAGCAGGGCTTTGGCTGGCGCAACCCGAGCCAGCATGGCAAGGCTTCCGAAGCCATCACATCCGGCATCGAAGGCGCATGGACCACAAACCCGACCCAATGGGACAATGGCTATCTGAAGCTGCTGTTCGGCTATGAATGGGAGCTGACGCGCAGCCCCGCCGGCGCGCAGCAGTGGCGGCCAATCAACATACGCGAAGAAGACATGCCGGTGGACGCGTCCGACCCGTCGGTCCGCCGGATGCCGCTGATGACCGACGCCGACATGGCGATGAAAATGGACCCGGCCTACCGCGAGATTTCGCTGCGATTCATGAACGACTTCGCCTATCTCTCCGACACGTTCGCCCGCGCCTGGTTCAAACTGACGCATCGCGACATGGGTCCGAGGGACCGATATGTCGGCCCCTATGTGCCAACGGAAGTGCTGATCTGGCAGGACCCGGTTCCGGCTGGCAACAAGGCCTATGATGTGAATGCCTTGAAGGCGAAGATTGCCGCGTCCGGGCTTTCCGTCGCCGAAATGGTCGCAACCGCATGGGATTCAGCCCGCACCTACAGGGGCTCCGACATGCGCGGCGGCGCTAACGGCGCTCGCATCCTCCTCGCGCCGCAGAAGGATTGGGAAGGCAATGAGCCCGCGCGTCTCGCCAAGGTTCTTGGCGTGCTCGAACCGCTGGCAAAGGCGGCGGGCGCGAGCCTTGCCGACACGATTGTGCTCGCCGGAAATGTGGGTGTGGAAAAGGCCGCCAAGGCCGCTGGATCGAATATCAGCGTCCCGTTCGCACCGGGCCGGGGCGATGCGACCGACGCGCAGACCGACGCCGCTTCGTTCGACTCGCTTGAGCCGCAGGCCGACGGCTTCCGCAACTGGTCAAAGAAGGATTATGTCGTCACGCCGGAGGAAATGCTGCTGGACCGCGCCCAGCTGATGGGTCTTACCGCCGCCGAAATGACGGCGCTCATTGGCGGGATGCGCGCGATTGGGACCAACCATGGCGGAACAAAACATGGCGTGTTCACCGACCGTGAAGGCGCGCTGACGAATGATTTCTTCGTCAACCTCACCGACATGGCCTATTCGTGGATGCCGGCGGCCAGCGGCCTCTACGACATAAGAGACCGCAAGAACGGCGTGACGGTCTGGACGGCGACACGGGTTGATCTCGTGTTCGGCTCCAACTCCGTGCTGCGCGCCTACGCGGAAGTCTATGCGCAGGATGACGCCAAGGAGAATTTCGTCAGCGACTTCGTTGCCGCCTGGACAAAAGTGATGAACGCCGACCGGTTTGATCTCGTCTGATCCAAGGGCCTTCCAAATTTATTCATGCCCGGGACGCGAGTTCCGGGCATTTTCATGTTTGGCATGGTCATTTAGCCGGAGGGGCGCTAGACCCCGCCTTTCATGAGGCATGACGGGAAAGGACCGAAAATGCGCCTGGGCGGAAGAATTGCGGCAGCCGTTGAAGTTCTCGATGATATGGAGAGGCGCCACCGGCCGGCCTCCGAAGCGCTGAAAGACTGGGGCCTGTCGCACCGCTTCGCCGGCTCCGGCGACCGGGCGGCCATCGGCAATCTTGTCTATGACGTATTGCGCCGGAAGCTGTCGCTTGGCTGGCGGATGGGGAGTGACGCGTTTTCGTCGCTGGTCTTTGCGGCGCTTTTGGACGGCTGGGAAGAAACCGCGGCCTCGCTTGCGGCGAAGCTGGATGGCGACAAGTTCGCGCCTGCCCTTCTGGAAGTGTCGGCGTTCGAGCGCTTCTTCGCCGCTGAACTTTCCGATGCGCCTTCGCACGTGCAGGCCGACATGCCGGAATGGGCGATTGAAAGGCTCGCGCCCCTTTTTCAAGAGCGTCTCGCCGCCGAGGGTCAGGCGCTCTCCGCCCGCCCGCCGGTCGATCTGCGCATCAACCGCTTGCTTTCCAGCCGCGACAAAGTGCTTTCTGAACTGCCGAAGAATATCGGCGCGGTCCCCACCCGCTTTGCGCCCGACGGCATCCGCATCCCGGCGGGTCCCGGGGACTACCGCCAGCCGAATATTCAAGTGGAACCGGCCTTCCAGAAGGGCTGGTTCGAAATTCAGGACGAAGGCTCGCAGATTGTCGCGCTGATGGCGGGAGCGACAGGTTCAGAGTCTGTGCTCGATTATTGTGCGGGCGGCGGCGGCAAGACGCTGGAACTGGCCTCGCTCATGGGGAATAAGGGCCAAGTGCACGCGACGGATTCCGACAAGAGCCGCCTCGCGCCGATTTTCGAGCGGCTAAAGCGCGCCGAAACGCGCAATGTGCAGGTGCATCCGGCCAAGTCGGACCTCTCGGCGCTGGAGGGTAAAATGGACTGTGTTCTCATCGACGCGCCCTGCACCGGGGCAGGCACATGGCGGCGGCGGCCCGACGCCAAATGGCGGCTGAGCCCGGCGCAGCTGGCGCAGAGGGGCCAGGAGCAGGCTGGCATTCTTGATGCCGCGAGGAAATATGTGAAGCCGGGTGGGCGGCTGGTCTATGTGACCTGCTCGCTGTTTGCCGAGGAGAACGAGGCGCAGGTTGAGCGCTTCCGCGCCGCCAATCCGGAATTCTCCTTCACTGACCACAGCGCACGGCTCGCCGCCCTCATTCCTGGACTTCGCCCGGAAGAGGCCTATCTCTCCAAACAAGGCGTGACGCTGTCGCCGAGACTCACCGGCACAGACGGGTTCTTCGTCTCGGTGATGGAAAAAGGGGTAAAAGCATGACGCAGCAATCGCATCGGGGCGAAGCCGCAATGGCTGGCAATTGGGGCTCGCTGCTGTTCTTTCTCGCCCTCACAGTCGGCGGCGGCCTCGGCGTCGGCCTCTTTACGCTTCCCGGCGAATGGTATGCTGGCCTCGTCAAGCCGTCCTTCAACCCGCCGAACTGGATATTCGGCCCGGTCTGGACGGCGCTTTACGTCATGATCGGCGTTGCGGGCTGGCGGATTTATTTGAAGGAGCCATCAGGACCAGCGATGAAAATATGGTGGGCGGCGCTGGCGCTGAATTTCATCTGGTCGCCCGCATTCTTCGGCGCGCAGCAGCTGGGACTGGCGCTTGTCATCATCCTCGCGATGCTGGCCTGCATTCTGGCCTTCATCGCCGCATCGCGCAGGGTCGACCAGCCTGCCTCGCTGCTTTTCATTCCCTATGCAGCGTGGGTCGGGTTCGCCACACTCTTGAACGGCTCGCTCTTTCTGCTTAATTGACACGCCGCCTTTGGCGGGCGACGAGTGCGCATGCTTGCGCAAATTCTGGAATCCGGCGGCAAACGCCTCCTCTTCGCCACGGCCGCCGAGGCGGAATACGGCCCGCATCTGCGCGCCCGGTTCAAGCCGCTGATAACAGGCGTCGGGCCAGTGGAGGCTGCGGTTTCTCTTACCGCCGCGCTTTCGGCCTTGAAGGAAAACGGCGCGCTGCCGGACATAGTGATCTCGCTCGGCTCGGCGGGGTCCAGCCGCCTGGAACAGTGCGGCGTCTATCAGGTCGCGTCCGTCTCCTACCGCGACATGGACGCCTCGCCGCTCGGCTTTGAAAAGGGGCTCACGCCGTTTCTGGATTTGCCGAAAACGCTCGTTCTGCCGTGTCTCATTCCCGGCATTCCTTCCGCCACGCTCTCGACCGGCGCAAACATCATTTCCGGGGCGGCCTATGACGACATTGAGGAAGACATGGTGGACATGGAGACTTTCGCCCTCCTGCGGGCCAGCCAGAGGTTCGGCGTGGACCTCATCGGCCTGCGCGGCATATCGGACGGCAAGGCGCCGCTGTCCGGGTTTGCCGACTGGACCGAATATCTGCATGTGATCGACGAGAGGCTGGCGGCGGCGGTTGATCTTGTTATCGCATGGGCCGGGAAATGAAACTGGGCGCGCCGAGCTGAAATTATTCATCCGAACGGTTGACAATCAAAAAATCGAGGATATATTCATCCACATGGTTGAACGAAAGTTTGATGAAGCAAGGCTTTCAGAGGTTCTGAAAGCGGCAAGCGACCCGACGCGAAGGGCGATCCTGACCAGTCTGGCACAGGAGGGACCGACGCGGGTCACGGATCTGGCGGCCTATTACCGCATGAGCCTCAACTCCGTCTCCAAGCACATCAAGGTGCTGGAGGCGGCGGGGCTGGTGTCGCGCCGGACCCAAGGCCGGGTGCATTGGATCAGCGCCGAAATGGGCCCAACGGCGCTCATTTCAGGCTGGTTTTCGCAGCTTCGCTCAATCTGGGACATGCGTCTCGAGAAACTGGAAAACGCCTTGATGGAGGATGAGAAATGACCGAACTTAGTCTCACTGTGAACCGCCGGATCAACGCGCCCGCGCAAAAAGTCTTTGACGCCTGGCTCGACCCGAAGATGCTCGCCCGCTTCATGATCCCCGGCGAGGGCGGCAGCGTGCCGAAGGCCGAAACCGACGCCAAGGTCGGCGGGCGCTTTCATATTGTCATGAAGCCGGGCGGCGAGGAAATTCCGCATGAGGGCACATACAAGACTATTGATCCGCACAGGCAGATCGTCTTCTCTTGGGAATCGCCGTTTTCCGTGGATGGCAGCATGGTGACGCTGAACTTCAAGCCGGCCGGCGCAAACGCCACGGACCTTGAGCTGGTGCATGAGAAGTTTGCCAGCGAGCAGAGCCGCGACGGCCACACGGGCGGCTGGACCGCCATTCTGGACAAACTTGCGGAAACATTCGCATAGGCGGCTCCGCTTCACACAAAACCGAGCGCCGCGCGGACCTCGCGCGCGCTCATCCCGCCTTCCCGCAGGTCCCGAAGCGAGGGATCGCCATGCGACTTTGACAGTTTCCGCTGCGCGTCGCGCATGATGAGATCGTGGTGATGATAGTGCGGGTGCGGAAGGCCAAGAAGCTTTTGAAGCAGCACGTGGATCGGCGTCGCGGCGAGCATGTCGGCGCCGCGCACCACATGGGTGACGCCCTGCAGCGCGTCGTCAACCACCACCGCCAGATGATAACTCGCGCCGGTGTCCTTGCGCGCCAGAACCACATCGCCCCAGACGTTCGGATCGGCCCCGTGCCCATTCTGCTCAAGCGGCTCAGCAATGCGGGCGGTGGCCTCCGCCATTTTCAGGCGCAGCGCGAAGGGCGCCCCTTCCCGCGCTCTGTTTCCTCTGCATGTCTGCGGATAAATCGGCGAGCCGTCCGGATCGGTTTTCCCTTTCGGCGCTGCGGCGAGCTGCGAGCGGGTGCAGGCGCATTTGTAGAGAAGGCCCATCGCATCGAGCCGGGCGAGCGCCGCGCGGTAGTCCGCCATATGCTCGCTCTGGATTCGCGAAGGAGTCTCAAAGGCGATGCCAAGCCATTCCAAATCCTCAAATATGCCCTGCACAAACTCCGGCCGGGCGCGTGTCTGGTCCGTGTCCTCAATGCGCAGCAGCAGACGCCCGCCCGCTTCCCGCGCAAGCTTCTCGTTCATCAGCGCGGAAAAAGCGTGACCAAGATGCAGCCTGCCGTTTGGGCTGGGGGCGAAGCGGAAAACGGGGCGCTGGAAGATCGGGGACAGTTTACTTTTCTCCAGAGGGTGCGGTGAAACGCATAGGTGCTGTGCCAGAAAAGTAAACTGTCCCCGATCTCGCCAACCCGTTGCGGCGCGGCGACTTTTTACTAAAGGCCCCGCATGAAACCCACCGCGCATCCCTCATCCATCCTCATCATCGATTTCGGCAGCCAGGTTACCCAGTTGATCGCGCGGCGGGTGCGCGAGACGGGGGTTTACTGCGAAATCCATCCGTTCCAGTCGGCAGCAAAAGCTTTTGAAAAAATGCAGCCAAAGGGCGTCATCTTTTCAGGAGGCCCCGCGTCGGTGCTGGATGAGAATTCGCCGCGCGCGCCGCAGGCGGTGTTTGACTCAGGCGTGCCGATCCTCGGCATCTGCTATGGCCAGCAGACGCTGTGCGCGCAACTGGGCGGAACCGTCGAAGGCGGGCATGCGCGGGAATTTGGCCGGGCGAAAGTGACGATCAAGCAGGCCAGCCCGCTATTTGACGGGCTGTGGGAGGCCGGGAAACACTACACTGTCTGGATGAGCCATGGCGACCGGGTGACCAAGCTGCCCAATGGCTTCGAGGTGATAGGCACATCTGAAAACGCGCCATTCGCCATCGCGGCGGACGAAGCCCGCAAATATTACACGACCATGTTCCACCCCGAAGTCGTGCACACGCCGGACGGCGGCAGGCTGCTCGCCAACTTCGTGCACAATATTGTCGGCCTCAAATCCGACTGGTCCATGGCATCCTACAAGACGGAGATGATCGCCAAAATCCGCGATCAGGTCGGTTCCGGCAAAGTCATCTGCGGCTTGTCCGGCGGCGTTGATTCCTCCGTCGCCGCTGTGCTCATCCACGAAGCGATCGGCGACCAGCTGACCTGCATTTTCGTCGACCACGGCCTGATGCGCAAAAACGAGGCGACGGAAGTTTTGGACATGTTCCGCGGCCATTACGACATCCCGCTCGTGCATGTGGACGCTTCGGACATGTTCATCTCGGCGCTCGAAGGCGAAGCGGACCCGGAGGTGAAGCGCAAGACCATCGGGCGGCTGTTCATCGAAGTGTTCGAGGCGGAAGCCAAAAAAATCGGCGGCGCGCAGTTTCTGGCGCAGGGCACGCTTTATCCCGACGTCATCGAAAGCGTCAGCTTCTCCGGCGGCCCTTCCGTCACCATCAAGAGCCACCACAATGTCGGCGGCCTTCCCGAGCGCATGGACATGCGGCTGGTCGAACCCTTGCGCGAACTGTTCAAGGACGAGGTGAGGGCGCTCGGCCGCGAGCTTGGCCTGCCGGCGCATTTCATCGGCCGCCATCCGTTTCCCGGCCCCGGCCTCGGCATCCGCCTGCCGGGCGGCGTCACCCGCGAAAAGCTGCGCATCCTGCAGGAGGCGGACGCGGTCTATCTCGACGAAATCCGCAAGGCCGGGCTTTACGATAAAATCTGGCAGGCCTTCGCCGTGCTCACCGAGGTCCAGACCGTCGGCGTCATGGGCGACGGCCGCACCTACGAATATGTCTGCGCGCTCAGGGCGGTCACCTCGGTGGACGGGATGACGGCGGACTTTTATCCGTTCGAGATGGGGTTTCTGGGGCGGGTGGCGACGCGGATCATCAATGAGGTGCGGGGGATCAACCGGGTGGTGTATGATGTGACGAGCAAGCCGCCGGGGACGATTGAGTGGGAGTGAGAAACGATGTCTAGGCGAATCCTTGAAGGTTCCTACGCGCGGCTGGTCGCACTTAGAGACACTACAGTGTTATTGAATCAATTTATCGCCCGAGATTTTTCTGACGATTACCGCACGATTTTGGAGGCCCTTAAAAATTTGAAGATCGATGATTTTGCTGACTTCGAGCTAACATCTGGGGTTTTTAGGGGTCACAGTGATCCGCAATATCAGGTTTGGAGAGACGTTTTCTTATCGAAGGTTCGGCAGCTCATATCATATTTAGAGATGGTGCACCACGCCTCAAGTCGTATTGTAGAAATTGGCAGCACTTACAATCTGATAAAGGATCCGGAACTCAAGTCCCGCTGTTCTGACCTATTATCGGCCAGTGAGCATTTTGATCGAGTTATTAATCAGGCGACACAAGTGCTTGAAGAGCGAATGCGTAGGAAATTGCCAGAATTCTCTGGCGACATCGGACTGGTTTTGGTCGGCAAGGCAATAAATGGAGAACTTTCCAAGACGAGGATCAAGTTTTCTGACAATCCAAGCGAACAAGATGGCTTTGCGAGCATTTTTCGGGGTCTGATTGGTGCATTCAGAAATCCAAGCCATCACCGCTTCATAGAGAGCGTGACTCGCGAACAAGCTCTGCAAATCTGCGGCTTCATCGACAATATGCTGGCCGCATTGGAGACGGCCGAAATTGTCAGCGCTTGACAATTTTCTCTCAGATGACCATCTTACGTGTACATATTTTCAGAGGTTTCGCCGTGCCCCTCGCCTCACACAAAGTCAGCGCCACCGACTTCAAAGCCAAATGCCTCGCCTTGATTGACGAGATGAACCGCACCAAGGTGCCGATCATCGTGACAAAGCGCGGCAAGCCGGTGGCGGAACTGTATCCGGCGCGCGCTCAGGAGAATCTGGCGAAGTCATTCATCGGCTCGATGAAAGGCACAGTCCTGCGCTATGACGACCCGTTCGCTCCGGCGATTGATCCGGGCGAATGGGACGCGATGAAGTGATCCTGCTTGACACGCATGTGCTGATCTGGTCCGCCGAGGGCGACGCGCGGCTCGGACCGAAGGCCCGCAGGGTGATTGCGGAAAGAAATCAAACCGACCCGTTTCATGTCAGCGCCATCTCCGCGTGGGAGATTGCGATGCTGGTCAGCAAGAGGCGGCTGGACTTGGGCGGACCGGCGCGGGAATGGCTCGCGAAAGCCATGAAGCACCCGGCTTGGCGGACAGTTCCGGTTGATGCGGCCTGCGCCGTTGAATCCGTCAATCTTCCGGGTGATTTCCACAATGATCCCGCTGACCGTTTCATCATTGCTGCGGCGCGGCTCGGAGATTTTGCAGTAGTGACGGCTGACCGGGCCATACTTGAATATTCGCAGGCGGGTCATGTGAAATCTGTCGATGCGTCGATTTGAATACTATGTGATCGCGGCGCTGGCTCTTGCTTGCAACGGCTTCAGCTGCTGAATCCAAACGGATCAAACACCCTCACCCCAAACCGCTCAAAATCCCGCACATTGCGCGTCACCACAGTCAAATTGCCCGCAGCGGCCGTCGCAGCGATCATCGCGTCCTCGATCAAATGGTCCGGCTGGCGGTGCATCAGTCTGGCCCAAATGCGGAAGGTGGCGGCGTCCATCGCGACCATGCTGAACGTGCCCGAAACCTGATCCAGCCAAGACTCGATCTCTGCCGCCTTCACCGAATCCTGTTCGCGGGTGATTTCGATCCCGGCCTGAATTTCGCCGATGGTCACCACGCTGATATGCAGGTCCGAATCCGGCACGCTGTTCAGCCACGCCAGCACAGCCCCATGCGGCTTCGGTTTGCGCAGTTCGGAAACCACATTTGTGTCAATGAGATACATTAGCGGTCAGGAAATCTCTTGCGGCTGCCTGCGGCTGAGCTGGCCGCGCGGCGGGAGCGGTATTTCCGCGCGGGCGTCGTCGGACAGCAAAAGCTCTTTCAGCGTGAGACGGGCGCCGTCGCGCATCCTCTTCCACTGCGGCAAGGGCACCAAAACGGCGGCCTCGGCGCCGCGCTTGGTGACCAGTTGCGGGCCGTCCCTTAGGCAGGTCTCAAGCAACTCGCTGAAGCGCGCTTTTGCGTCTTGAACGGGCCATGACCGCATCGCCGTTCTCCAATCTGATAGACTAGTCATAACACTAGTCAGATAAGTGTTGAAAGTCAATCTTGGGCTTGGCGATTGACCTGCGCCCCTGTCTCAAGGCGCGAGGCTCAGGACCTGCCCCGGCTCCAGCACCATGCCCTTTGTTTCGGGCGCGCGGGTTTTGACGGCGGTCAGAAACCGCTCCGGCGTTCCGTCGTAGGACAGGATGAAACTGTCGGTGAACCAGCTGCCATGAAAGCGGTAGTGGATCGGCACGACCGATTCCGCGCCAAGCCGCCCCGCAAGATCGGCGGCCTCTTCGGCGTTCATGACGACCTGTTCGCCCATCACGCTGAGACCGTTGACCGCCAGCAGCGCCAGCTGGATTGACGGGAAGCGCTTGGGCAATTCGTTCAGTTCGGGAATGAGGCGCGTGTCGGCGCCGAAATAGACGGTGGAGCCGTTGGCCTGAATGACGAAGGTGATTTCGGGCACTTTGTGAGCGGCGGGCGCTGCGGTGATGGTGAGCGGGCCGACGGTCGCGGATTCCCATGGCTTGAGCTCGCGCACATTGGTGAAGCCCACTGCGCGCGCGGCGTCCGCCATGTTGGGCCCGACGAAGAACGGCACGTCTTTGTCGGGATAGCGCGCGAACGTCTTTATATCGAAATGATCGTAATGTTCATGGCTCGCTACAACAGCGGTCAGTTTGGGCAATTTCTCCAACGGGATGCCCAGAGGCTCGCCGTGATGGTAGTGGAGCTTCTCGCTGAACCATGGGTCGGTGAGCACTGTGGCATTACCGAAATCGAGCAGCACGGACGCGTGTGCGATGCGGGTCACGCTGAACGCGCCGGGGGAACCGTTCAGCTTGGCCGCCAGCGCTGCCGGCGGCGGCCCGCTTACCACGGGCGCCGTCTGACGCGGCGCGAGCAGAAACGACGCGGCCAGCGCGCCG
Source organism: Phyllobacteriaceae bacterium (assembly GCA_031373225.1). Taxonomy (GTDB): domain Bacteria; phylum Pseudomonadota; class Alphaproteobacteria; order Rhizobiales; family Rhizobiaceae; genus JANOYJ01. The sequence goes on along the minus strand of JANMMM010000334.1, from coordinate 5,027 downwards.
CCGGCGGCGAGAGCGGCCAGCGACACGATGAGCGTGATTCTCAAAGACTTTTTCATCCCGGTCTCCTGTTGTTCAACATGCCGTCATGCTGAACGGACCGGGGACTTGCGTCATTCACCTATGTTCATCGGCGATCTTTCGTTTGAGCCGCGACAGCGACTGCGGCCGCACGCCCAGATACGAGGCAAGAAAATATTGCGGGATGGCGTCAGCCTGTTTGCCGAACTGCGCGCGCATCTGCCGGTAGCGCGCCTCGGCGTCGAGCAGGAGGAATGAAAGCTCGCGCTGCTCCTTGCGGACATAGAGCAGCTCGGCGATGCGGCGGCCGAGCTTTTGCCACTGCATGTCTGACTCGTACAGATCAAGCAGCGTCTGGTAGGGCCAGACCAGCAGCTCGGTGCGCACGACTGCCTCGATGGCGACCTCCGCCGGACGATTCAGCGCCGCGCTGCCGAAGGACAGCGTGAAGCCGCCTTTGAAGCTGAAGTCTTTGGTGGATTCGTTTCCGTCGGGCAGGATGACGAGGTAGCGGACGATGCCCGCCTGGATAAAGCCGACTTCGTGCTTTTCCTGCCCCAGGCGGCAGAAGCTCTCCCCCGGTTCGAGCGCGCGTGTCCGGCCCTTGGCCACCAGGCGCTCGATGTCTGCGGGCGGCACGTCGGCGAAGCGTCCAAGACAGGCGGCGATGTCTGCGGCGGTTTCCGCACGGCTCATGATTTAAGGCTCCCCGTGTCGGCGCAAATTGCAGGAACTTGCCGGTGTTTTTCAACTCTTGTAGAGGAGCTTAATCCCGTTAAGGCCAATGCCGCAATGCGTCCAGACTTCGAAGGTGCGTCATCGCAGCCGCCTCAAATCTGATCGGACGTCCATTTGAATTCCCCACACACCTCCGCCGCCGGCTGGATCAACGGCTTCATCGGCGTCCTTATCTTCAGCGCCTCCTTGCCCGCCACCCGCGCGGCGGTGATTGATCTTGATCCGATGTTCGTCACCTTCGCCCGCGCTTCCATCGCAGGCGCGCTGGCGGTCTGCCTGCTGGCGGTGTTCCGCGCGGCGCGGCCGGGGCGGGAGGATCTGGGATCGCTGTTCATCGTGGCGCTCGGCGTCGTGGTGGGATTCCCGCTGCTGACGGCGCTGGCGCTGAGGCACATCACTTCGGCGCATTCGGTCGTGTTCATCGGCCTTCTGCCGCTCGCCACGGCAATTTTTGGCGTGATCCGCGGCGGCGAGCGGCCGCGGCCGGCGTTCTGGATTTTCTCGTGCCTCGGCAGCGCGCTTGTCGCCGGGTTTGCGCTGGCGCAGAGCGCCGATGCCTCGCTGACCGGCGACGGCCTGATGCTGGCAGCGATTATCGTGTGCGGGCTCGGCTATGCGGAAGGCGCAAAGCTTTCCCGCAAACTTGGCGGCTGGCAGGTGATCTCATGGGCCTTGGTTCTTTCGCTGCCTGTGATGGGCGGTCTCCTTTTCTTCACCCTGCCTTCTTCCTTCACAGGCGTCCGCCTTTCCGCATGGGCGGGCCTTGCCTATGTCTCGGTGTTCTCGATGCTGATCGGCTTCATCTTCTGGTACCGGGGTCTCGCCCAAGGCGGAATTGCGGGCGTCGGGCAGCTGCAATTGCTGCAGCCGTTTTTCGGCCTGACGCTGTCGGCGGCGCTGCTGCGCGAGACGGTGGGATGGAAGATGATCGCGGTGACCAGGGCGGTGGTGCTGTGCGTCGCGGGGGCGAAGAAATTTGCCACGTGACGATAGGGCCGGATATTGAAATTTTGTCTGCCTTGTCGTAACTGGTTACGAAAGGACAATAGCCATGGCCAAGACCGCCGCCGAACGCATGCATGACTACCGCGCCAATCTGCGCAAGCAGGGGTTGAAGCCTGTGCAGATGTGGGTGTTTGACACCAAGGCGCCGGGGTTCAAGGCGGAAGCTGAGCGGCAGGCGAAGCTCATTGCGGCAAGCGGCGGTGAAAAGGACGTCATGGATTGGATCGAGTGCGCCTCCGCCGATCTTTGGGCCGATCTTTGGGCCGATCTTTGGAACGAGCAATGAAGCGCGGCGATGTCGTCATCGTTTCTTTGCCCGGTGACTATGGAAAGCCGAGGCACGCAATTCTTGTTCAGGTGGATTATCTGACAAAGTTTGTGGAAAGCGTCATCGTCGCGCCTCTGACAACCGATTTGCTGCCTGTTTCGATGTACCGCCCGCTGGTTGAGCCGACCTCCGGAAATGGCCTCATGCAGACATCGCAGGTGATGGCGGACAAAGTGCATGCTGTCTCGAAAACCAGAGTTTCGAAAATCGTGGGGCAGGCCGGAGCGGAAACGATGACCCGCCTCGACCAATCGCTTGCATTTGTTCTGGGACTGGCGAAATAATCCTGAATGCTGATTGCCTAATCCGGGGAGCGGCGATGCGAAAGGCGGAGATCGAGGCGACAAACCAGTCGATGGTCCGCCAGCAGCTGCGCTTCCGAGCGGCGGCGGATGCGATTGCGGCGGCATTGGCGGCGTTTGATGAGGTTCTGGCAATCGGGCTGACCGGCTCAGTCGCCAAACCGCTTTTCAAGCAAGTGCCGCGCTTCAGCCAATACCGCCGCGCCGGGATTGAGGTCTGGCACGAGTGCAAGGATGTTGATCTGGCCGTCTGGCTCGACTCGCGTGAGCGGCTCAACGGGATGCGCCGCGCGAAGGACAAGGCTCTTTTGAGCATCGGGCAGAGCGGCGGCGGCGTTGCCAGCCATCAGGCGGATATTTTCCTGTTTGAGCCGGGCAGCGACCGCTATCTTGGGCGGCTGTGCGGGTTCAACGCGTGCCCGAAAGGCAAGCCGGAATGCCGCGTTCCCGGCTGCGGCGACGTGGCTTTCAACCAAATCCATGAAGATTTTTATCCGGATGCGGAGCTTTTGGCGACGGCGCGGGAGAACATGCTTTATGAGAAGGGCAAAGGCATCTTGATGTCGGCGCTTGATCTTCCGCCTCCTCCGTCTGATTAAACTGAAGACTGGGCCGCTGGCTCATTCCGGCAAAGCGCAAAGTCTGACAAAATCATTTTCCGAAGCGAGGAGCATGATTCGATGAAAGCCACCCGCAGGAAACCCGCCGCCAAGCCGCCCAGAGAAGCCAAGCTGTCGCGCAGCGCCGCGCCTGACGGCCTGTCGACGCTGGACTGGCAGCGCGGGCTGCGGCGGCAGTTTGGCCGCGAGCAGGCGTTCGGGCTGGAGAATTTGACAGGCGAGCCGTTCTTCTCGGAGTTCCGCGTCACAAATCCTCAGTCGAAATCCAGCTATCGGGTGGCGGTGCGCGGTCTGGGGCCGGGCGGCAATTTCTGCTCCTGCCCGGACTATTCGACCAGCGAACTTGGCACCTGCAAGCATCTCGAGTTTGCCATTGCAAGGCTCTTGAAAAAACGGGGGGCCAAGACGGCGTTCGCGCGCGGCTTTCAGCCGTCGTTTTCCGAGCTTTTCCTGCGCAATGACGGCAGGCGCAGCGTGCATTTCCATGCCGGGACGGATTGTCCGCCAGCTGTCGATGAGGCGGCTTGCGAATTGTTCGACCCGGCGCGCGGCGGGATTCTGCGGGATGAGCGCTACGATGAGCTGGACCCGTTCATCACAGCGGCGCGGGACAGCAGCTGCGAGCTGCGGGTCTATGACGACGCGCTGAATTTCATCGCCGGGCGGCGCGATGCGGAGAAGCGGGCGCTGGCGCTGGACAGGCTGTTCCCGCGCGGGGCGGATGATCCGAAGCTGACGCATGGGCTGAAAGTGCCGCTCTATCCCTATCAGGCCGAGGGCGCGCTGTTTGCGCTCAAAGCCGGGCGCGCGCTGATCGGCGACGACATGGGATTGGGCAAGACCATTCAGGCGATCGCCGCTGCTGAGATTTTGGCGAAACATTTCGGCGTGTCGAAAGTGCTGGTCATTTGCCCCACTTCGCTGAAATACCAGTGGCAGAGCGAGATCGCGCGGTTCGCCGGGCGCAAGGCCGACACGGTGCGCGTCATTGCGGGCGGGCGGGCGCAGAGGCAGGGCGAGTATGCACGCGACGATTTCTGTAAAATCACCAACTATGAAAAACTCAAGCCCGACCTCGACCTGATCGCCGAATGGGGGCCGGAACTGGTGATTGTCGATGAGGCGCAGCGGGTGAAAAACTGGAACACGATCGCCGCGCGCGCTTTAAAGCGCATCGACAGCCCCTATGCCATTGTGCTGACCGGCACGCCCCTGGAGAACAAGATCGAAGAGCTGATTTCCATCGTGCAGTTTGTCGACCAGCACCGGCTCGGGCCGACTTGGAAGCTCTTGAACCAGCATCAGGTCACTGACGAGACAGGCCGCGTCACCGGCTATAAGCGGCTGGAGAAGATCGGCGAGGCGCTGGCGCCGGTCATGATCCGCCGCCGAAAGTCCGAAGTGCTTTTGCAATTGCCAAGCCGCACTGACCAGAACCTCTTCGTGCCGATGACCGAGGCGCAGATGGTTTATCATCAGGAGAACGCCGAAATCGTCTCCAAGATTATTCAGCGCTGGCGCAGGACCAAATTCCTTTCCGACAAGGATCAGCGGCGCATGACCTGCGCGCTGCAGAACATGCGCATGTCGTGCAACAGCACCTACCTGCTCGACCTTGAAACCGACCATGGCGTCAAGGCGGACGAACTGGGATCGCTGTTCAACGGTATCTTGGCCGACCCGGAGGCGAAGGCCGTGGTGTTTTCGCAATGGACGCGCACGCATGAAATCGTCATCCGCCGGCTTGAGGCGCGCGGCCTCGGCTATGTCAGCTTCCATGGCGGCGTGCCGTCGGAGAAGCGCCCGGCGGTGGTGGAGCGGTTCCTCGAAGACCCGGCCTTCCGGGTGTTTCTGTCGACGGACGCGGGCAGCACCGGGCTGAACTTGCAGCACGCCTCGACGCTCATCAACATGGATCTGCCATGGAACCCGGCGGTGCTTGAACAGCGCATCGGGCGCATCCACCGGATGGGGCAGAAGAAGCCGGTGCATGTGATCAATTTCGTTTCGGCGGGC
>JANMMM010000213.1:0-2172 GCA_031373225.1 Phyllobacteriaceae bacterium | reverse complement strand
TCCAGACCTCGCGCGTAGCCTTCATCATAGCCGTCTTGCCGAGATTCTTCGGCGTTTTCGTCAACAAGTTTCATGATGGCCTCCAATTGCCCGCTACTGATTTTGCCGTTGGCAATTTTCCAGATTTGCTCGCTCAGAGTGTCGATCATGGCCTACCATCCCATGTCGCGGTCTAGCTGTTCGTGCGCGTCGTCTCTCTCTGCTGCCATCTGATGACGCAGCTCCCGGTCACATTCGCTCCTGCCGCATGTGTCGGTTCTGTCGTAGTATTTGTTCTCAATCATACCAAGCTCGGCGCCGCAGTACCAGCAGTGACGCATTTTTGCTTTGTCCATTGTGTTTTCTCCCTAGGGGATTTGTCCTTGTTGCTCGACAAAATAAAGCTCCGCCACCGTCTCGAACCGCCGCGAGCCGCAGGCCAGCGCCATGCACCGGAGCGCGAATTGCCATGAGAGGTGGGAGTCGAGGCGCCAATCGTACTCGCGGCGGTTGGGAATGGCGATTTTCATGCGGCAGTTCCAAACTTCGTGCGTTGGTTGCCGAACGTGTCCCAGCCGACACGCTGTTGCCGCGAAAACAATTCGCAGTATGGACCTGAGACAAGAGATTCTACGCGCCGATGAATTTCCTCCGGCTTCCTACTGTGTTCCCGACGCGGCGAGATAATGCCCTGCCGCACACTGGCGGAAAGCCGCTTAGGCTTCCCCTTCGTGGCCAGAAGGCACACTTCGCTATTGGCGCGGGTCCAATACCCCATGCCCATGCTTGGAATCACATCGTCTTGAAACATTTCGACTTGCCGGGCATTTGCTTTCATCCAGGCAAATGCGCAGGTTTTGTAAGTGAACCCCCAAGCCTCGATGAGAGCCATCGCTTGGGGCAAGAGAGGCCACGAAATCCACAAGAACAGTGCGCAATCCGCTGCCGCCAGGTCTTGAACCGGGAGGGCTTCAATTTCCGCTTGGGCCATTGTTTGATAGTGGACGTTCAAAGATGTGTAGGAGCTTGCGGAGTCGCGCGCCTTCACCGCAGTTTCACCGCTCCAGACTTCGAAGCGCCACGGCGGATCGGCAAGAATCGCGCCGTAGTGTCCCCGCTTCAAGTCCGCGAAGGGCCATAGTTCCATCACACCGCCACCCATGGTTTCACGCTGCGTTCGGCCATGGCGCGACCTGTGCGAGATCGCTGCCGACGATAGACTTGGCCGCCGCAACCGCACGGCAAGCCTCGTTGTATTTGACAAGTTGAATCACGCCTTCCTCACCGTCCCCAATAGGCCCCAGTTGTCGAGAATGTACAACGCGGTGTCTATTTCCCACGCCACATTATAGGAAATATCGCTCTGACAGCAGGCGGCAAAGAATGCCTCCTGATCGTCGGATAATTTGCCCTTCGGCGCCTTCAATTCCAGGTAGTGCGCCTTTCCGCCCGGCGCGACCAGAATCAGGTCCGCCACGCCCGGCAACATGCCCTGTGCTTTGAGCCGTGCCGCCGTCGCGGGCGTTCTGCGGGCTTCGTTCGGGATCGAATGATAGATAAGCCCCTTGATGCCGCGCGCCTTGAGATGCGCGATCACGGTGCGTTGGAGTTGAGCCTCGGGATCGGCCCGGCGCTTGCGCGGCTCAGACAATTTCTTGCGCGGCTTTGCAAATGTCACGTCGCCACCCCGTCGCGCGCCATCGCGGCCTGGCCGAGCGGAGTATCACGCAAATCGCCCAGCGCGGACATATAGAGGTCAATCATCGCCTGTTGTTCCTTGCGTTCGTTCGCGTCCATCTGGCGCAGCGCAACGGCCTTGCGCATAGCCTTCGTGTCGAATCCGGTGTCCTTCGCTTCCGCGTAGATTTCCTTGATGTCTTCGGCGAGCGATTTCTTTTCCGCTTCGAGCCGTTCGATCCGTTCAATGAAATTCTTGAGCAGGCTCGTATCCATGCTGTTGTCGCCGATCTTGGTCATATCGCAATCCACCGCCGTTCGATATTATCAGCGTTCGCGTGTTTTCGATCCTCCGTAGCCGGATCATATTTCGACCGCGACGGTTTTGCAGGCACATACCGGCACGGCAATGAAACGCGCGGCTTGTTATGAGCATATTGGCGTCGTTGTTTCATTTTAGTGTGTACTATGGTGTCGTTCATATTTTCCTCTCCTGTTCAGAGCGCTCTTTAACCC
>JANMMM010000315.1:0-3959 GCA_031373225.1 Phyllobacteriaceae bacterium | reverse complement strand
AATCCCGCCCCCCAGGCCCCATAACCTTCAAACACGGCCTCCAATACTTCAAGGCGCTCGCCCACGGCGCGAGGTTGAGAGATGTGTGAATCGATTAGCCCCGCAAGGGGGGAGATCGCTCGCCGCGCCGCTTTCGCCAATTTTCAAGGGTGGCGATTGGCGAAAGCCGTGACACAGCGATCTCCCCCCTCGCGGGGGAGATGCCGACAGGCAGAGAGGGGCGTGAGCTGCGGACGAACGAAACTTGGGCGGACGAGAAGTGGCGCGGAAACTGTAGAGAATCCAGTTCCTCCTGCTTTACCGCCGATTAACCATAATCGCCCATTCTCCCAGCATATTGGGGATTGGGTTCCACCCGGATTGGGCATGTTGGTGTTGTATCGTCAGTTGGTAAGCGCGTTCGCAGCGGCCTTTATGGCCGTCCTTCCCGCCAATGCGCAGGCGGAATCCCAGATGAATGCCGCATGGATGGATGCGGGCAAGGCGCTGGTGCTGGACGGTTATGAATATAACAGTTTTGACCTCAAACAGATCGCCAAAAACCCGCGCGTCGCCGGGTTTATTCACAAAGGCTCCGATGGATTGCCGCCGCGCTATGGCTGCGCGGGTTCGGCGGGCCTGACGGCCAAGGCGCTGTGCAAGAAGGATTGGAAAGTCTATTCGGTTGGGCGCGAGCTGTTTCATGCGCGGCGCGGGCTGGCCAAGTCGCAGGGGCTGAAATGGGGCGCTTATCATCTGGCGCGGCCCGGCGATCCGCGCGAACAGGCCAATCATTTCCTCGACTTCGCAGAACCTGCCGCCGACGATCTGATGGCGCTCGATCTTGAGGACAATGATCCTTCGAAATTCATGTCGCTGGCCGACGCCGAAGAGTTCGCCCGGCACATCAAGCGGCGCACGGGGCGTTACCCGATGCTCTACACCAACGGCTCAACGGCAAAATTCATCGCCGAGAGCGCCAAAACCTATCCGCTGCTGTCCAAGCTGAAAATCTGGTACGCCCGCTACAAGCCGGACATAGTCGGGCATTTTCCCAAAGGCGCATGGGAGAATTACACGCTCTGGCAGTTCGCGTCGTCGGTCAATTGCGGCGGCGACGACTGCCCTTACCGGATCAAAGGCACGGGCAAGGACATTGACATCAATGTCGCCAACATGAGCCCTGCCGAGCTTAAGAAGGCCTGGCCGTTCGATGGCCTGTCAGGACATAAGCCGCTTAATCCAGCCGCCGCGCGGCCTGCCGTCAGCTTTGTAAGCGTCGGAAAAGCGTCGGCAATTGCCGCCGTGCAGGCTGGCGCGACTGTCCGCTGGTCGAAAAAGACAGCGCCTACGCGCGACCCAGCGCCAATGCATGCGCCGGATTTCGGCATCGATATGATGCAGACGGCTTCGGTCAGCGTCGCCTTTTACGACTACCCGTCTCAGCGCCGCTGTTCGCGGGTGATCTCGCGCCAGCCAATGTCGCTGCGGTAAAAGCCTTCCGGCCAGTCGATCTCGTCCACCGCCTCATAGGCCTTGCGCTGCGCTTGTTCCGTTGTCTTGCCAAGAGCAGTCACATTCAGAACGCGGCCCCCGTTGGCGAGAAGCTCATGGCCGCGCGCCATGGTGCCGGCGTGGAAGACTTTGACGCCTTCCTGAAGCTCCGCTGCAGAAATGCCGCTGATGACAGTCCCTTTCAACGGGGTTCCGGGATAGCCGTCCGCCGCCATGACCACGGTCAGCGCCGCCTCATTGCGCCAGCGGATTGATATCTGGTCCAGCACGCCGTCCACTGCGGCGTTGAGCAGGACGAGAAGGTCATCCTTCAGCCGCATCATCAGCACCTGCGTCTCCGGGTCGCCGAAGCGGGTATTGTATTCGATGAGCTTCGGCCCATCCTTGGTCAGCATCAAACCGGCGAACAGCACGCCCGTGAACGGCGCGCCGCGCTGCGCCATGCCGCGCATGGTGGGCTCGATGATGTCGCGCATCACCCGCGCGTCAAGCTCCGGATTCATCGCGCCGGTCGGCGAATAGGCGCCCATGCCGCCGGTGTTGGGGCCCGTGTCGCCGTCGCTGACGCGCTTGTGGTCCTGCGCCGAGGCGAAAGGCGCGGCGTGTTTTCCGTCGCAGAGGCAGAAGAAGGAGACCTCCTCGCCTTCGAGAAACTCTTCGACCACGACTTCCGCCCCCGCCGCGCCGAACGCGCCGTCGAAGCAGGCGTCGATGGCGGCGAAGGCTTCAGCGACTGTCACGCCAACGACGACGCCCTTGCCCGCCGCAATGCCGTCAGCCTTGACGACGATGGGCGCGCCAACCTTCGTCGTGTAAGCCTTGGCGCTTTGCGCATCGGTGAACCGGCCATAGGCGGCGGTGGGGATGCTGAATTCGGCGCACAGGTCTTTGGTGAAGCCCTTGGACCCTTCCAGCTGCGCCGCCTTGGCGGACGGGCCGAAGACGCGGATGTCTGCATCGGTCAGCGCGTCGGCGATGCCCGCGACCAGCGGGCCTTCCGGGCCAACGACGACGAGGCCGATCTTGGCTTCCTTGCAGAATTCAATGACCGCCGGATAATCCTCCGTGTCGAGAGACACCAGCGTCGCGCATTCGCCGATGCCGGGATTGCCGGGGGCGGCGTAGAGCACATCCAGCTGCGAGGACTGGGCCAGTTTCCAAGCCAGCGCATGTTCGCGGCCGCCGGAGCCGATCAGGAGAACGTTCATGGCTGCATTCCTCAACTATCTGACGCGCCGATAGGCGGCATGGCTGCGGGGGTCAATACTTGACCTTGCCATCACGCCCTGTAACGAGGCGTCATGGACAGAATTCAATCAACCGATGCCCAGGGCCGTGTCGCCGACGCGCCTTCAGGACACTGGGTCTACCGGCTGCTTCCCCGCGCGGTCTGGCCCTATGCGCAGCTGGCGCGGTGGGACCGGGCAATTGGCTGGCAGCTGCTGATGTGGCCGTGTTTCTGGTCGCTGACGCTGGCGGCGACCGCGACGGCGGGGCGCTATGCGGGGGACTATTCATGGCAGAGGATTGTCTGGCATCTCCTGCTGTTTTTTATTGGCGCTGTTGCGATGCGCGGGGCGGGCTGCACGTGGAATGATTTTCTTGACCGGGACATTGATGCAAAGGTCGAGCGCACGCGTTCAAGGCCTTTGCCGTCGGGACAGGTGTCGGGAAAGCAGGCGCTCGCCTTCCTCGTTCTTCAGGCGCTTGCGGGACTTGCCGTTCTGCTGAACTTCAACTGGTTCACAGTCATGCTTGGCGCGGCCTCACTTTTGATCGTCGCGGTCTATCCGCTGATGAAGAGATTCACCAACTGGCCGCAACTCGTTTTGGGCTTTGCGTTTTCCTGGGGGGCGCTGGTCGGCTGGGCCAGCCTGCGGGGTCAGATCGAAGCGCCCGCCCTCTTGCTTTATGCCGGGTCGGTGCTGTGGGTGATCGGCTATGACACAATCTACGCGCATCAGGACAAGGAGGACGACGCGCTCGTCGGCGTGCGCTCGACGGCGCGGCTGTTTGGCGACAAGACGAAATATTGGCTGATGGGCCTCTATGGCGCGGCGCTGATGCTGTTCACCGCCAGTTTCGCCGTCGCCATCGCGCCAATGCCGGCGCTTGCGGGGCTGCTCGCGGCGGCGAGCCACATGGCGCGGCAGATCAGGACGCTGGATATTGACGATGCGGACCAGTGTCTGAAACTGTTCAAGTCAAACGGCGTGGTCGGGCTGCTGATATTTCTGGGGCTGGCGTTTGGCGGGCTTTGGGTGTGGGTGAAGCCGCTGGTGTGAACAGGAGAGTTATTTCACTGAATTACGTCATGCGTAAACCTGTCCCGGATTGCCCAGAACGGGCAGCGCGGGCATTTTTCACCCTCCGGATAGTCAACGATCTCTTCATGCGGGCAGCCCATGATGCTGTCGGCCATGGCGACACTGTGAACGCCTTCAGCGCGGAAAAATTTGGCAACC
>JANMMM010000289.1:0-7856 GCA_031373225.1 Phyllobacteriaceae bacterium | reverse complement strand
GCCACCTGCGGCGCGTGGGTCACCGACAGCACCTGCACCTTGCCCGCCAGCCGCTTCAGGCGCTGGCCGATCGCGTCCGCCACCGCGCCGCCGACGCCGGTGTCGATCTCGTCAAACACCAGTGTCGGCGCCGACCCCTTGTCCGCGAGCGCCACTTTCAGCGCCAGCAGAAACCGCGACAGCTCGCCGCCGGACGCCGTTTTCATCATCGGACCCGCTTTGGTCCCCGGATTGGTGCGCACCCAGAACTCGACAAAGTCAATCCCGTCCGGCCCATGCGCATCCGCATCGGTGGATATCTCAACGATGAATTCCGCCCGCTCCAGCTTCAACGCCGGAAGCTCGGCCATGACGGACTTTTCCAATGCCCGCGCCGCCTTTTGGCGCTTGGCGGAGAGAATCCCGGCTGAGTCTTCATAAGCCTTCTTCGCCGCCCCCGCCTCATGCGCCAGTTTCTTCAATCCGGCCTCGCCAGCGTCCAAATCTGCTAAATCCTGCCGCATCCGCTCGGCCAGCGCCGGCAGCTTTTCAACGCTGGTCGAAAATTTCCGCGCCGCAGCGCGCAGCGCGAACAGCCGCTCCTCGCTGCGCTCCAGAAGCTTCGGATCATATTCGCTCATCCGCAGCGCCTGTTCCGCCGCACCCTGAGCGTCCGACAGCGCATGCACCGTCTGCTCCAGCGCCTCGACAATCGGCTGAACGAGTTCCTGCGCCTCGCTCTGCTTGCGCTCCAGCCGCCGCAGCAGCGAGGCGAGCGAGGGCATGGGCGAGCCGGTGCCGGAGAGTATGTCATTGGCTTCCGAAAGGTCCGCCGCCACTTTCTCAGCGCGCATCATCCGCGCCCGCGCCTCGGCCAGCTCCTCCTCCTCGCCCTCCTGCGGATTGAGCGCCCGCAATTCCTCGGATGAAGCCCGCAGATAATCCGCCTCCCGCGCCGCCGCCTCAACACGCGCCTTGTGTTTGGCCAGCGCCGTCTCCGCCCCGCGCCATTCGCGGTATGCTGTCCGCACTTTTCCAAGCTCAACGCCCAGTCCGCCGAACGCGTCGAGCAGCGCCCGGTGCGCCTCCGGCGACACCAGCGCCCGGTCGTCATGCTGGCCGTGTATTTCCACCAGCGCCGCCCCAAGAGCGCGCAGCAGCGCAACGCTGGCCGGCTGGTCATTGACAAAAACCCGCGATTTGCCGTCAGCGCTTTGAACGCGGCGCAGGATGATGTCGCCATCGTCTTCAATGGCATTCTCGACCAGCACAGAACGCGCCGGATGTTCGGCAGCAAGCTCAAACACAGCGGTGATATGGCCTTGCGCAGCGCCGTGCCGCACCAAACCCGCATCACCGCGCGCGCCGAGCGCAAGGCTCAAAGCGTCGAGAAGGATCGACTTCCCAGCGCCCGTCTCACCCGTCAGAACGGTGAGACCGCGCGCGAAGTCGATCTCAAGCTTTTCAATGAGAACAATGTCGCGGATGGAGAGATGCGCCAGCATCAGGCGTTTCAGGCGCCGCCGGTGATCGCCTTGGCGGCGTTGGAAATCCACGAACCGGCGTTCTCGCGCGGCTCAAGGCCGCCGGACTGAAGCAGCTTGTAACTGTCCTTGTACCAGGGGCTGTCCGGATAGTTCTGCCCCAGCACCGCCGCCGCTGTCTGCGCCTCGGTGGCCAGGCCCATGGCGAAATAGGCTTCGGTCAGACGCGCCAGGGCCTCTTCGGTGTGCCGTGTGTTGGAAAATTGCTCGACAACGTTGCGGAACCGCTTGATCGAGGCGAGATATTCGCGCCGCTCCAGATAGTAGCGCCCCACCTGCATTTCCTTGCCGGCGATCTGGTCGCGGGCAAAACGAATCTTGGTCTTGGCGTCCTCGACATATTCGCTGTCCGGATAGCGCTCGACCAGTTCGGTCATCGCCGCCACCGTGCGGCGCGAATCGGCCTGATCGCGGGTCACGTCCGGGATTTGGCGGAAGTAGGAAAGCCCTATGATATACTGCGCGTAAGCCGCTTCCTTGTCCGTCGGATACAGCGTCACGTAGCGCTTGGCCGCCGATATGGCCTCCGGATAGCGGCCCTGCCGGTAATTGGCGAACGCACCCAGCACAATCGACTTGCGGGCAAATTCCGAATAGGGATGCTGGCGGTCAACCGCGTCAAACTTGCGCGAGGCCTCGACCACACGGCCTTTTTCGAGATTGGCCAGACCTTGATTGTATAACTGGTCCGCAGGTTCGAGATTGTCGACATAAGTGTCGAGATTGATGTCTTTTTCGCCGCCGCAGCCAGCCAGAACAGCAAACGCGGCCGCTGCAAAGAGGCGCACCAAATTTTTCCCAACCTGACATATCAGGGTCCGCATATGCATGTGTCCAATTCAAAAGCCGCTCGGCGCACTCATTAATCACAAGCGCGCAGGTTGGGCAACGTGCTGCTCGGACATTCGCACTTTTTTGTGACGGCCGGCGGAAATGCTTGAATCACAACATCCAGGGCGAGAAAGCCGCCGCGTTGACCGCTACCAGTTCGACGCCTGCACCCCGCCGCTCGCGGCGTTTCGATTCAACAATTTCGAATGCCGAACTGTCGGACAACAGGGTCTGAAGCGCCAGAGAATTCAGTTTGTGGCCGCCCCTGTACGACCGGTAGCATCCAATGAATTGTGCGCCTGCCAATGCCAGATCACCAATCGCGTCAAGCGTCTTGTGGCGCACGAACTCGTCGGCCCAGCGCAAACCGCCAGGATTGACCACCGTGTCATCGTCGCCGATCACCACTGAATTCTCGAGCGATGAACCGAGCGCATGCCCCGAAGCCCACAAATGTTCCACATGCCGCATGAAACCGAATGTGCGCGCGCGCGCAATATCGCGGCGGTAGGAGTCCGGCGTGATGTCGCCTGCATAGATTTGCCGGCCGATCAGTGGGCACTCAAAATCGATTTCAACTTCAAAACGGGTGCCTTCGTAAGGCCTGAACTCGGCCCACGAGGCACCCATATTGACACGCACGGGCTTTGTGACGCGGATATAGCGGCGTTTGGCCGCTTGGCTCAGCATGCCCGCCTGTTCAATCGCCTCGACAAAAGACTGGCCGCTGCCTTCCATGATCGGCACTTCCGCGCCTTCGATCAGAACAATGACATTGTCCACGCCAAGGGCGCTGAGTGTCGCCATAATATGCTCGACCGTCGCTATGCGGCTGGCTTCGGTCCGGCCAAGCACGGTGCAAAGGTCCGTCGGCCCGGTTTCCTGAAAAACCGCCCGCACTTCGGTGATCTCGCCGTCACTGCCTATCTTATGAAAGATGACACCGGTGTTCGCATCGGCGGGAAGGAGCGTGATGGACACATCCGCACCCGAATGCACCCCGACACCAGAAAGCGAAACCCGTTCCTTGATGGTCGACTGATACCCCAAAAGCTCATTCCCCATGAATCGCCCCAAAGACCATCCGCGATGTCAGCTCTGCCGCTCGCATTTTTATCTCCTCACGCCGCGCCCCGCGCGCAAACGATGAGTCTCTCACATTGGAAATGAAGATAGCCTTACCCATGCTATTAATCCAAATCACGCTTTCTTAACCAGTGTAACGCTTCGCCACTTTTCCGCCACATTCGGCGCACTTTCGCCACATTCAACTCAGCAAAAAACCCCGCCTAAAGCGACGGGGTTTTTCGAATATTTCGCGATATCTACAGGTTTAATTGGCCTGGCGGCGCAGGAATGCCGGGATTTCAAGTTGATCGTCCTCTGACACGGGCCGCTTTTGCGCGACCTGCCGCCCCTGATCGTCAAGATTGCCGCGTTTTGGCGCATACATGGAGGCCTCCTGCGACAGCGGCCGGCGCTGTTCGCTGGTCCGCTCCATATTGGCCTCGCGCGGTTCCGCAGGCACAAGCCGGGCCGTGTCTTCCTCGCGCCGTGAAAGCCCGGACGTGATGCGGCGCAACAAGCCCATGGGTCCGCGCTCTTCGTGATGCGCGGCGGCTGGCGACTTGCGCTGTTCGATTTCAGCTTGAACAACCGGCGGGAAATCCTCAACACGCGGCATGCGCTGCGATTCAATCGCCCGTGGACGCTCTTCCGCCATGACGCGCGGCTGCATTGCCTGTGGCGCAGGGGCCGGCTCGGCGGGCGCGGAGAATATCCGGTTTTGCGGACGGAAATCGTCTTCGAGATCAATATCATTCAGCTCGAACGGCAGGTCGTCTTCGGCGCTCTGAATTGCCTGAGCGATTGGATCGGCGGCTTTGGCAACCGGAGCCTCAATTGGCTTGGCAATGATGCGGGCCGCAGCTTGGACCGGCTGCGCGATCACCGGACGGCTGACTGGACGCTGCATCTGGCGGAATTCGACCGGCGCTGCGCCGATCTCGGAAATCTGCTTGTCAATGCCGGTGGCGACCACCGAGACGCGGATGATGCCTTCCAGCGATTCGTCAAAGGTCGCGCCAAGAATGATGTTGGCGTCCTGATCGACCTCCTCGCGGATGCGCGTCGCCGCCTCATCCACTTCAAACAGCGTCATGTCGCGGCCGCCGGTGATCGAAATGAGCAGGCCCTTTGCGCCCTTCATTGTGGTCTCATCCAGCAGCGGATTGGCGATGGCGGCTTCGGCGGCGGCCATGGCGCGGCCCTCGCCGGAAGCTTCGCCCGTGCCCATCATCGCCTTGCCCATGTCGCGCATGACGGAGCGCACATCGGCGAAATCGAGATTGATCAGGCCCTCTTTGACCATCAGGTCGGTGATGCAGGCGACACCGGAATAAAGCACCTGGTCGGCCATGGCGAAGGCGTCGGCAAATGTCGTCTTGTCGTTGGCGATTCTGAAGAGATTCTGGTTCGGGATGACGATCAGCGTGTCAACGGCCTTCATCAGCTCTTCAATGCCGAGATCTGCCGTCTTCATCCGGCGCTGGCCTTCGAAATGGAACGGCTTGGTGACAACGCCGACCGTCAGAATGCCGCGCTCGCGCGCCGCCCTTGCGACAACCGGGGCCGCGCCGGTGCCTGTGCCACCGCCCATGCCGGCGGTGACAAAGCACATATGGGTGCCGTTCAGATGATCGAGAATCTCGTCAATGCATTCTTCCGCCGCCGCGCGCCCAACTTCCGGCTGCGAGCCGGCGCCCAGTCCTTCGGTGACCGCCACGCCCAGCTGGATGATCCGGTCGGCCTTGGACATGGCCAAAGCCTGAGCATCGGTGTTTGCCACAACGAATTCCACGCCGCGCAGACCGGCGGTGATCATGTTGTTGACCGCATTGCCGCCGCCGCCGCCGACGCCGAAGACGGTGATCCTTGGCTTCAGCTCGGTAATGTCTGGTTTCTTCAAATTGATCGTCATGGCCTTGTCACCTCTCGATTGGTTCATCCGCATTGCCGCTGCGGCTTGAATACTAAATTTGCCCCTTGGGACGCCCCGTAATTACAAACTCTCTCTGAGCCAGTTGCCCATCCGCGCGATGCGGCCGCCGGTTCCAGTCGCTTTGTGCTTTGCGGAAAACCGCGCCGCAGAAATTTCAAACTCCGCCACCTGCGGATAGATGAGCAGGCCCGCCGTCGCCGAAAACGCCGGTCCGCGCGCCGCCTCCGGCAGCCCCGAAACGCCAAGCGGACGCCCTACCCTGACATTCCTCGCCAATATCCGCCGCGCCACTTCCGCCATGCCCTGCAGCTGGCTGCCGCCACCGGTCAGGATGATGCGCTTGCCGATCGCCTGGCCGTAGCCCGACTGATTGAGCCGGTCGCGGACCAGTTCCAGCGTCTCCTCGACGCGCGCCCGGATGATCCGCGTCAGCACCGCGCGCGGCACCTGGTTGGCGATCTCGCCCTCTTCCTCGCCGATCGGCGCGACGGAAAGCATGTCACGCTCGTCGGCGGCGCTCGGAAGTGCCGATCCAAGCTTGACCTTCAGCCGCTCCGCCTCATCGAGCCTTGTCGAAAGGCCGCGGGCGATGTCCATGGTGATATGGTTGCCGCCGACCGCAATGGCGTCGGCGTAGATGAATTTGTTTTCATTGAAGATGGCGATTGTCGTCGTGCCGCCACCCATGTCGATGCAGGCCGCGCCCATTTCCGCTTCATCTTCGACCAGCGCCGAAAGCCCGCTGGCATAGGGTGTCGCGACGATCATCTCCACATTCAGATGCGCGCGGTTGATGCAGAGCTCGAGATTGCGCAGAGGCGCCGCGTCTGCGGTGAGCACATGCATGTCAACGCCAAGCTGCTCGCCGAACATGCCGCGCGGATCGGCGATGCCGCGCTCGGCGTCCAGCGTGAACGACACGGGCAGCGAATGCACGACCTGCCGCTCCGCCGCCATCGACTGTTTTGCGCCAGCGGCAAGCACCCGGTTAATGTCTGAATCATCCACGTCGTGGCCGCCAAGATTAATGCCTGCAGCAAAACTTTCGCTCTTCAAACGGCCAGCCGACATGTTGACAATCAGCGATTCCACCGTGACGCCCGCCATCCGCTCGGCGGCGTCCACCGCCAGCCTGATCGACTGCTCGGCTGCGTCAAGATCGACGATGACGCCGGACTTGACGCCGCGCGAACGCTGGTGGCCGATCCCCATCACTTCCACATGGTGCGTGCGGCCCGGCAGCACGGCGGATTCGCCGCGCGGCTTCAATTGGGCGATGACGCAGGAAATCTTGGTCGAGCCGACATCAAGCACAGTCACCAGGCCGCTGCGGGCGCCGCCCTGAGGCGCGCCGTTCTGGCCGGATGACCTGCTGCGGAAAAACGTCATATCTGCGCCCCGGCTTTCTTCTTTTTCTTGACTTCATGCAGCTTGATGGCGGCATCGCGGGCTGAAAGCGCTTCAGGCGACAGCTGCACGATGATCCGGTCGCCGATCCGCATGTCGACAGATTCAATGTCGCGCCCGAAAAATCCCTGCTCGCTCTCAAGCTTGGCGATGGCGGCCAGCGCCGCGCCTGAATCTTTCTCCGGCAGCTTCAGCGTCACGCCGTCCTTCATCTGCAAATCCCAGCGCCGCGCGCCGACCAGCGCATAGGCTTTGACCTGCGAGGCGATGCCGGGGAACTCCGCCATCGCCTGTACAATTTCATGCGCCTTAAGATTAGCGCCCTCGCCGATAATCAGCGGCAGGCCAAGGTATTTTTCATCGCCGAACGCGGCGATCTCTTTGCCGTCTTCTTCGATCAGCGAAACACTGTTCTGATGCTGCCAAACCGCATGAGCGGTCTTTTCAGCCACCTTGACCGAGAGACCGCCCGGATAAAGCTTGGTCACCTGCGCCGATGCCACCCAAGGCATTTCCTGGATGCGCTGCCGCGCCGCTTCGGTGTCGAACCCGATCAGCGATGTATCGCCGTCCAGCCCCAGCGCTTGCAGAATATCTATTTCCGAAGTTTCAGCGTGCCCCGAAATTTTTATCTCGCCCACAGCAAATCCGAGCCGCGACGTTGTGTCCTTGACAACGTTCGGCGAATGCCCGCCGATCAGCGTGCCGTAGACAAGCGTCGCGCCAAGAAATGCAGCCGCGCCGTAGAGTCCAGCAAACCGCGGCACGTCCACATCGCCTCCTGCGAGCCGCGACACAAAGCGCATGGGTTTGCGAAACGCGGCGGCAAGCGTCGCAAAGCCCCCCGCATCGGCGTCCGCCAATGCAAAACTGCTGCGCTTTTTTATGCCCATCATCGCAAACAAGACGCGTCCTCTACCATCCAGCTCAACAGCGCTCCGAACGAATGGCCTGCCGCCAGCGCAATTTCCGGCACCAATGACGTTGGCGTCATCCCCGGTTGCGTGTTGACTTCCAGCCAGATGAGTTCGCCATCTTCAGAGAAACGGTCATCATAGCGGAAGTCGGAACGGCTCACGCCGCGGCAGCCCATC
>JANMMM010000285.1:0-22344 GCA_031373225.1 Phyllobacteriaceae bacterium | reverse complement strand
ACTTTAGGCGCAGACCCGGTTGCGGCCCTGCTGTTTGGCGACATAGAGCATTTTGTCGGTGCGCTTGTAGAAACCTTCAGCCTCTTCGCGTCCGTCTCAAAGGGCAAGGCCAAAGCTTGATGTGACCTTGAGCCTGACATTGCCACTCTCAATGACAAGGTCGGCGATCGCCTTGCGGATTCGCTCAGCAAGCTTGCCCAGTAGCTCAAGATCCATGTTCGGCGCAACAACCGCAAACTCCTCGCCGCCAACTCGCGCGGCAACGTCATGATAGCGCGTGAAATCTTTCAGGCACTGTGCGACGCGGCGCAGCACTTCATCGCCCACATCATGGCCATGCGTGTCATTGACGGTTTTAAAGTGATCGAGGTCGAGCACCATCAGGCCGACAGGTTTGCCAATCCGTTTGAACTCGCCAAGATATTCCTTGAGCGCATCATCAAAATAGCGGCGGTTCTGCATGCCGGTCAGCGCGTCAGTCAATGCGGCGTGTTCCAGCGTTTGAGAACGGGCCGACAGTGTCTGCGTCATCGCGCGCAGCTTGCCGTGCTCTTTCTCCTGCCCGCGGATCAGAGGGAAAATGAACAGGATGCCAAACAGCATCGCGGCAACGTTGAGGGAGCCGACCGCAAGGATCAGTTCACGTGACCGTACCGGACTGGCCGAAGCGTCCTGCGCTGCGCTGTAAGCAAAATAGAGCGTTCCGGTCGCTGCGACAATCAGCAGGATGAACAGGAAAAAAGCCAGTTCAGCTTTTTGGTATCTCATTTTACTCGCCCGTGGTTTGAACCTAAGCTAAGGCTCAGCGCTTTAGTCCGGGTTAATTTTGCAGAACAACTGGCTGATTAGAGCGCTACAACCTGCAAAATAGACGGCATGGTAAACACATGGTTTACAACTGGCCGCTGATTGTCGGAACACATTTCTCCCAATCTCCGGCGAGCTGGTGCCGCAGCCAGGTTTCCTGGCGCTTGGCATATTGCCGCGTTGCGGCTGAAGCGCGCTCAATCGCCTGTGGCAATGTGCATTGGCCGACAAGGAAGGCGGAAATCTCGCCAACGCCAATCGCCCTCATCGCAGGCAGCGCCGGATCAAGCTTGAGCGACAGGAGGCACCGGACTTCTTCGACGGCTCCCGATTTTACCATGAGCGCAAACCTTTGATTGATCCTTTCCTGCAGCGCCGAACGGTTCGGCACAAGACTTATTTTTCTGGCGCTCTGCGCATCAATGAGCGGAGTGCCGCTCTGTTTTTGCCAGAATGATATCGGCCTGCCGGAAGATGCATGGACTTCCAGCGCCCGAGCAATCCTCTGGCTGTCCTGCGGCTTCAGCCGCAACGCCGTTTCCGGATCGCGAATGGAAAGCTCCACATGAAGCGCTTCAGGACCACTTTCCTCCAGCGCCACCCGCCAGAATTGCCTGACTTCCGGAGAAACTTCCGGAATGGCAGACATGCCGCCGAGCAGCGCGCGGAAATACATGCCAGTGCCGCCGACAAAAACCAAATGCCGGTCCTGCAATTCAGGCTGCGCCAGCATCCCCTCGACATCCACCAGCCATTTCCCCGTCGAATAGATCATGGAGGATGACACATGGCCGAACAAATGGTGCGGCACACCTTCCATGTCCTCCGGCGATGGCCGCGCCGTCAGAACGCGCAGCACATCATAGACCTGCATGGAATCCGCATTGACCACCACGCCGCTATTTTCCTTGGCGATGCGCAGCGCCAGCGCCGACTTGCCGCTCGCGGTGGGTCCGGCTATCAGGGTTGTGTTTTTTCGCATTGAGCCGGGAGTGCCATGTTTGTTGCAACGCTGATCGCCAATCCGGCCAATCCGGTTCTGACGCCCTTTCTAGCGCATAGCGCAATGCGCGCGCTAGGCGCAACGGACCTGTATTGGCTCGCCGACGGCATCGCCTGCGACATTCCGCTGAAAACTTCCCAGAACGCCGGCGCCGAGCTGAAAGCGGCATTGAATGGCGGCGCCATCGATTTCGCCATCCAGCTCCAGGAGGGCCGGCGCAAAAAGATTCTGATCGCCGACATGGATTCCACCATGATCGAGCAGGAATGCATCGACGAGCTCGCCGACATGATTGGGCTGAAAGACCAGGTCGCCGCGATCACCGCCCGCGCCATGAATGGCGAGATCGCGTTTGAGCCGGCGCTGCGTGCGCGCGTGGCGCTGCTCGAGGGGCTGCCTGTGGAGGTGGTTCAGCAGGTCATTGAAGAAAAAATCACGCTGATGCCCGGCGGGCGCGAACTGGTGCGGACGATGAAGCGGCATGGCGCTTACACGGCATTGGTTTCCGGCGGCTTCACCGCCTTCACCGGCCCGATTGCGAGAGAAATCGGCTTTGAAGAAAACCGCGCCAACGAGCTCTTGTCCGCAGAGGGTTTATTCACAGGCAAGGTCGCCGAACCCATCCTTGGCAAGGAAGCCAAGCTGGAGGCCCTCAACGAAATCACGGCGCGCCTCGGCGTCTCTGCCAAGGACGCCATCGCAGTCGGCGACGGAGCCAACGATCTGCTTATGCTGCGCGCCGCCGGGACAGGCGTCGCCTTGCATGCCAAACCGTCCGTCGCGGCGCAAGCCAAATTCCGACTCGATTTCAGCGACTTGACCGGCCTTCTTTACCTGCAGGGTTATCGGAAATCGGAGTTTGCCGCATGATCCCGATTGAGACGGACCGACTTATTCTGCGCAACTGGGAAGGCTGTGACCGGGACGCCTTCCATGAGCTGATGTCAGACGACAGGGTTATGGAATTTTTCTCTTACCGCCGAACCCGCGAAGAGTCCGACGAGCGGCTCGTGCTTCTCAGGGCGAGCATTGAGGACATCGGTTTCGGCTTCTACGCGGTGGAATTGAAAGAGTCCGGACACTGCATAGGCATGTGCGGCATCGCCCAGCTCGAGATGGAGCCGCAGTTTCCTCAAGGCACCTTTGAAACAGGCTGGCGCTTCGCCGCGCGCCATTGGGGCAAGGGCTACGCGACAGAATCCGCCAAAGCCGCCATCGCGGATGGCTTCCTCAATCACGGTCTGTCAGACCTTGTCGCAATCGCCGTGAAAACGAACCATCGCTCCATCGCGGTGATGGAGCGCCTCGGCATGGTGCGCGACCCGGACGGCGACTTTGACCATCCGGGCGTTCCTGAAAATCAGCCGTCGCTGATCCGCCACGCGACCTGCCGCCTGTCGCGCAATCGATGGACCAGAACGCTGTCCTGACGGGGGATTGTTGAGAATGCTTCCGCTTGAAACCGAAAGACTGATCATCCGCCCGTTCGAAGAGCCGGACCGCGCGATTTTCCACGAGATCAACTCCGACGAAAAGGTCATGGAATTCTATCCATACCGGCGCACTCGGGCGCAGTCGGACGAAATTTTCGACCGCGGACGCACTGGCCTTGCGGAGACGGGTTACGGATACACTGCCGTCGAAATCAAGGCGACCGGTGAATGCATCGGCTATTGCTGTCTCGCCATTCCAGACCTTGAACCGGTCCTGCCCAAAGGCACGGTCGAAATTGGCTGGCGCACCGCGCCGCGCTATTGGGGAAATGGCTACACGACGGAGGCCGCCAATGCGCTGCTCAAAGACGGGTTCACCCGGCGTGGCCTCGACGAGATCATCTCATTCGCTGTCCCAACGAACCGCCGCTCCCTCGCAGTGATGCAGAGGATCGGCATGACCCGCGATCCATCGCGCGATTTTGACCACCCAAAAATTGGCGGAGACTATGCGCATCTGCGCCGCCACATTGTTTACCGGTTGACTGAGCGCCAATGGAAAAACCCGGCTGTGTGACCGGGATTTCAATTATTTTAATAGCTTTCGGCTGTTTCCTGAATCATTCGATCCGCACGGTCACAAATTTCAGTTCGCCCGTCTTGGACGCTACCATCAGAAGCGCGTTCTTGCGCCCCTCTTTCTTCAGCGCCTCAATCTTCTTCACGACGTCCTCAGGCTTGGTCACCGCTTCCTGCGCGATTTCTGTTATGACTTCGCCGGCAGCGATTTGCTTCTCGGCAGCGGCGGAGTTTGGGTCGACTTCCGCAATGATAACGCCCTTGATCTCGGGCACGATCTCGAATTTTTTGCGGCTTTCGTCATTCAGCTCGGCGAGCTTCATGCCGAGGACCTTGGTCTCAACCGGTTTGACTTCTGGCGCTTTAGTGTCGCCGCCTGGACTGTCTTTTGACGCCATCTGCTGCTCGCCGTCTTCAAGCCGTCCAAGCGTCACCTTGACGGTCTGCTCCTTGCCCTTGCGGACAATGAGGAGGTCAACGACTTTGCCGACCGGGCTTTCCGCCACCATACGCGGCAGGTCGCGCATTTCGACAATCTTCTTGCCGTCGAAAGACTTGACCACGTCGCCCGCCACAAGTTCGCCCTTGTCTACCGGCCCGCCTTTGATGACGCCCGCGATCAGCGCCCCTTGGGCTGACGCCATTCCGAGGCTCTCGGCGATGTCCTCCGTCACCGGTTGAATGCGCACGCCGAGCCAGCCGCGCCGCGTTTCGCCAAACTGCCGCAGCTGAGCAACCACGCCAGTGGCGAGCTCAGAAGGGATGGAGAAGCCGAGGCCGATGGAGCCGCCGGTTGGGGAAATAATCGCCGAGTTGATCCCGATGACGTCGCCGTCCATATTGAACAGCGGCCCGCCTGAATTGCCGCGGTTGATGGCAGCATCCGTCTGGATGAAACGGTCATAGGGGCCGGAGCTTATATCGCGGTTACGCGCTGAGATGATGCCGACTGTCACAGTGCCGCCAAGGCCGAACGGATTGCCGATGGCCATGACCCAGTCGCCGATCCGCGCTTTGTCGGAGTCACCGAACTTGACGGCCTTCAATGCATGCCCCTTGGGGTCAACTTTCAAAACGGCGATATCAGTTTTGGGATCAGTGCCAATGAGTTTTGCGACCAGCTTCTTGCCATCCGTGAAGTTGATGGTGATTTCGTCGGCATCGGCAATCACATGGTTGTTGGTGATGATGATGCCTTCCACCGCATCCAGCACGAAACCGGAGCCAAGCGACTGCGCTTTGCGGGAATTTTGGCCACCGCCCTCCTCGCCGCCGGGGCCGCCCTTTTTGAAGAACTCGTCAAAGAAGTCCTGAAACGGCGAGCCTTCCGGCAGCTGCGGCATGGGCACGGTCGAAGGACCGTCAGTGCCCGCGATGGTCTGGCTGGTGGAAATGTTCACCACCGCGTCAAGCAGGCCTTCCGCCAAATCAGCGACAGATTCTGGGCCTTTTGCGTAGGCGTCGGCAGTGAAGGGCACCGCCACACCCTGCGCTAGCATGGCCGCGAGCCCGGCAGTCAGCGCGAGCTGCTTGACCGGACGGGTTAGAAAAGAAAGAGCCACAGGAAATCTCCCCTTGAGAATTGTTGTGCTTCGGCTTTATGCGCTTTGTGTTGTGAGAAAATTAAGGCCGCCATCTCACGCGCCAAGTCTCTCCGGTTGACATTATCGTGAAGCGCCGCTCAGCCGCGCGCCAGCCAGACAATGCCAAGTCCGATCACCATCGCCGCAAGACCTATTGCCCGCAGCAGGCTGTCACTTTGTACAGCCACTTCGGCGGCAAACCGCTTTGCCGCCGCTGGAAATCCGCCATAGAGCACACCTTCAAACACAAGAACGAGCCCGGCGGCGGTCAGAAAGTCGCTCATTGCGCCGGTGCGCTTGGCAGCGGCTTTTGTGCGCTGGTGCCGTTCACGTCTCGGAAGAAGTTGAAGAATTCCGAGTCCGGCGACAGCACCATCGATGTTCCCGCCCCATGCAGGGACGAGGCATAGGCCTGCATCGAGCGGTAGAAGGCGAAGAATTCCGGGTCCTTGTTGTAAGCGGCGGCGAAGATGGAATTGCGCTCGCCATCGCCCTCGCCCCGAAGTATCTCGGAGCCCTTGCGCGCTTCCGCCACGATCTCAACGACCTCACGGTCGGCGATGGCGCGGGTGCGCTGGGCGTTCTCATTGCCCCGCGCCCGCAGGCGCTCGGCTTCCGCAAGCCGCTCTGCCTTCATCCGCTCAAATGTCTGCTGCGAGACTTCCTGCGTCAAATCCGTGCGCCGAATACGCACATCGACAATTTCCAGACCAAGCGACGTCGCATCCGGCCGCAGCTGGTCGCGCACTTCCTTCATCATGGTCGGCCGCTCTTCCGACAGCGCGGCTTCAAATCCGCGAAGACCGTAAACTTGGCGCAGCGAGTTATCGAGACGGGTGCGCAGACGCGCCTGAGCGTTGTCAAGATTGCCCGACACGGCAAGCCGGAAGACGCGCGGGTCGGCGATCCGGTAGGCGACGAAGGCGTCCACAAGGAAGAACTTGCCGCCGGAAACCTGCACGCGGATGTCGTTGAGGTCAAAACGAAGCACGCGGTCTTCGACGATCTGCACATTGTCGGCCTCAAAAAAGGCGAACGGCATTTTGAAATAGATGCCGGGATCTTTCTTCACATCGACGATTTCGCCGAAACGCAGAACAATCGCCTGCTGGCGCTCGTTGACGACAAAGAAGGAGGAATAAGCGAGGAAGAGCAGAATGGCGATCACACCGCCGATGATGGGCAATCGGGAGGGGTTCATTGTGCGGTTCCTTCCGTTGCGCGCTGCTTCAGTTCCGGCAGGGGCAGATAAGGCACCACGCCCTGCCCGCTGCCCTGCTCGATAATCACCTTGTTGGAATCCTTCAGCACGCCTTCCATGGTCTCAAGGAACATGCGCTTGCGCGTCACTTCCGGCGCTTTGACATACTGGTCGTAAATTGACAGGAAGCGCGCAGCCTCGCCTGTGGCTTCCAAGACGACGCGTTTTTTATAGGCTGCGGCCTCTTCGCCGATCTGCGCCCCTTCGCCGCGCGCCTTGCCGAGCCGCTCGTTGGCGTATTTGTTGGCCTCTTCGACGAAACGGTCCTCGTCCTGCTCGGCGCGCTGCACCTCGTCAAACGCATCTGCCACGTCCTTCGGCGGCGCCGCGTCTTCGATCGGCACCTGGTTGATCTGCACGCCCGCGCCGTAGCCGTCAAGCGTCGCCTGCGCGATGGTGCGCACTTCAGTGGCGATCTCGGCGCGCTTATCGCGGAAAATGTCCTGCACGGCGCGGCGTCCGACCACTTCCCGCATGGCGCTTTCCGACACCTGCCGCACCAGATCCTCAGGGTCGGCCACTTTGAAGAGGTAGGATGCGGGGTCCACGACCTGATACAGCACGGAGAACCGCACATCGACGATGTTCTGGTCGCCCGAAAGCATCAGGCCCGTGCCCGTGCCGCGCGAGGCGTCCGAACCGACATTGACCTGTTTTTCCGAAGTCTGGATTTTCTCGAATGTCTCAACCGGCCAGAAATGGAAATGCAGGCCCGGACCCGATATCTCCGCCTTTGGCTTGCCGAAGCGCAACTCCACCGCCTGCTCGTCCGGCTGCACGGTGTATACCGCCTGCATCAGCCAGAGCGCCACAGCGCCCAGTCCGATTAACCCAAGGAACAGCGGATTGGTCCCTCCGCCGCCCGGAAGCGCCTGCCGAAGCCGGTCCTGTCCGCGCCGCAAGATCTCTTCCAGATCCGGCGGCGTGCTGCCCGGCCCCCGGTCGCGCGGACCCTGCGGCCCCTGCCCCCATGGTCCGCCGCCATTGCCCGAAGGCTTCCACGGCCCGCCGCCGCCGCCGTTTTTGTCTCCGCCGCCGCTCTGGTTGCTCCAAGGCATGAAGTGAATGCTCCCTGTGTGCCGGAACTGCGCCCGGCCCGAATTGATTGTTGGATGTGTTATAGGAATGCGCGGGGTTTAATTCAACGCAGTTGCGCCGCTAATCCAGCAATATGCCGTCAATCGCGCCTTTCATAGACAACATGCCGCGTCGCATGGCTGTCTTTCTCGCCGGCGGGATGGGATTCCGTGGAAATTTCCTTCCACGCTTTAGAGTCAATTTTCGGGAATCTCGTGTCGCCGTCAATGTCGGCTTCGATAAAAGTCACGATAAGCCGGTCCGCCAGACCAAAGGTCTGCCCGTAGATTTCCCCGCCGCCGATGACGCAGATTTCCGAAACCCCGGCTTGCTCAGCTTTGGCCCGCCCCAGCGCCAGGGCCGAAGCAATGTCCGGGGCGGTGAAAACGCCGTCTGGCGCAAAGCTTTTGTCGCGCGTGACAACGATATTGTCGCGGCCCGGCAGCGGCCTGCCGATGGATTGGTAAGTCTTCCTGCCCATAATGACCGGCCTGCCGATCGTGTTTGCCTTAAAGCGCTTGAGGTCGGATGACAGCCGCCATGGCAACCCCCCATCCTTGCCGATAACGCCGTCGCGCGCTGCCGCCACGACCAGCGTCACGCAAAATCCGCTTTCTTTCCGCAGCTTTCCCATCATACCGCAATCGGCGCCTTGATGCCGGGATCGGCTTCGTATCCGTCCAGCCGGAAATCCTCATATTCGAAGCCGAATATGTCCGTCACATCCGGGTTGATGTGCATCACCGGCAGCTTTTTCGGCGTCCGGCCGAGCTGCAAGCGAGCCTGCTCAACATGGTTCGCATAAAGATGCGCGTCGCCGAGCGTGTGAATAAACTCGCCCGGTTTCAGCCCGGTGACCTGCGCCGCCATCATCGTCAGCAGCGCGTAGGAGGCGATGTTGAAGGGGACGCCGAGGAAAATGTCGGCGGAGCGCTGATACAGCTGGCAGGACAGTTTCCCGTTGGACACGAAAAACTGGAACAGGCAGTGGCACGGCGGCAGCGCCATCGCGTCGATCTGCGCCGGGTTCCAGGCCGACACAATCAGCCGCCGCGATTCCGGCTTGGTCCTGATCTCACGAATGACATTGGCGATCTGATCGATGGTTTCGCCATTGCCTTTCGGCCAGGAGCGCCACTGCGAGCCGTAGACCGGGCCAAGGTCGCCGTTTTCGTCGGCCCATTCGTCCCAGATCGAGACTCCATTATCTTTCAGATAGCTGATGTTCGTGGCGCCCATCAGGAACCAGAGCAGCTCGTGGATGATGCTTTTCAGATGCAGCTTCTTCGTCGTGGTGACCGGGAAACCGTCCGCAAGATCGAAGCGCATCTGATAGCCAAACACGGCACGCGTGCCGGTGCCCGTGCGGTCGCCCCGGTCCGCGCCATGTTCCATCACATGGCGCAAAAGCGCATGATATTGCTGCATGAATCAATTTCCGATTCGAACCTCATTATCTAAGGCCACCGAAACTGAAAGACAAAAAAAATCCCCCGAAGGCCGGACCTGCCGAGGGGGACTTCGAATGAGCTGAAAAATCAGAGAGCGCCGAGCGTTCCCAGATGCTTGGCGACCAGATAGTAGAAGGTCACACGGCCCTTGCTGCGGTCGGCTTTCATGGTCTCGCAGACTTTGGCGATGATCGAGTCAGACTTGGCGTTGTCAGCCGCGCCAAACTTCTTGATGCACCATTTTTCGCGGACCCGGTCAAGCTCGGCCGGATCGGAACAGGAAACCAGCGAGGAATCCTTATTGCGCAGCGCAATGCCGAGATGTTTGACGATTTTCTTCACATGCTCTTCGTCCGCGCCAGCGTCGTAGCGGCGAACATCTGCAAGATAGTCTGACATGTCTGTCTCCCCAATGGAAATGACGGAATTGGAGCAGGCCGTTCCGCGCCCGGTTGCAGTCTACTGCCTTCCTGCCTCAAACCGTTGTTCAACAGGTTAACGAATAAGTCAATCCCGTTGATGAATTCAAAAAGACAGGCCTTTCAATCTCCCGGCAAAGCGCCTATATTCCCCTTGCCGGCTTGTCCGGATATGGCGATAAATGGCCGGTATAATAAACCATTCGGACCCGGGGGCGGTACCCGGCGCCTCCACCAGAAGCCAGCGCGGAAGCTGGCTTGCGGCGGGGGCGAAACAGGATCGACGAGGGTGTAAAAATCGTGCTTTTTCCCGGTATTGTTCCACCGTTATCGGGCTGAAACCTTAGTTGCAAATGACAACTATGCAGAAGTACGTCTCGCCGCCTAACGGCAGTGCGACACTTCAAATCAAGCCCTAAGCTGTTGCAGGTTTAGGCGGGGCCCGGAGGCGCCTGGCAACAGAAGCCTCCACTTTCCCCCTTGCATTTGAGACTTTGCCAATTTGCCAGTTTACGCCGCTTGAAAGCGCGGCTAAACCAAGGCCCAGAATCCACGCCGGGACAGAGCCCAGACATGTCGCAAGACCTCATCCGCTACGATATTCTCCTGCAGGAGGCGATGCGCGGCGTGGTCCGCAAGGTGATGGGCGAGATCGCCCGCACGGGACTGCCGGGAAACCACCATTTTTTCATCACTTTCGTCACCGGCGCGCCCGGCGTGCGTATTTCAAGCCGCCTGCGCGAAAAATATCCGGAACAGATGACCATCGTCGTCCAGCACCAATATTGGGACCTTGAAGTCAGCGACTCGCATTTTGAGATCGGACTGTCTTTCGGCGATGTGCCGGAGCGGCTGAGCATTCCATTCCTAGCTGTCCGGGGCTTTTACGACCCGTCCGTCAGCTTTGAGCTGGAAATCGACGACAAGCTCGAGCCGGGGGCTAATCAAAAAGAGACAGCGCCGACGCCGATGCTTGCGCCTGATAAGGCCAAGGCAAAACTCGAGACGGTCAAGGCCAAAGCTGAATCCAAGAAGGCAGAACCCGCTGAAGCCGCGGAAGTCGCCGACGCCAAGCCAATGGCCGACGTCGTGTCTCTGGACTCGTTCCGCAAGAACAAGTGATGGCGCAGACCGTCAACCTGCGCCTGTGGAAAAAGCGCCGTTCAAAGGTTGAGACAGAGGCGGCAGCGGCGCAGAACCGCGCGGCTTTTGGAATTCCAAAGCCCTTGAAACAAAAACTTGAAGCCGAGGCGGCAAATTCCAGAGCGCTGCTCGACGGCTGCAGGATCGAACCGAAGAGCGGCAAATGAGCACCGTGCGCAAACGCTCTGTGACTATCCGGGGCCATCGCACCAGCTTTTCGCTTGAAGACGCATTTTTTGACATAATCACCGCGATGGCCAAAGCCAGCGGAACATCTTTGTCCGCGCAGATCTGCCAGATTGACGATGCGCGCGGGCGAGAAACAAATCTGTCTTCCAGTTTGCGGCTGGCGGCGCTTGCCTGGGCGGTGAAGAAAAAAACGGACGCTACTGAATCGGCGGCGGACTGAGCTGAAAGTCCCGAAGAAGGTCGCCAGCATTGTTCTGGTCCCGAAAGACCTCAGGATCGAGCTTGATTTCCGGAAGCGCGGGCTTTGGAGCCAATGCGGCCTGCCCGGCCTTCTGCGCCGCCGCTTCTTCTTCAGCGCGTTTTCTGGCCTCTTCCTCTGCCTGTCTGACGGCAATTGCCTTCAAATGCGCCCGCACACGCAATTCCTCAGCAGCAACCAGCTTTCTGAGCGCCGCCGTCGCCCGCTGCTTCTGAATGAATGTGTAAAGCCGCGCCTCGCGGCGCAGCCGTTGGCCTTCCAAAAGCTCCTCCTGCAGCGCCTCCACACGCGCCTGCTCGCGCTCCAGAGCCCGCTGCCCGAGAAACTGCTCCAGCGGCTGGGCGTCAAATTTGGATGCGTAACGTCCGCCGCTCAAGGTGACGGAGAACGGAATTTCCGGCGCAGCGCCAGCCACCGCGCCGTCAGCCGGGGTGAACGCCAGTTTGCCGCCAATGCTTGCGCTCCGCTTGCCGAAATCCGCTGCCAGGGAGGCCGAAAGCGTTCCGCCTTCGACCGTCTCAAACACTGGCGAAAACCGGACAATGCCGCTGGCGGCGGTCCAGGAGAGGCTGGTTTCGACAATCTTCAGCGCGCCGACCTGCATGCTCTCGCCAACTGTCTTTTCGACAGAAGCGGCATCCGGCGCGAGACCCGCATTCTCCGTCGCCGCCAGAATGCCTGCAAGACCCGCCGCATTGATGCCTTTGATCTCGATATCCGCGCCCTTGGCAACGCCCGCACCGGTGAGGCTCGCCATGATCGCGGCGGCGCTCTTTCCAGTCGCCGTGACGCTGCCGGAAATGTCGGCGCCGCCGCGCACCTTGTCCTGCGGAGCCAACGTTTCAATTCGCGCGCCGGAAAGCCGGAACTCGCCGGTCAGGAGCCCCGTACCCTTGTCGTTCTTGACCTCGCCAGATCCGGTAAGCGCCCCGCCGGCGAACGTGCCGGAAAAGCCGCGCAGGCCAAGCGCCGACTTTTCGAAGACCAGAAGCGCTTTCACGGCGGTGACGTCGCCAATTCCGCGCATACTCGCGGATTTTACGTCGAGATCGATGCTTCCCTGCAGCGGCGAAATGCCGTCCGCTGCAAAACTGGTTTTTGGCCAGCCATCAAGGTCGTCGGCAAGCGCCCCCTGCCCGAGCGCCAGTTCGCCAAGCCAGCCGAGGTCGACGCTGCTGAGCGACAGCTTGCCGGTGGCGCGCGGCTCGGACTGCCAGATGTCAAGCGAGATGTCGCCGCTTGCAGCAATGTCGGCCACTTGGCCTTGCAGGGTTCCAAAGCGGACAGCGGCGGCGCTTTTGACGAAGCCGCTCTTCAAGTCTGTGGCCAGCCCCTGCCCCATGTCAGGAAAGGAAATGCCCGCAGCCATCAGATAGGGCTCGATGTCGGCTGACTTAAGCGACACTTCGCCCGTGCCTTCAAACCCGTCCGGTCCTTGCATGAACCTGCCGCTCATGACGGCGTCGAGGTTTTCAGACTTGGCCGAAGCGCTGAGCGCAAATCCCTGTTTTGGCCCTCCATCGGCGCTGAGGTCAAAGGTCACCGGCCCGGAAGCGCCGATGGGCAGAACCGGCGCCCCCAGCACAGCCAGGATTGCGAGCGGGTCGTCGTGGTTGCCCTGCAGCGTGCCCTTGCCGGATAGGCTGGCAAAGTCGGTGAGATCACCGCTGACAGTGGCTGAGCCGGAATAAATGCCCGCCCCCGCGATCGCCGACAGGCTCAGCGTCTGCTGCCGCTCTTCTGCGCCGCCGCCAGCGAAGCTCGTCACGAGATCAATTTTGGCGTCGGTCAGCAGTTCCGGGTACGCCGTCGCCCGGTCGGCAAGCGCGGCAAACACCGGCATGCCCGGAAACTTTTGCCCCAAAAGCCCGAACAGCTCCGCCGCGTCCGGCGACAGAACCGACATGTCCACCGTGCCGTTCGGGTCATCCGGAAAACCGCTCAGATCACTGGTCGCGGAGATCGACGCGCCGCCCAGGCCAGTCACCAGAAAGCGGTCAATATCAAGTTTGCCGCCATGCAGACGCACTGCCGCATCCAGAGCTTCCGCCTCCAGCCCCAAAACCTTCACCGGCCCGGCCTTCAGCGCCACATCAAGATCGTGACCAGCGAGCAGGCCAGTGTCCTTGCCGCCTGCCATGGCAAAAGCCAGCGCCGAGAGATCGTCCAAACTTATCTCGCCGCCGTTGAAAGAGGCAGCCAGCGATGGGATGGCTCCGTCGCCGCGCCGCACAAACTGGCCTTGCAGAGTTGAGTTGCCAAGCGTCAGCTCGGCATTTTCAAAACTCTGCTGGCCGCGCGTCAAGTTGACCTTCGCCGCAAGGCCAAACGCTGCCAGCTGGCGCACCGAAGTGTCGGCGCTGCCGGTGAGCCAAACGGCAAGCCCAGTCGGTTGGTTCGACGCAAGAAGCACGTCTCCTGAAAATCCAAAATTATTGCCAAGCCCGAGCTTGCCGCTCGCTTCCAACTTGGTACGCCCCGGCAGCGCCGCGCTGAACGATTTAATGTCCCACGCCACGCCATCCGGCGAGGCAGTGAGCGCCACATCCCGGATCGTCGTGTCGCCCGCGACCACCGCCGGCAGCGCAAGCCTTATCTCTCCTGGCATTGTGGGAACCGGCACATTCTTCAGAAACGCCTCAACCGCGCCAAGCCTGTCAGAGAATTTGCCCGCCGACCCGCCGTTGGCGTCCTCGGCGTCAAATGTGACCTGCGCGCCGTCGGCGAGGAAATCAAACCGGGGCGACGCGCCGAACGCGATCCTCCCCGAGCCCTCAGCAAAATACGGCTTGTCGTTTGTTCCAGTCTCGAGCCGGTAAGATGCAAACGTGAGGCCGTCATGGCGCGCCTCGAACTTGCCTTTTACCTTGAAGGCGGCGGCCTTTTCCGGCGCGCCCTTTAACGCCCCTTCCCCGTCGCGCAGGGAAACCGCGCCTGGATCGGTCAGCAGAGCCGGCCGCAGGATGAAGTCACCGGTGTAAAGCGGCGCGCCATCTGCGAGGCTGATGCGCCCTTCCGTCTCCATCACCACAGACCTTTCGACCGGGTGGAGCGCAAGCCGCAGCGTCACTTTTTTCTGCGGATCGATGGCGCCGGTCGAGCCGCTGACGGCGAGCTTCTCGCCTTCGGCCTCCAATATGCCGTCGAACCTCCATGGGCCGGTGAGGGCCTTCGCCGAGACTTTGGCGTTGAGCGCCTTAAGCGTCATACGCCGCCCGGCCGCCTTGTCCTCAATTTCGATGATGCCATCTGAAATGTTCACGCGCTCCAACGTCACGGTCTCAACAGCTCGCGGCGCGGCTGGCCGCAGCGTCCAGTCCACCGCGCCGTCTTGGCCGATTGTGACCATGGCGTGCGGCTTCTCGATATGCATGTCAAAAATCAGCACTTCGCCCTTGAGGAACGGCGCAAGCTCGGCGTCCATCGAGAATTTCTCGATTGTCATCACCGGGTTTTCAATGCCATCGCCGACCCGCACGTTCTCGAACGTCAGGGACGGAAAAGGCAAAAGCCGCGCCGACGCCTTGCCCGCCATGCGGACCTCGCGCCCCAGCACCTTTGACGCTGCCGTCTCAAAATCGGAACGGTAATTGGTCCAGTCGACAAAATAGGGTGCAACCAGCGCTCCCGTGAGCAGAAGCACCAGCAGACCGCCGACAAAAACGAAGAGACGCGCCAGAGGCCCGATCCTTTAAAGTTTCTTGATTGGCACTGGTTTAGCCGACGATTGTGTCCCCGCAAATGCGCATCATGCAAATATCTTGCCCGGATTAAAGATATTTTGCGGGTCGAGCGCCCGCTTGATCTGCCGCATCACGTCAACTCCCGCGCCAAGCTCGTTTTCCAGGAATCCTACTTTGCCCTGCCCGATGCCGTGCTCGCCGGTGCATGTGCCTTCCATCGAGAGCGCTCTTTGGTTCAGCCGCGCCACAAACGCCTCCGTAGCGGTGATTTCAGCCGGATCATCCGGGTCAAGAAGCAAGAGCACATGAAAATTGCCGTCGCCCGCATGGCCGACGATCGGCGCGATGAGCATGTGTTCTTCAAGATCCCGCTCGGTCTCAGCCACGCATTCCGCCAGCCGCGATATCGGCACGCAGACATCGGTGGAAATGCCCTTTGCGCCGGGCCGCAGCGTCAGCGCCGACCAATAGGCATCATGCCGCGCCTGCCAGAGCCTTGCCCGCTCTTCAGTATTTGCGGTCCAGTGAAACGGTCCGCCGCCATATTCTTCAGCAATGGCGCCAAATTCCTCCGCCTGCTCCTTCACCGAGGCATCTGAGCCATGAAACTCGACAAAAAGGCACGGCGTCTCTTCATAAGCGAGCTTTGAATATTGGATCATCGCCCGCATCTGCAGCGCGTTGACCAGCTCAATGCGCGCCACCGGAATGCCAAACTGAATTGTCGCAATCACCGCCCCGCACGCCGCCTCCAGCGACCGAAACGGGCAGACGCCGCCGGAAATGGCCTGCGGAATGCCCGCGAGCTTTAGCGTCAGCTCAGTTATGACCCCGAGCGTGCCTTCAGAACCCACGAGCAGCCGCGTCAGGTCATATCCCGCAGAGGTCTTCTTCACCCGCATCGAAGTCGTCACCAGCCGCCCGTCCGCCATTACCGCCTTCAAAGCCAGCACATTCTCCCGCATCGTGCCGTAGCGCACCGCATTGGTCCCGGAGGCCCGCGTTGACGCCATGCCGCCCAGCGTTGCGTCCGCGCCGGGGTCTATTGGAAAGAACAGGCCGGTGTCCCTCAGCTGCTCATTCAAAGCCTTGCGGGTGATGCCCGGCTCGATCACGCAGTCCAGATCCGCGCCATGCACGGCAATCAGCCGGTTCATCCGCGTCATATCGAGCGAAACGCCGCCGCCGGGGGCATTCAAGTGCCCCTCCAGCGAGGTGCCCGCGCCAAAGGGAATGACGGGAGCGCCATTTTCGGAGCAGATGCGCACAACATCTTGAACCTCTTCCGCGTTTTCCGCGAACACCACGCCGTCCGGCGGCTGGTTCGGAATATAGGTTGTCGTATGTGCGTGCTGGCGGCGTATGTCAGCCCCTGTCTGCATCCGCTCGCCGAAGCGCTGTTTCAATATGGCGAGCGCAGCGGCAATCCCGGCCTCGTTGCGCGGCACAAGCGGGATATGTTCCAGCGCCATTTCAACGGCTTCCCAAGTTTTTCTGAATCAAACAGTCAGGCCACTTGACCCAACTTTCCCGTCCTTGTCCACAGGCGCGTTGCGTCATCGCCGCCCATCCTTTAAGCGCGGCGCAACAGGAACGGATCATGGCTGACTTCATTCAGGACGCGGTTTTCAAGCGCGACATATTTTCAGAGACGGTGACCGGCCATTTCGCCGGCAGCCCGGACGCGCGCATCATCCGCCGCATCGTCTCCGCCGCGCCCTGGTGGGCGAAACCCCTGGCCTGGCTTCTGGCGCGGCGGGAAATCCGCGCGCTGCGCGCCGTCAAGGGCATTATGGGCGCGCCGGACCTCCTAGAGACCGACCGGCACGGCCTGTTCCGCACCTGGACTGACGGCGCGCCGCTGCACCTTGCGCGTCCGGCCCATGCGGAGTTCTACAGCGACGCGAGACGCATCCTGCGCGACATGCGCCGCAGAAACATCACGCACAACGACCTCGCCAAGCCGCAGAACTGGCTGATGACGCCGGACGGCAGGGCCGCCGTCATCGATTTCCAGCTTGCCTCCCTGCACAGGCGGCGCAACTGGCGCTTCCGACTGATGGCCTATGAGGACCTGCGGCATCTGCTCAAGCAGAAGCGCTCCTTTGCGCCGGAGCTTTTGACGCCGAAGGAAAAGCGCATTCTTGCCACGAAAAGCCTGCCCGCCCGCATCTGGCTGAAGACCGTCAAACCTGTTTACAACGCCATCACGCGCGGTCTTTTCCACTGGTCGGATGGCGAGGGAACCGGCGACCGACTCGACAATGAGGGACCAGCGATCATCACGGCGCTGAAATCGGTCCCGGGCGTGCGCGCCGCCGCCCTCTGCACCTTTGCCCAGCCCGCCAAAGGCGCGGGAATCTACGCCTTTGTCGAGGCAGCGGAGGCTGTGACAGAAGAACAGGCGCGCGCGGCGCTCGGCCCGCTTCAGGTTGAAAACCTTCAGCTGGTCAACGCCCTGCCGCGCGGACCAGACGCCAGTCCGCGCGATGATCTGTTGCGGCTGGTGGCGCTCAACCAGATGACCGAACTCGACTCAGCCCTCTCCCGCGAGCCGCAGCTTGCCGGCCTTATGAAGCCAATCATCGCCGGTCGGCTGAATTTCACCGACAGGCGGGACGTCAAGGCGGAAATCCGGCGGACCTAAGCCGCCAGGTTCTTCCTGAAAAACTCCACCGTCCGCTCCCAAGCCAAATCCGCCGCCGCCTTGTTGTAGCGCGCTTGGGATGTGTCGTTGTTGAACGCGTGGTTCGCGCCGTCATAAATATGAACTTCGTAAGCCTTGCCCGCCGCCTTCAGCGCCGCCTCATAGGCCGGGATGCCAGCATTGATGCGCTCGTCGAGGCCGCCATAATGCAGCAGCAGCGGCGCTTTGATTTTCGGCACATCCGCCGCGTCCGCCTGCCTTCCGTAATAGGCGACACCGCCATTCAGATCGGCTGAGGCGACTGCCAGCGCATTCACCTGTCCGCCGCCCCAGCAGAAGCCCATCGCGCCCACCTTGCCGTTCGCCGCCTCATGCGCCTTGAGAAACGCCACTGTGGCGACGCTGTTGGCGATGGTCTGCGCCAGGTCAAGCTCGCCGATCAGCTTGCGCGCCGCTTCCTCGTCCGCCGGCGTGCCGCCCTTGGGCGAAAGGTAGTCCACTGCAAGCGCCGCGAACCCCTCCAGCGCCATGCGCCTTGCCACATCTTTGGTGTGCTCGTTGAGGCCGCGGTTCTCATGGATGACAATCACTGCCCCGAGTTTGCCCGCCGCCTCCGTGGGAAGAACGAGATAGCCCTTCATATCGCCGCCGGCGCCCGGCCATGTCACGTCCGAGGCTTTGATCTTCGGATCGTCCGGCGCAACCATCGCCGCCTGCGCCGGGCCCGCACCCAGCATCGGCGCAATGATCGCCGCCGCCGCGCCCGATCCGGCGAGCTTGGTCAAGCTCTCCATGAATTTGCGCCGGTCAAGCGTCAGGTGCGTGTAGTCGTCATACAGGCGGATCATATCCTGCGTGATTTCTGGCTTGGACATCGTCATCTCCACAAATTCCGAAGTCACCCCCAAAGCAAATTTAGCGCCGCGCGCGCGCTCGTCCAGTCACAATCTTTTGACAGGCAGTCCTTCGTGACGGACCCAAAAGGGGCCTCCCCAGGATGAGGACCGGCGGAGCTGAACAGGTGACTTTGCTCGGGACATTTGCGCGGCTTCAACAGTTCGGGCGATCTGCGGAGCCGAACCCGCAATCCGTGCCTCGTTGGTTGGGGGCTGAATTAAGTGCACTGTCGACTTTTTCTGTGAAATACAGAAGGCGGCCCGGAAAATCCGGGCCGCCTTGCCTGCGTGAGCCGCTTTGCGCCGCTCGGCTCAGATGATGATGAAATCTGCGAGCGTCAGAACCGGCGCGGCAGAAATGCTGGCGATCAGCAGGGCGGCGCCGCCAAGATTGCCATCCGCGTCGTAGCGGAGCTGGCCGGTGTCCGTCTCATAGATGAAGCGCGCGTCCACCGTGGTGGCGGCGCCTGACACGTTCGCCTCAAAGCGGTTGGCCGCTAGGGCGCCCGGAGCAAGGCCGCCGAAGGCCGATCCGAGAAAGCGGAATATGTCATTGTCACCCACAACATTGTGGAAGTCCGTGACGATGTCATCGCCCTCGTTCAACGCTGAATAGGAGAATGTGTCATTCCCCAGGCCGCCCGTGAGATTGTCGATGCCGGCGCCGCCGCGCAGGAAGTCGTTGCCGCCGCCGCCATTCAAAGTGTCGTTTCCGGCAACCGAGCTGATATTGTCGACACCGTCACGGCCCATAATCACGTTAGCCAACGATGTCCCGGTGAGAATATCGTTGAAGTTTGATCCAATGATGTTGTCGAATCCCGCGATAATGGTGTCGCCCGTGGCATGTCCGCCTGAGGCGGTGTTGGCGGTGATGTTCACCGTCACGCCCGCGTTGGAGCTGGCGTAGCTCAGCGTGTCGATGCCGCCGCCGGAGTCAAGCGTGTCTCCGCCCGCGCCGCCTTCCAGCACGTCGTTGCCGGTCTTGCCGTTGAGGATGTTGACGCCGGCATCGCCGGTCAGCGTGTCGGCGTTCTTGGAACCGGTGAGGTTCTCGATGCCAATGAGCGTGTCAAGTCCCATGAATTTGGTGTTCTGGGCAACGCCCTGCAGGAGAAGCGAGACAGTGACGCCGATGCCGTTGGCGGAAGTTGGGGCGAACTCGTAGCTTGCCGTATCAATATTGGCGCCGCCGTCGAGCGTGTCGTCTCCAGTGCCGCCGGTCAGTTTGTCATTGCCGTTGCCGCCGCTGAGCACGTCGTCGCCCGCCCCGCCGTCGAGCGAGTCGTCGCCGGTGCCGAGTCCGTCGCGCGATCCGAAGATCGAGTCGGAGAACTTGGAACCGGTGATGACGTCATTGTTGTTGTTGCCCATGATGGTGATGGTGTCGAAGCCATCCTCCCAGTTCAGGAA
Source organism: Phyllobacteriaceae bacterium (assembly GCA_031373225.1). Taxonomy (GTDB): domain Bacteria; phylum Pseudomonadota; class Alphaproteobacteria; order Rhizobiales; family Rhizobiaceae; genus JANOYJ01. The sequence goes on along the minus strand of JANMMM010000285.1, from coordinate 2,501 downwards.
CTTGTATTTGGGGAGCGACAAATTCACCGGCGAGCTGATCGACGCCTCCAGCTTCACCACCAGACCGTCGCTCAATCCCGCGGTCCCCGTGAATGACGGCGCGGCGGCTTCGTTGAAGAAACTGAATGCCGTATCGACAATCAGCGTCTTGCCGCCGAGGATCACCTTGCCGCCGGCGCCGGGGACGAAGATATTGTCGGTGACATCCCTCACAGTTGTGGCGGCGCCGCTGATGCCGGAGATATCAAACGTGCCGGCCGTGCCTATGAGAACTTGAGAAAAAGCGGCACCGGCGCCAAGCAGCGCCAAAGTGCCGCCGCTGATCACGGTCGGCCCGTCATTGGCGTTGAGATCGGTGAAGTAGAGCGTGTTGGCCCCCTGCTTCTCGAAAAGGATATTGAGCTGGAGCTGGCCGTCGAACACCTCGTCTGCCGCGTTGTTCGCCACGAGCGCCACCTGCGTTGCGCTTGTGTTGGTGATAACGCCATGGGATTCGACCCCCGGGAACAATCCGGCGACGCGGGTGAACAGGGCGCCCGTGCCGGCGCCGGTCATCGCGATGCCGTTGAGGTCGAGCGTGGCGCCGGCTTGAACCGCAATGTAACCGGTGCCGAGGGCGGAGGCGTTTCCGACATTGACCGTGCCGGAGCTCAAAAAAGTGCCGCCCGAATAGCTGTTCGCCCCATTCACCGTTGTCGTGCCAAAGTTAAAGCTGAGATCGCCGGTGCCGCTGATGACATTGTTGACGGTAATGGCGTCAGTGCGGGCGAAAACCAGCGTGGAGTTGTTGACGATGTTGCCAGAACCCAGTGTGCCGGTTGTCCCCGCATCGCCGACCTGCAGCTTGCCGGCATGTATCGTGGCTGTTCCGGAGTAACCGCTGTTGCCGGTCAGCACCAGTGAGCCGGTTCCAAATTTCTGAATGCCGCGCGCTCCGCCGGACTCTGTGATGTCACCAAGCCTCAGCCCGACCGAAGGGCCATCGACAAAGAAATCGACATTGGCGTTGAACTGCAGTGTGGCGCTGATTCTGGAAGATCCAAAGGGATCCAGCGACTGATAATCAACAAAAGCGCTGCCGCCCAATGGCTGAAGAATCAGAGTGCCATTGGTGATATCCCAACTGCGGTTTTGATCGCCCAGAAGATGCAGAAATCCGACAGTCTGGCTGCCGCCTGCGAGGTCAATTGCCCGGATGCCCGCGCCGCCGCCGAAGAGGACGGGATCACTGATATCGAAGGTTGCGGTGTCGCCCGGCGCATTGGGGATGCCTGCGGTCCAGTTCGCAAGTGTGCTCCAAAGTCCGCCAGTTGTGTTATTGAGCTGCCAACGAGAAGTCGTCATTACCATATTCCCCAATCTGCACTGTTTGTTGCCTGTTTTTGTTGCCCCGACAGAAATGAGCATTGCACCTATCATGACATGCCGCAACGGAATTTTTTCAGCCAAAAGGCGCTTTACTGCGCTCATATCTTTAATTCAGCCGAGTATTATGAAGGTTCAAAGTCAAAATGACGAGGATGTATGATTAAATTGTACAAATCTAATACAATCTAGTGTTGAAAAAATTGTTACTAAGCTGCTGCTGGCAGCGACTACTTTGCACCAAGAGGTTCCTGCCTGCGCTGAAATTCAATTCACGCGCACAACAATTTGTGCAGGGGTGGCAGATCACTGCGGCTGCAGCCTGGTCAAGTTTGAATTTCTAAGCTGCGGCGTTCAAGCGCGCGGCCTCTGCGGATCCCACCCATCACCGCTCTTCCTGCGGAGCCCATCCAAGTCCCTCATCCTGAAGGTCCGCAGGAAGGGCGAGACCCGTGGCTCGCCCAGGTAGCCCGCTTGGGGCCGTCTCGAAGGACGCGCACTGTTCATCCGGCCCCTTGATTTTTCCTCCCCCATAGCTTGTATTCCCGCCATGGGACTCACCGTTTACATCCTGCTTTGCGCCGACCACTCCTATTATGTCGGCTCGACCAAGCAGGAGATCGAGGCGCGGGTGTGGGAGCACAATGAAGGCGTTTACGACGGCTGCACCAAGAGCCGCCGCCCGGTGGAGCTGGTCTTCACCGAGACCTATGACCGGCTGACTGACGGCCACGCGCGCGAGCGGCAGATCAAGGGCTGGTCGCGGGAGAAGAAGGAGCGGCTGATCGCTTATTGGCATGAGGGGCTGCCGGCGGTTTCGGGGCGCGGGACGGTGAGGGAGAAGCTGGAGAGGGAGAAGGCGGGCAGTGTGCGTCCTTCGAGACGGCCCCAAGGGGGGCCTCCTCAGGATGAGGACCTTGGGAGCTGAACGGGCGGGTTTGCTGGAGAGGGTGGCTGATGTATCAGCGGTGCCATCGTTGGAGGAGCCCATAATCGGTCCTCATCCTGAGGAGCGCCCTCTTGGGCGCGTCTCGAAGGACGCCCCCCCCCGCCCCCCAACGCTCTCAGACAATTGATCCCGCCCCAAAACCACATACTGAGGAGAGCCCACTTGGGGGCGTCAGGGATGGAGCAAC
>JANMMM010000223.1:0-12011 GCA_031373225.1 Phyllobacteriaceae bacterium | reverse complement strand
GCGGTTCTCCATTTACCAAGGCGAGGAAAACGCCGACGGCGAGCGCGCCCTGATCGCGCCGGATGTGCTGCCCGACAGGATCGTGCGCCTGAACGCCGGCACCTATCACATCGTTTCAACGTATGGCTCGGTCAACGCCATCATCCGCGCCGACATCCGCGTCGAGGCGGGCAAGCTGACCGAGGCGTCGGTCGAGCACAAGGCGGCGGAGCTGACGCTGAAGCTGGTGCGCGCCGAGGGCGGCGAGGCCATGGCCGACACAGCCTGGTCGGTGGTCAACCCGTCCGGTGAAATCATCAAGGAAAGCGTCGGCGCCTTCGCCTCGCTGGTTCTGGCCGAGGGCGACTACACGATCATCGCCAAGAACAAGGATAAGCTGTATCAGAAGGACTTCACCGTGGTGGCGGGGCGGAATGCGGATGTTGAGGTGGTGGCGGGGGAGTGACGGGCGCTTGCGTCTCTGACAGCGAGCCGCCGAACACAGTTAAGTCCTGGCTGAACACATAAATGATCCGCCCGTTCACCGTGCCCCAGCCGATGACGACGCCATCCCCCGGCACCTTCGTTTCCGCCACGCAGACCTCCACGGCCCGGTGGGTGATGGACGTGTCATATTACTCGAAACCGACCTCATCGAAAAGCAGATCAACGCGTTCGCGGGCGGTGAGCTTGCTGAGCGAATGCAGAGCGCCAATGCGCGGCTGGCCCCCGCCGAAACGAGCCTGGGCGCGGCGGGAAGTCAGGTGTCAAACTGGATCGGAAGCTGTGGAATTGACGGATACAACCGTCGTGCCAGCAGTTAGGTCCGCAGCAATCGAACGTCGCCGATGAAACTCTCGAGGCTAATCAGGTGCGGCTTAACTGCATCGGGATAAGAACTGTGGAGGTTGGTTGGCACAACAAGCATGACGCCCGCTTCACGCATCTCCCGATACTGGCCCTCCGAGACGCCCTCCTGCAGCGTAAGCAAGTGCTTCACAGGAATGCGATTGGCCTCGTTTATCACTTGGCGCCAGCGTCATCTGCATGAGTTAGATTCCACTGCGCTGTTAAGCGGCGTTGTTAAAGCGCGCAGTTCCTGTTTGCGCTAACCCAAATAGTATGGAACGAACTCGACAGGTGATTTACGGTAGGTCCGTCAGGGAATGAGCAACATCGATCCAATTGGAAAGGAATGGTCCCCAAGCGAGATTGACCTGATTATCGCGGCCTATTTTGAGATGCTCGCGCTTGAAGTGGCGCAAAAGCCTTACGTCAAGGCCCAACACAACAAAGCCCTGCAAGAGCTTACTGGCCGAACGAAGGGCTCGATTGAGTTCAAATTTCAGAACATAAGTGCCGTTCTCGTAAGGCTGGGGCTTCCCACGATTACGGGATACGCGCCGATGTCAAACTTTCAACATGCACTTCTTACTGGCATCGAAAGCTTCTTGCTCCTGAAAGAGGACAAGTTGCAATCGTTGACAGCAAATCCTCAGTTCGCATTTTCTGAAGGCGACGGATTGTATTTTGAGCCTCCTCCCTCACTCTCGAAATTAACACCTGAAAGAAACGAGTCCCTTGAAAGGCTGGCCAAAAAATTCGATCCAGCAAAGCGCGACGAAAGAAATCGCGAACTGGGAAAGCGAGGCGAAGAACTTGTTCTCAATTTTGAGCGATCCCGGTTGCGGCAAGAGCGCCCGGACTTAGCAGCAAAAGTCAAATGGGTATCCCAAGACATTGGCGACGGAACTGGTTTTGACATTTTATCATTCGATGCAACTGGCAAAGAACGGCTTATCGAAGTCAAGACTACGATAGGTAGCCAACAAACTCCATTTTTCATTAGCTCAAACGAATATGACCTCTCTAACGAGAAACCTGATCATTTTCGGCTCGTACGCGTGTTTGATTTCACCAAAAAACCCAGAGCCTTTGAACTCTCTCCCCCACTGTTACATGCTTTAATGCTAACGCCGCAGAGTTATCGGGCATCTTTTCAGTAACAAAATTCAAGAGAATTCAAATTTCGAAACCACCCGACATTTTTCGCTGTTCTTGCTAAGTTTATCAGCTTCTTCTTATCCATTAAGCAATCAGCCATCCCCATCTCTGTATCAGTAGCAGACATAAACTCATGCAGTGAGTGGTCATCTGAATTTCCGGGCGATGGTACTAAACTTGGCAATCCAATTCTTGTCGGAATAAAATATTCCCGGTGAATCAAGTAACTGGAAATATCTGTTAGAAGGAAAAAGCCCGAGAGAGAAAATTTTCCGTAAAATTTGTAGTTTCCAGCGTCCGTATAAGAGTATTTAACCAGAGTATAGGAATTGGAGACTACATTCATTCGAATTAATCCTTCTCAACGAGTAAAAATCAAGACACCTCGAAAGATAGAAGAGGCAGTCTAGAAAAAACGTCACTTGTCCTGCGTAACATGACACAATCGCAGACAATCATTATGCCTCGCCGCTGGGAATCTGTTTCCAATAATGGCACTTTTTCTTCCCAGAGGCAAGCTCTCTGTTTACATTATGTTCGAAATCTGGTATTTTGAATGAGACTGTCCACACTCTTCGGCATCCGGCTGCTGGGCGTAATCGTTAGTGCGCGGGAGCAAGTCAAGTTGATGAGTTTCCTGCGGGGGAGCCCTCCGGCGCTTCCCCCCTCTGCCTGCTGCGCAGGTGTCTCCCCCACAAGGGGGGAGATTGTCAGCCGCTCAATCCAGCGGCTGCGGCCTCACACCGCCCGCCGCAAATCCGGCGCCCGCGCCTCCTCCGCCAGCGCCCGCACCGCCTCGTCCAGCCCCGCCTCGCTCTGGTCCCTTGACCCAAACCGCCGCACATTCACCGTGCGCTCCTCCGCCTCGCGCTTGCCGCAGATGAGCATGACCGGGACCTTCGCCAGCGAATGCTCGCGGACTTTGTAGTTGATTTTCTCATTGCGGAAATCCGTCTCGACCAGAAGCCCGGCCTTCTTCAAGAGCGCGGCGACTTCCCTGCCGTACTCGTCCGCATCCGACGTGATCGTCGCGACGACCACCTGCAAAGGCGCGAACCAGAGGGGGAGCGCGCCGGCGTAGTTTTCCAGCAGAATTCCGAGGAAGCGCTCCATCGAGCCGCAGATGGCGCGGTGGATCATCACCGGCTGCCTCTTGCTGGATTCATTGTCGATATAGAAGGCTCCGAAGCGCTCCGGCAGGTTGAAATCGACCTGCGTCGTGCCGCACTGCCAGTCGCGGCCGATGGCATCGCGCAGGACATATTCGAATTTGGGGCCGTAAAAGGCCCCCTCGCCCGGATTGATCATTGTCTTGATCGTGCCGCCCGACCGCGCCTCGATCTGCTTCAGGACATTTCCCATTATCGCTTCGGCATGATCCCAGTTCGCGTCGGAGCCGACGCGCTTGTCCGGGCGCGTCGAGAGTTTGACCGTGATGCCGGAAAAGCCGAAATCGGCATAGGTCGACAGGATCAAATCATTGATACGCAGGCATTCCGAAGCCAGCTGCTCCTCCGTGCAGAATATATGCGCGTCGTCCTGCGTGAAGCCGCGCACGCGCATCAGCCCGTGCAGCGCGCCGGACGGCTCGTAACGGTGGACATTGCCGAACTCGGCCATCTTGATCGGCAGGTCGCGGTAGGATTTCAGACCGTGCTTGAATATCATCACATGGCCGGGACAGTTCATCGGCTTCAGCGCAAAAATGCGCTGATCGGCCTCCTCGTCGTCCGGATGCGTGAACGCGTGGGCGGACTTCACCGCGAACATGTTCTCCTGATACCAGCCCCAGTGGCCGGATGTTTCCCACAGCGACTTGTCGAGCACCTGCGGCGCGTTGACTTCCTGGTAGCCCTGCTGATCCAAGCGGCGGCGCATGTAGGAGACGAGATTCTGGAACATGCGCCAGCCCTTGGCGTGCCAGAACACGACACCCGGCCCCTCCTCCTGGAAATGGAACAGGTCCATCTCGCGGCCAAGCTTGCGGTGGTCGCGCTTTTCGGCCTCCTCGAGCATGTGGATATAGGCGTCGAGCTCTTCCTGGCTCTGCCAGGCCGTGCCATAAATGCGCGACAGCATCGGCTTGTTGGAGTCGCCGCGCCAATAGGCGCCCGCCACCTTCATCAGCTTGAACGCGCCGCCGATCTGCCCCGTCGAGGCCATGTGCGGCCCGCGGCACAGGTCAAACCAGCCGCCCTGCGCGTAAACTTTCAAATCCTCGCCGGCCTTGACCGTGTCGATCAGTTTGAGCTTGTATGTCTCACCCTTAGCAGCAAAAACTTCCCGCGCCCTCTCGCGCGTCCAGACCTCTTTGGTGAACGGCTTGTTGCGACCCATGATCTCGCGCATCTTCTTTTCAATCACCGGCAGATCTTCCGGCGTGAAGGGCGTTTTAGGGTCGAAATCATAGTAGAAGCCGTTCTCAATGACCGGACCGATCGTCACCTGTGTGCCGGGAAACAGCTCCTGCACGGCCTCGGCCATCACATGCGCACAGTCATGCCGGATCAGCTCCAGCGCCCTTTTGTCGTCGCGCGTCAATATTTCCATCGCGCCGGACGCGCCGATGGGATCGCAAAGATCGCGCACCTCGCCGTCCAGCGCATAGGCGACGGCCTTCTTGGCCAGCGACTTGGAAATGCTCTCGGCCAGACCAAGCCCCGTCAGCGCCGCGTCATAATCGCGGACCGAGCCGTCGGGAAATGTCAGGGAAACCTGTGTCATCGTCTTCTCCTTGATCCAGTCCCGCCTACGGACGCGGGTGGTGTGAATTTGCTTCAGACATGAAGCGCAGGCCTCTTAGCGGGAATGCGGGCTGTGGTAAAGATTGTCCGAGGCTCACTGCGCGGCCCAGAAATCAGCGGCGCCCTCCGGCAACAGCGCCAGAACGCAGTCGAACCCGCGCACATCCACCTGGCGGCGCAGCGCCTCGACTGCGTCTTTCATCACCGATTCCGGCGCGAGATTGTGCCCCGGGCGGATCGACTTGATTTCACGAAAAAGCTCCTTCTGGTCCGGAAACGGGGCATGACTGCCCTCCGCCCGCCAGTTCTCAACAAAGATGGCGCGCAGAACCAGCGGCAATGCGGAAGCGAACGTCAGTGCGTCCTTGACCGCAGATGGCTGCGGAAAACATGCGGCACGGCGCGGACGCTGTGAAAGGCGCAGTGATGGGCCGGCAGGTCCGCAAGCGCCATGAAATCGGTCAAGAGGGCTTCGAACTCTTTTGAAGCCCGTGCGTATTCCATGGGCATAGTCATTTCCGGCCTCAGCGAGCGTGCGGTCTATGGAGGCACCAGAAACGCCACGGCGCGCACCATTTCAGTTTCGGCGCAAGGATTTCCGGCACATTGCCGATCCCGTGCGCCCTCCCGGGCCGAACCTGCCAGGACGGTTTGCGAGTTCAGCGTTAAACCGTTCTGCGGTTGAGCGGTCAATCAGTCCCCCGGCGACCCAGCGCTCCATGTCCTTGTTCTCAGAGACGACGGACCCAAACTCAGCTCACCCCAGAATTCCCCACATGGGCATTTTGCGCCGCCACCCCGCGTCATGCAGCGGTGAACAAGCGAACGCGGCAGCGTGTAACCGGCAAGTCGCCGATTTTGCCTGCCCCGCCTCTAAATGCAAACCCGGGTTGCAATCGAACGTGTTGCATTGCGAAAGGATTCTTGTAACCCTGCGGAAACTGTGGTTGCCTGAATATTTAGCAAAAACAACATGTAATTGGGCAACACGAAGGCGAATCGCGTCGAAATGCGGCGCTTGTGCGGCGCAATAATTAACAGATGTTAATTGTGCATTGCACAATCCGCATTGCAGCCATGCAAAATCTCACCCTGCAAAAATTGACGCATTTGTCTTACCTATTGGTCAACGGTCGCAGCAGACCGAGACAGTTTCGAAGTTAAAGGAAAACCAAAGTGAACCTCGTACGTGCATACAATAACTGGCGCCGCTACCGCGAAACCGTCGCTGAGCTTGGCCGCCTTGACACCCGTGAGCTGAACGATCTCGGCATCAGCCGCGGCGACATTCCCTTCATCGCGATGAAGTCCGCCGCCCGCTAAGCTCACACGAAGGGCGGCGAGAAAAGCCGCCCAAATCACGCCTCTTGAAAACCTCCCTTTCAACAGGCTCATTCGAAAGGAAGCATACAATGAACCTCGCACGCAGCTACAAGAATTGGCGCACATACCGCAACACGCTGACCGAGCTCGACCGTCTGTCGAACCGCGACCTGGCCGACCTCGGCATCAGCCGCGCCGACATCCGCAGCGTCGCCCGCTCGGCGGTCAAGTAAGGTTTTGACGAATTCGCGGGAGACACTCCTCCTCCCAGTTTCCCGCGTCTCAGGCTGAAAACACTCCTCCTCCCAGTTTTCAGCCAAAGCATAAAGCGCCTGCAGCTCCTCCCGCTGCGGGCGTTTGCTTTTGGTGCGGCATTTGTGCATAACAATTTGGTAACCAATGCGTAAAATGCAATGCTGCACTGCACAATTATATCTGGTTAAATCGATTAAATGCGCCTATCTTCACATCATCGGTCAGGAAAAGAAGTGACCGGTGAGTTCTCGAAAGGAGAAACAAAATGAACATAGCCAAGTCTTACAACAACTGGCGTCAGTACCGCACCGCAGTGGCCGAACTTTCGGGCCTGACGAACCGGAACCTCGCCGACCTCGGTATCGCCCGCGCCGACATTCGCGCCGTGGCCCGTCAAGCCGCGAAATAAATTCCGCCGAAAGGCGAACAATCACTGATCCGCACCCGCCTTCCGGCGGGTGCTTTGTTTTGGGGCCAACTATTCACAGCTGCCCGCGCGCCGTGCTATCGGCCCGCTCATGACACACTCCCCCATCCATATCATCGGCGGCGGCCTCGCCGGGTCGGAGGCCGCATGGCAGATCGCATGCGCCGGCATTCCGGTGAACCTGCATGAAATGCGCGGCGTGCGCGGCACGGATGCGCACAAAACGGATCATTTGGCGGAGCTTGTCTGTTCCAACTCGTTCCGCTCGGACGATTCAGAAACCAACGCCGTCGGCCTTCTCCACGCCGAGATGCGTCTCGCCAACTCACTCATCATGGCCTGCGGCGATGCGCATCAGGTGCCGGCGGGATCAGCGCTGGCGGTGGACAGGGATGGTTTCTCGGAAGCAGTCACCGCAAGGCTCGCCGCGAATCCGCTGGTGACGATTGTCCGCGAAGAAGTGACCGGTCTGCCGCCGCGCGCATGGGGCAGGACCATCATTGCCACCGGCCCGCTGACTGCGCCCGATCTGGCTGAATCCATCCGCCGCGAGACCGGAGCTGACGCCCTCGCCTTCTTCGACGCCATCGCTCCAATTGTGCACTTTGACAGCATCGACATGGACACAGCCTGGTTCCAGTCGCGCTACGACAAGGTCGGCCCCGGCGGCACCGGCAAGGACTACATCAACTGCCCGATGGACAAGGACCAATACTTCGCCTTCGTCGACGCGGTCATCGACGGCGGCAGGACCGAGTTCAAGGAATGGGAAGGCACGCCCTATTTCGACGGCTGCCTGCCCATCGAAATTATGGCCGAGCGCGGCGTTGAGACACTGCGCCATGGCCCGATGAAACCCATGGGCCTCACCAATGCGCACAAACCAACCGTCAAAGCCTATGCCGTCGACCAGCTGCGGCAGGACAATGCACTCGGCACTCTCTACAATATGGTCGGCTTTCAGACGAAACTGAAATATGCCGAGCAGACCCGCGTCTTTAAAATGATACCTGGCCTCGAAGACGCCGAATTCGCCCGCCTCGGCGGCCTGCACCGCAACACCTATCTCAATTCGCCAACGCTGCTGGATGGAAAGCTGCGGCTAAAATCCCGTCCTGACATCCGCTTCGCCGGCCAGATCACGGGCTGCGAGGGCTATGTGGAAAGCGCCGCAATCGGCCTTTTGGCAGGGCGCTTCGCAGCGGCGGAAGAGCTGGGAATTGCATTAGCCGCTCCACCGCCGACAACTGCGTTCGGGGCCATTCTCGGCCACATCACCGGTGGCCATCTCGTGTCGGAAGACGAACCCGGCAAGCGCTCATTCCAGCCGATGAATGTCAATTTTGGCCTGTTCCCACCCGCCGAAGCGCCTAAAACAGACGGCAAGCGGCTGCGTGGAGCGGAGAAGGCACAGGCAAGGAAGCGCGTGATGACGGCGCGGGCCATGGCGGATGTGAAGGCTTGGCTGGGCTTGAACGCAGTGTCATGAGTTCAAGGTGCGAGGGGCGATGACGGCAAAAACGGTGATTCTGCGTGATGTCTTCGGATTTGACTCTTTTCGTCCGGGCCAGGAGGAAATCGTTGATTCACTTCTCGCGGACCGTCATGTTCTGGCGGTCATGCCGACGGGATCGGGCAAATCGCTGTGCTTTCAGGTTCCGGCTCTGGTCAAGGGCGGCATTGCCATCGTGGTTTCTCCGCTGGTCGCCCTGATGCAGGATCAGGTCTCGGCACTGAAGCTGGCGGGAGTGGCAGCGGAGACGATCAACTCCGCCGCCCCGCGCGAGACGAATGTCGGCGTCTGGCAGCGGGCTGCGAAGGGCGAGGTGCGGCTCCTTTATCTCGCGCCGGAGCGGCTGATGACCGAGCGGATGATTTCGGCGCTTCAGAAGCTTCCGGTCAGCCTGATCGCCGTCGACGAGGCGCATTGCATTTCGCAATGGGGCGCCTCGTTCCGGCCGGAATATGAGGCCCTCAAAGACTTGCAGCACGCCTTTCCCGGCATTCCCATCGGCGCCTTCACGGCCACCGCCGATGAGGCGGCGCGGCGGGACATTGTGGCGAAGTTGTTTGGCGGCAGGGCGGAAGTCTATGTCTCCGGCTTTGACCGGCCGAATATCAGCCTGACGGTGGAGCCCAAGGTCAACAGCGGTAAGCAGCTCCTCGCCTTCATGCAGGATCATCAGGGCGAAAGCGGCATTGTCTATGCGCTGTCGCGGCGCAGCACCGAGGAATGGGCCACGCATCTGAACGCGCATGGCTTCCGCGCAGTCGCCTATCATGCGGGTCTGACGCCGGAGGCCCGGTCACGGGCGCAGGATCTGTTCATGGCGGAGACGGGCATCATTGTCTGCGCCACGATTGCCTTCGGCATGGGCATCGACAAGCCCGATGTGCGTTTTGTCTTCCACGCCGATCTGCCGTCCTCTCTTGACGCCTATTATCAGGAGATCGGCCGCGCCGGGCGCGATGGCGCGCCTGCAGCGGCGCATATGGTGTTCGGGATGAACGACATCAGAATGCGGCGCAATTTCATCGCCGAGACCGATGCGGACGATCTGCACAAGCGCCGCGAACATAAAAGGCTCGACGCGCTGGTCGGCTATTGCGAGGCGCCCGGCTGCCGGCGTCAGACGCTGCTTTCCTATTTCGGCGAAGCGTCCGAGCCATGCGGCAATTGCGACATGTGCCTTACCCCCGGCGAGACGGTGGACGGCACAAAGGATGCGCTGAAAGTCATAGAAGCGGTTCGCGCGACCGGCGAACGGTTCGGCGCGGTGCATATCACCGACATATTGATGGGCAAAAGCAATGAGCGCGCCGCCATGCTCGGCCACATGGACTTCGCCGTGTTCGGCGCAGGCAAGGACAGAGCGCGCACGGAATGGCAGTCGCTGATCCGGCAGATGGCGGCGGGCGGACTGCTGAATCTTGACGCGGGCGGCTATGGCGGGCTTTCAATCGGCGAAAAGGGCCGGGAGCTGCTGCGTGGCGAGGGCGCGTTCCGCCACAGGAAGGATTTGGTCCGCGTCACCAAAAAGAAAATGCGCGCCGAGGCCAGGGCTGTGATGGGAGCTGACCCGCAGACGGACAAGCTGCTCGCACGGCTCAAAACCCTGCGCAGCCGGCTGGCCGGGGAGCGGCGCGTGCCCGCCTATGTGATTTTTTCGGACAGAACGCTGATTGACATGGCGATGAAGCGGCCGAAGTCACTGGATGAGTTCAGCGCCGTGCACGGCGTGGGGGCGGCAAAGCTCGGGGAGTTCGGGAAGGTGTTTCTGAGAGAGATTGGTGCCGCTTGAGCGTCGGGAATGGCGCGGCAGACGCTCTTGGGAAACACTTGATGTCAGTCGAACCGCTTGGCAAGCACCAGCACCTGATCGCGCCAGTGGGAAATCTCGCCAATATATCCAAACGAAGAAACGGCCTTCACAAGCTCTTCGATGGAAAGATGATTTCGCCAACCCATGGCGGCGCGCGCGGCCAGTATCCGGACCCCGTCCTCCGGGCGTTTGACAGCGCGGATATCGCAATAGCAATAGGAGAAAAGCAAGTGCGAATGCTTGGCAGCGAGCGCGCCAAACGTTTCGGCGGGGCTCCGCAGATACTCAAGCACTCCGCAAAGAGCGCCGCAATCGCTGTCGGGCAGCGCCCTGAAATCGGCTTGATCAAGGTCCGCGACGATGACGCCGCTGTCCCAGGCTTTCAAATCCAGCGCGTGGCAACTCATTTCAGGGTAACACTTGGCGACTGCGCTCCGGAAGGGCTTATGGGGACCGCAGCCATACTCGGAAAATGTCGCCGTTTCGCTGAAGTGCGCCGATCCGCGAAACAAAGAAAACAACAGCTCCGACCGCTCGACCCACCATTCGGGGTAGCTGGACTTTTGCAGCCAATGTCCCTGGCTTGACACTTTTGGCGTTTGCCTTTGTGAGGTCGTTTTCCAGAACTTGGTCGTCATCGCGCTGCGTGCCCGCCTTGTTGAATTTGAAACTCTGCTTCCAACAGGTCCGGGACCGAGTCAACCAATCACGCCGACAAGCGGCTAGACGCTGGCGATTTTGCGCCGCCGCCCGATTGACGTGGCGCCGTTCAGGTGGTCCGTTTGAGCACAGCATGGGCTTGGTTTGAGACAAGCGTGAAGCTGGGTGCGTTGTTCTGCAAAAACGCATCGACAGCCGCCTTGCAACCCTTGTAGTCATTGTAATCGTCGACGAGAACAATGCCGCCGGGCCGAAGGTGCCTTCGCGCGGCTTCGAGGCAAAACACGACACTGTCATGCCAGTCGCAGTCAATATGCATGACGTCAACCGGTCGCGGGGGCGGAGCGAAAGTCTCGCGGAAGTCGCCTGCGATCAGCTCGAACCGGCTGTCATCAACAAGACCAAATTCCGCAAAGCTCTTCCGCACCTTGCCAAGCAAATCAGGCTCGTAGCCGTAATAGACTGCCCCCTTGATGCCATGCGAACTGCCGTTGGCGATATCGGCATAGCGCTTATGTGCATCTTTTTCGTCGCTGTCTGACGGCGCGGGGATCATTGCGAACATATCGTAACCGACAAACTTGCCCTTCTGCGCGCGGGTCAGCGCTGCTGTCATCAGGATCGCGCTGCCGCCCAGCGCGACACCAAACTCCACGAGCAGCGGCTCCGGCCGCAGACGGATGGCGTCATTCACGTGCTGGCTCAATGAGATAAGGCGGGCATTGGAAAGGTACGTCAGGCCTTTAGCGCGGACCTTGCGGACCATCGGATAGACAAGTCGCGCGGCCAATGAGTTTTTGAAACGCAGGAGTCTGGACGTAATATCTGACATTTTGCCGACGGTGAGCCTGATGGTTGATCGCATTGACATTCTTGGCGTCAAGCCCTTAACCGAAATTCCGCGTCCATGTCAGGACATTGATTGATGCAATTTAGAAATAGTCCAAACCGTGCAAGTTGCCCTCTATGACACTTCTGCCGGTTCGCCGAACATTGGCGACCAGATCATCATGCAGTCCGTTGAGAGCGAGTTGGCTGACTTGCTTCCCTTCGCCTTTGTGAGCCGCCTTCCCACACATGACCAGATTGGCAAGTATGGACGGCGTCTGCTGCGCCAGGCTGACCTTGTTGTCGCAGGCGGCACGAATCTGTTGTTTTCAAGCTGGCGCAGGCACCGTCAGTGGCGCATGACTGTGCGCGATCTTGCCTTGATGGACAGGAAACTTGTCCTGATGGGCACCGGGTGGACTACCTATCTCTCACCGCCCGGTTTTTTTGCGCGCAAGGCGTATGACG
>JANMMM010000203.1:0-1715 GCA_031373225.1 Phyllobacteriaceae bacterium | reverse complement strand
TTTTCAAGCCTGCCTTCGGCTTCCGGGCTTTTGTCGTTCTGCCACATTTCCGTGTAGCCGGATTCATCAAGGATCATTTCGGCCAAATCCGTGTGCGGAATGTTTTGCAGGACCTGGCGCCAGCGGTTGAAGCTTTCGATGAGCATGCGCAGCGCGGTGCGCGTCTTGTTCGGCAATTCGTCGGTCAGCGCCAATTCCTCGGCGGCGCGGTAGAGTGGCAGGCCGCGGGCCCGGGCAAATTCAAACATGCGCTTGATGGAGGTGTCGCCGATGCCGCGCTTGGGCACATTTACAATGCGCTCGAAGGCCAAGTCATTGTCGGGGGAGGCCGTGACTTTGAGATAGGCGAGGGCGTCGCGGATTTCGGCGCGTTCATAGAAGCGGGGGCCGCCGATCACGCGGTAGGGCAGACCCAAAGTAATGAAACGATCTTCGAAAGCACGCATCTGGAAGGAGGCACGCACGAGGATGGCCATGTCGTTCAGCTTTTCCTTTTTGAGTTGCAGGCTTTCGATGTCATCGCCGATGGTGCGAGCTTCCTCGTCGCCGTCCCAGTGGCTGCGCACGATGATGGGGTCGCCGTCGTTCTTATCGGTGCGGAGCGTCTTGCCCAAACGGCTTTCATTCTTGGCAATGAGGCCAGAGGCAGCACCCAGGATATGGGGCGTTGAGCGGTAGTTGCGTTCCAGCTTGATGATTTTTGCGCCGGGAAAGTCCTTCTCGAAGCGCAGTATGTTATCCACCTCGGCGCCGCGCCAGCCGTAGATCGACTGATCATCATCGCCCACGCAGCAGATGTTCTTGTGGCCTTGGGCAAGCAGGCGCAGCCAGAGGTATTGCGCCACGTTGGTATCCTGATATTCGTCCACCAACATATACTTGAAACGGCTCTGATAGATTTTCAGAACATCGGGATGAGTCTGGAAGATGCGCAACACTTCCAACAGCAGATCGCCGAAGTCGGCCGCGTTTACTACTTTCAGGCGCGCCTGGTATTCCGCGTAGAGCTTGCCGCCGATGCCATTGGCAAAACTGTGGGCTTCTCCGGCGGGAACTTTTTCCGGCATCAGTCCACGATTCTTCCAGCCGTCAATGAGACTGGCAAGCTGACGGGCAGGCCAGCGCTTTTCATCAATGTCGTGGGCCGACAGGAGCTGTTTGAGCAACCTGATCTGGTCGTCGGTATCCAAAATGGAAAAACCGGATTTGAGACCTGCCAATTCCGCGTGATTGCGCAGGATCTTCACGCCGATCGAATGGAAGGTGCCAAGCCAGGTCATGCCTTCAACCACCTCGCCAATGAGGTGGCCGATGCGCTCCTTCATTTCGCGGGCTGCCTTGTTGGTGAAGGTCACCGCCAGCATCTGGTTGGGCCAGGCCTTTTTGGTGGCCAGGATATGGGCGAGCCTGGTGGTGAGCACACGGGTTTTTCCGGTGCCAGCACCTGCGAGAACGAGCAGGGGGCCCTCAGTTGATTCGACCGCATCGCGCTGTTCCGGATTCAGACCCTTGAAATAAGCGGGTTCGCTCCCTGCCATGGCGCGCGCAGAAATGCTTACGTCAATACTATCAATCGGCTTGGCAGTCATGGGGTCTCACGAATCCTTTGAGACCCCTTATAGCAAATGAGAAGCGGGAACAGGCTTGTAATTTCCCTCACCCTGACGCGCGACCCCGGGCTTGATCCGGGGGAGCCTCGAAGGGCTGGCGGCTGC
>JANMMM010000212.1:0-2174 GCA_031373225.1 Phyllobacteriaceae bacterium | reverse complement strand
CCTCACGACGGCAAACCCCGCTTGCACCAGCGCAATTTCGATCAGCTTTTCCTTCATTTCTTCGTAACTCCTTGATTGAACTCAGGAAGATGTGTGCATCAACTAGCGCGCGGGGGCGAGGACGGACTGAGTGATCGTCCGTTGGCGAACCTTCACACGCTTGCTTAATTTGCGGAACAGTCCGCTTCCGTGCTGGCGTCGAGCCGGAACGTCCGGTCGTCGCGCCCAAGTTCGATATCGAGCATGGTGGGAGCCTGCGCCGCCTGCGGATCGTCATATTCGCCGGCCTTAAGCCATGCGCCCTTGGCGTCCTTCCGCATCAGCCGGAAGGCGCCTTCGCAGGAGAACATCGTCCGGCCGGCTCCGCACGAGACGTCGCGGCGTGCGGTGCTGCCGTCGCGCAGGCTGAATGACAACGAGACATCAAGCCTCGTATGGGGATAGGAATCGTTGGATTTCTCGACGCTGGCCGGCCCCTTGAGGGCCACGGCGATGGCCGTCACCTTCTGCAGCGGGTGCTTCTTCAGGTGGGCCGCGTCGTAGCCGCGCTTCAGGCAGCGCCAGCCCGAGGCCGCGATGCGTTGGCGCAGCGGCACCGGGTCGAGGCCATCATGATGCCGGAGCTCCCGCACCACCGCCTGGCATTGGGCAGCCGGCACTCTTGCGAGAGAGAAAGACTGGCCCGCGTCTTCAGGCGTCAACCAGCGATCCTTGCCGATCCCTTCGGCCTCGCCGCAGCCCTGGTAGAAGGACAGGCCTTGTGAGCTTTGGTCAAAGGCGACGTCGATCCCCCGCGCGGTTTTCCTGGCGGTAAAATACCCGCCGTCGCATTCGACGCCGCATGATACGAGCGTGCCACTCCCTTCCCATTCGGAACAGGTGACAGTCTGCTTATAGAAGTGCGGACTGTCGCTGAAGCCGGCGATGACGTCCGTCCAGTTGGCATTGCCGGGCATGCGATCGAAGGCCATGGCCTCGTCGCGGCTGAAATCGACCGTTTCGGCCTGGGGATCGGGATCGAACAGGCGGTAGAGATAGAAGGCTGAAAGCGTCTGCCTGGGCTTCATCGCCGGCGTGGGGAGGCTCGCCGCATAGCAGGCCTCCTCGCCCCGCGGAAACATCTCTTGTACGAGCTTCGGGGAGGCTGCTTCCTGTGCCAACGCGCCGGCCGTCAAGAATAATGGGGCGAACGCCAAGATCCAGCGCATCTTGCCTTTTCCAATTTGGCGGGAATAATGCATGAATTGCGGGACGGGGAACAGTCGAATTCGCGCGGCAGGCAAATCGCCGCCGGGTCCGCTTGGCAAGCAACGTCCGCTTGAGTTCACGTGCTTTTCCACGCTGTGGAACAAGCGTAGCCTGCCGCTGCCGCCACGCGCAGGTGATTCGCTGATTAGTAGAAGCTGGAAGCTTTCGCCTCGGATTAGGCAGCAGAAAGGATACATGTGATGAGTGTCTACAAAGACTCGACGGGTATTGACCGTGAGGCTCACATCCGCGCCATCGCCTATAGCATCTGGGAGGAAGAAGGCCGCCCGGACGGCAGAGCCGAGGCGCATTGGCTGCAGGCCTGTGAACTTGTTGACGCGGCTGACGGCAAGGCCGGAGCCATTCTCGATCCCGATTGGCTGCAGCGTGCGGAAACTGCAGACGTTGAGGAAACGCCGGAAGTGACGGCAACGAATACCGAGTCGGCGACAGACCAGCTGACGGCTGCCCTGCAGCGCCTTCGGAATTCACAGGCCGCCTGAGAAAGTCATAAGTATCGTGGCGGTTCCAAACCGGCACGCCCTTCGCTTTGTCGTGCGGTGCGTAGTGTTTCGAAGGGTTGGTCGAAATGGACTTCATATGTGCCGCTGCCAAGTCAATGTGCCCATTGGTTTAAGTATGAACCCATAAGAAAGGCCGCCACGGGTGGGCGGCCTTTCCGTGAGATGCGTCTGGGCATCCCGAATTAGCGGAACGTCAGTCCCTCGCTCCCGCGACGGCGACAATCCGAACGAAGAATGCTCCAGACACAGTGGACTCACTCGGCATCGGATCACCTCTTTCTTCAATGTTGACGATATAACAAACGTGGCCCCTTGCCCGGCTTTCGTCAAGCAGGCATTTTCGCGCCTGTGAGCCAAGAGATTGACCATGACCAACGCCGACATTCTGATCATCAATGCCCG
>JANMMM010000211.1:0-19505 GCA_031373225.1 Phyllobacteriaceae bacterium | reverse complement strand
CATAGATCGGCGAGGCCTTGTCGTCGCGCGCCGACGGGTTGGTGACGTCATTGGCGCCGATGACGAAGGCGACATCGGTCTGGGCGAATTCGGAATTGATGTTCTCCAGCTCGAACACATCGTCATAAGGCACATTGGCTTCGGCCAGCAGCACGTTCATGTGGCCCGGCATCCGGCCTGCCACCGGGTGGATGGCGTATTTGACTTCAACGCCCTTGGCCTTCAGCTTGTCGGCCATTTCGCGCAGCGCATGCTGCGCCTGCGCCACCGCCATGCCGTAGCCGGGGACGATGATGACTCTGGCGGCGTTGGACATCAGGAACGCCGCGTCGTCGGCGGAGCCTTGCTTGACCGTCTTGTCGCCGCTGTCCGCAATTGCCGCAACGCTCTCTCCGCCAAAACCGCCGAGTATGACCGAAATGAACGAGCGGTTCATGCCCTTGCACATAATGTAGGACAGGATCGCGCCGGACGAGCCGACCAGCGCGCCGGTGATAATGAGCGCCAGATTTCCGAGCGTGAAGCCGATGCCCGCCGCCGCCCAGCCGGAATAGGAATTGAGCATGGACACAACGACCGGCATGTCCGCTCCGCCGATAGGAATGATGATGAGGCCGCCGAAGGCCAGTGAAAGCAAAACGATCAGCCAGAAAACGAAATGGCTCTCGGTCATGGCGAGAATGATGATCAGAACCACAATGGCGATGGCCAGACCCAGATTCACCGGATGGCGCATTGGCAGCATGATCGGCTTGCCCGACATCCGCCCGTCAAGCTTGAGGAAGGCGATGATCGAACCGGTGAAGGTCACCGCGCCGATGGCGACGCCAAGCGCCATTTCCGCCAGTGCCCGCCCATGGATCGAGCCGACATCGCCGATGCCGAACGAGGAAGGCGCATAGAGCGCGGCGGCCGCGACTAAAACTGCGGCAAGGCCGACCAGCGAATGGAACGCCGCAACCAGCTGCGGCATGGCGGTCATCGGGATGCGCCGGGCGATGTAAGCTCCAGCCCCGCCGCCGATGCCGAGGCCGGCGAGGATCATCAACAGTCCGCCAAACGACGGGCTGGCGAGCAGCAGCGTCGTGACAATGGCGAGCGCCATGCCGGCCATGCCGAACTGGTTGCCCCGCCGGCTGGTGGTCGGGTGCGACAGGCCGCGCAGCGCCATGATAAAACAGACGCCGGAGACGAGATAGAGAAAGGCCGCGAAGGAACCGCTCATGTCATGGCCTCACTTGTCTTTTTTCTTGTACATTGCGAGCATGCGCTGGGTGACGAGGAAGCCGCCGAAAATGTTGACGGAGGCGAGGCACAGCGCCACAAAGCCAAAGCCCGTCGCCAGCCCGCTCGCCGAAATGCCCACCGCAAGCAGCGCGCCGACCACGATGACCGAAGAGATCGCGTTGGTCACCGCCATCAGCGGCGTGTGCAGCGCTGGCGTCACCGACCAGACGACATAATAGCCGACAAAGATCGCCATGACGAATATCGCCAGCTGAAAAACAAACGGATCAACCGCGCCGCCGGAAAGCCCGTGCATGGCGACGCCAGCCGCATCGGGAAGATTGGCGGCGGTCTGTTTGACGGCTTCGACGGCATCGTTGAGCTTGTCGAGCGCCTGGTTCAGGGAATTCTCAGCCATGATGCGTCAGCCCTTCTTCTTGGCGGCGGGTTTCGCCTTCGCCGCAGTGGCGGCCTTTGGCTCGGCAGGTTTCTTTGCGGGAGCCGCCTTCGGCTCAGAGGCCTTGGCTTCCGCCTTCGGCACAGCGGCAAAAGCCGGGTGCACGACCTCTCCGCCGTGCGTCAGCATCGTCGCCTTGACCAGCTCGTCCTCGGGATTGATGGCGAAAGTCTTGGTGTCTTTGGAAATCATCGTTTCAAGAAACGAGAACAGGTTCTTCGCATACAGCAGCGAGGAGGACGCGGCGATGCGGCCCGGCACATTGTTGTGCCCGACAATCTTGACGCCGCCGATGGTGACGACTTTTCCAGCCTCAGACCCTTCAACATTGCCGCCGCGCTCGACCGCGAGGTCCACAACGACGGAACCAGCCTTCATCGCCGACAGCATCTGCTTTGTCACAAGCCTCGGAGCGGGGCGGCCCGGGATCAGCGCTGTGGTGATGACAATGTCCTGCTTGGCGATATGCTCCGCCACCAAAGCCGCCTGCTTGGCCTGATATTCCTTCGACATTTCCTTGGCGTAGCCAGCGGCGGTTTCAGCCGCCTTGAACTCATCGTCTTCAACAGCGATGAACTTCGCGCCGAGCGAAGCCACCTGCTCCTTGGCGGCGGGGCGCACATCGGTGGCGGTGACGATGGCGCCGAGCCGGCGCGCCGTGGCGATGGCCTGCAAACCGGCGACGCCCGCGCCCATCACAAAAATCTTAGCAGCCGCCACCGTGCCCGCCGCCGTCATCATCATCGGCAGCGCCCGGTCATATTCCGAAGCCGCATCTATCACGGCCTGATAGCCCGCCAGGTTTGCCTGCGACGACAAAACGTCCATCACCTGCGCCCGCGTGATGCGCGGCATGAACTCCATGGTGAACGCCGAGATTCCCGCGGCAGCCATCGCGGCCACATCGTCGTTCCTGCCATAGGGGTCCATCATGGCGATGACAGCCGCGCCCTTTTTATAAGACTTCATTTCGGCCGCATTCGGGCGGCGCACTTTGAGGACGATGTCGGCGGATTTTACGTCGGACGCGCTGCCAATCTTCGCGCCGTTGGCTTCAAAGTCGCTGTCCAGCACACGGGAGTTCAGCCCTGCGCCATTTTCGACGATGACGCCGAGACCAAGGCCCGTCATTTTCTTTACAGTCTCCGGCGAGGCAGCGACGCGCGGCTCGGCGGCGTCAGTTTCTATCGGTATGAATACGATTTGCCCCACGGCAAAACCCCTTCTTCACAAAACAAAATGACGCGGGCGGCAAGCCCAGGCTAGAGCAGAAAGAAAGCGAGGCCGAGAATGCCGAAAAACAGAATTGTCGCGCTGATAAAGCCCGCCGATGTGAAGAAGCCGAAAGCCATCGCGGCCATCAGCGCGATGCAGACAATTGCGCCCCACTTGGCGAGATTGACAAAGAGCCCATAGGTCGCGGCATGCTCGGGATAGTCCATCGCCGCACCGAGCTCCACTTTGTGATCGTCCGCATGATGTGCCATATTTCACCCCGTCAATGCCTGAGGTTCCCGAATAGCCAAAAGCGCAGGCCGGGGCAATGGAAGATTCGCACGTGAATGTGTTTCAATCAGCCGACGGGAAGCTCAGTTCCATGCCACCGCGCGCGACACGGCGTCGGCGTAGCGCGCAGTCGGGAAAATCGACAGCGGTGCAGGAAAGCCTTCTTCAACCGGCGAGAACAGCAGCCGCTGCTCATAGGGGTGCGACTTGAAGACCGGATAGCGGCGGCCGACTTCGTGGCGGTTTGACGTGTCTTCGGCGCAAAGCACTACCGGATAACTCAAGTCGTCGATCCGACGCGGCCCAGCCAGTTCAAAAAATCCGAATATCCGGCGGTAAAAAGCGGAATGCATTTCCTTGACGAACGCAAGGCAGTGATCAACTTCAAAATGGAGCGACGCCATGGTCGCTATCCGAAGGGTGATATAGGGAAGCCCAGACAGCTCCTCAGGAAGAGCTGAGCTCGCCGCAAAGCGCGATGGATCGATGAAGCTCATTCCTTGATCAAGCAGCGGATGAAGCACGTCACCAAAATACTTCAGGCTGGTTCCCTTGCGATGATCAGGCGTCATATGGCTGACACGCAGCGTGCTGACCAGCTCCTCGTCGATATAAACGCCCACGACGTATGCATGGCTGTCAAAATCCAGATCGTCGATGAGGCTGTCCCCAATGTCACTGCTGTAGACATTCCCGCGCGCGTAAGATTCCGCCCGCAGCCGCCCCACCGCCTCCATATCCTCGCTGCTGACGATCCGCCGGTACTCGACGCGGTCAAGCAGGGTCAACAGGCTGCTTGAAAAGTGCGAAAGATGTCCAATGTCTGTTCTCTGGTCCATTTGCCCCGGCCCCGCTGGGCGCCGCCATCCCCATGGCACAACCCCCAGTCTTCTTCTGTCCCAGAATGTAACAATTTGCCTGAGGCTGTAAAGCGGGCATTAACGATTTTGGTTAAGGCGGCGGATATTTTGCTGAAATGAGGGAGCAATATTCAACGTGCTGCAATTTCCATGAGAAAAATT
Organism: Phyllobacteriaceae bacterium; assembly: GCA_031373225.1. Taxonomy (GTDB): domain Bacteria; phylum Pseudomonadota; class Alphaproteobacteria; order Rhizobiales; family Rhizobiaceae; genus JANOYJ01. Next base: position 15,293 of record JANMMM010000211.1, on the reverse strand, counting down.
GCTTATTTCTTTGTTCTTGCTAGGTAAAATTTTGCACCGTGAAATTTGGGGTCGTCACAGTCACCTGTCGGAAACACGCGGCCTTGCCTTTGGCCAGCCACCCAGAATCAAGCGGCGCTCACTTTGCTTTCGGATCCATCGACTATTTTTGGTTGTATCTTCTTACTTAGGGAAAACACGTTTTGAATAAGTGTCTGTATGCCCTTGGGCGATAGCGCCGATCCGAACAGGAATCCTTGAACCAGATCGATTTGGGCGTTTTCCTTCAGGAGCTCAAACTGCTCCAATGTCTCTACGCCTTCGACCGTAATGCTCAATCCAAGCTCGCGCGCCAGCTGCGTCACGCCGGAGACAAGCTTGAGCGAGCGGTCTTCGGTATTGATCTGACGGACAAATGACTGGTCAATCTTCACTCTGTCGAGCGGCAGGTTATTCAGATAGCTCAAGCTTGAATAGCCCGTGCCGAAGTCATCCAGCGCCACCTTGACGCCATGTTTGCGCAGATCCGCCAGCACAGCGGAAGTGGCGACCTGGTCATCAAGTATCGCGCCTTCCGTGACTTCGACTTCAAGCTGCTTTGACGGCAAGCCACTTTCGGCGAGCGCGCCCCGCACCATTGCCGCCACGTCCGACATCCGGAAATCGACCGCTGACAGATTCACCGAGACCGAAACGCCATTGCCCCACGAAAGACAGTCACGGCAGGCAGAAGCCAGCATGAAGCGCGTGAGATCGGAGATCGCCCCCGTTTCTTCTGCCAGCGGAATAAAGACACCGGGGGAAATGGGCCCGAACTCTGGATGGTCCCAGCGCGCCAGCGCCTCGCATGAGACGATCTGCATCGTGGCGGCGTCGATGATCGGCTGATAGACGACATTGAGCTTTGACTGCAGGATAGCCTGTTTGATGTCCTTGGTCAGCCTCTGCCGCCTTTGATAGCGATGATCCATTTCTTCCAGGAACAGCGTCAAGCAGCCCTTGCCGCGCTTTTTTGATTCATAGAGCGCGAGATCCGCTTTGATCAGCAGCGAATCGAGATCGACCGCGTGCGTCGGCACTATGACAATGCCGGCGCTGGTCGAGGTGATCAAATTGTGACCACCGGCAGTGTAGTTTCCCTGCAGTGTATGCACGAAATCGCGCATTGCCGATTCTGCTTCCTCCCGGCCCGCGAAGTTCGTCATGACTCCGACAAACTCATCGCCGCCAAATCTGGAGAAGCACGAAGCTTCTGTTGCAGACTGGCCAACCTTGTCGGCGAATTTGCACAGCAGATCATCCCCGGTCGGATGCCCGAGGCTGTCATTGACGGACTTGAAGTCATCAATATCGACGATGGTCAGGGCAACAAATTTTCCGGGGTCGGATCTGATGACGGCAGCCCGCGCCAAGTCACGGAAATAGATTCGGTTTGGCAGCCCGGTCAGCGAGTCAAACCTTGCCATTCGGTGAATTTTTTCTTCGCTTGCCACGCGTTCAGAGACGTCTTCGAATATGAGCACACCGCCCATGGCGCCGCGTTTTCTCGCGCCAAACTCCAGATAGCGGCCATCTTTCAGGTGAAGCACGAACTTTCGGCCATCATCGCTCTGCATCAGCGCAAGCAGTCTGCTCTCCAGCTGCTCCACAGACAAGAGGTCAAACAGACCGCCCTTGTTTGCATAGCGCAGAATCGCCTTCAGCTTGCGGCCGGTGAACAATCCCTCGTCGAGTCCGCCGAGCAGCAGCGCGGCGCGGCGGTTGGCAACGACCACTTGATTTGAAGCGTCAATCATCATCAAACCTTGCGGCATGTTGTTCAACGCGGCATCCAGGCGGTCGGCAAACTTCGAGGCGTCGTAGCGGCCGCGCACCGCCTCGAGCAGGAAGTGCCGCAGGCCATTTGCCATCGACATGATGGAAATGAAGAACGGCGCCAGCATCAGGCCCACCAGCAGGTGATATCCGCTCCCCGCTATCGCCAGGCCGGCGAACACCGGCACAACAGCGCCCAGTGTCATCAGCGCAACCAGCCGCTTTGACGCGAAGTTTCGTCCCACAACGGAAACCATCGTGCCAATGGCCAGCGTCAGTCCGACTTCCTCGGCAAACTTGCTGTTGCTTGAAATTGCGGCGAAGTAAAACAACCCTGTCAGAATGGCTGCGATCGTGCCGCCGATCGTGTAGCGCAGCTCCCACATCTCGATATTCTTAACGAATGCGTCTAAGCGGATGGCGTTGTCGTAAAGAAGCATGTCGACAAGCCGAAGAGACGCTACAGCAGCAAATGCGAGCGCAAAATAGTAAAAAACATTTGTGCCTGTCTCAAACGCCGCCGCGCATGAGAACACAATCTGGGTGATCATGCCGATCACAATCACGCCGCGCTTTGCGTAGAGCGACTGGATGAACGGAATCTGCACGTCCACCGGCAGCTCTTGCGATGGGTTTCTTTTTATGGCCATGTCCCCAACCTTCGGCAGGCAGATTAGGCCACAAGTGCTAAGAAAGTATTGTCCGGCTTCAGGATGGTCAAAACTAAATTGCAACCGAGGACAATTGATTAGCAGTAAACGATAAATTTAGGGTTGAAAATTGACCCACCGCGAGGTCAAACCAGTTCTTAGGTGCGACTTCATAATATAACTGAAGTTTTATACTGATATATTTTAAATTATATTAAATTGTTTCTAACAAATTTTTAATATGTACTAACTATTACATTTCGCAGCTGGATTTTCGGGGCTTTTTCCATCCGGATGACCAATGAGATCAGGGTTTGGCTCATAAGCGTTGCCCACGACAAGCGGAACATCGGGCAGAACGGTCTGATCGAGGCTGGAAGTAACCGCGCCTTCCAGTTTCTGCAGTTCTGCGCCCGCCGCATCCTTGATAACAATGGAAAAATTATAAGGCCGGCCTTTGACGATGCAAAACACCGGCGGGCTTTCAATGGCGATTTTCTCAAGTTTCGGCCAGATTTTCTCCGCTGTCGTCAAGGGCGGGCCGCCGCGCGGGTCGTCAAACCTTGTTTCGACTACCGCACCCTCGGGAATGGGCCGGAGCTTTCCCAGTGTTATGACATATGTGGCGGTCGCCACGCGGTAATTGAAGACAAATATCCTGCCGGTCAGCTCGACATAGGTGTCGGGCGCAACCTCGCGGCATCCGGCGGCGAGCAAAAGCAGCAGAGCGGCTGCGGCGCGGTTCATGCGGCTTTGGCCTCCTGCCCGGTTATCCGGCGCTTCCTGTGATAATTCAGTCTGGACTTCTGGCGATTGCCGCAGACCGCCATGTCACACCAGATGCGGCTGCCATTGCGGCTCCTGTCGAGAAAAAGCCAGTCACAGGCCGGACAGGCGCGCAGCCGGGCGCGCTTCTCTGGCGCATTCAGACGCATCCATGAAAAGACAATCTGGCATAGCAGCGAATCCGACCTTGAATCCGCCAGCGCCCGTTCGGATGCGCCCAGAAGATTTGAAAGCGCCAACAGTCCCTCGGCGGAATTTTGAGGCACTGGCGCAAAATAGGAGTAAATCCGCTCCCGCAGCTCCAAAAGTTTCGCCATGTGCGTTTCCCGCGCCGGAGAAAACTGAACCACGCCGCAAAGCTCATCAGCGCGGTATTTTGCGGCGGCATCCGCAAACTGGTTCGCTTCCGCTGAATTCACCAGCCGGTCAAATGCCCTGATCGTGTCGGAACGGCGCACGACCGTGTTTACAAGGTCCAGCGCCAGCGCGCCGCCTGAAAACCGATGTTGGGTCCATCCTTCATTCATGTCACAAATATAACTGGTAAACTGATGTTTACAAGTTACAATGTCCAAAATTGGAGTGCGGCTTGAGCTATTTTGTCCAAATTCTGCTGAACGGCGCCCACAATGGAGCGCTCTACGCGCTTTTGGCCTATGGCTACATTCTGACCTACCAAGTTACAAAGCGCGCCAATTTCGCCCATGGCGCGGTCTTCGCCTTCACGGGCCAGAACCTCATCCTGTTCACCTCCTATGGCTGGAACACGCTCTATATGATCTTCCCGCTGGCCCTTGGCTTCGGCGCGCTCGTTTCGGCGTTTCTGTCTTTCACCGTGCTCCTGCTTTTGGCCCGCGCCGTCTTTCCGCCGGTGATTGACCGTTCGCCCAACACCATGATCGCAGTGTCGCTGGGCGTCGCAATAAGCCTTGCGGAAATCGCCCGGCTCGCGGCCGACACCAAAGACTATTGGCTGCGCCAGTTTTTTGCCCAGCCTGTTGAAATCATCCCGGTCTGGAGCGTCAGGCTCACGCAGATTCAAGTGCTCAATCTCGCGCTGATCGTCGCCGCGCTGATGGCGCTTGAACTGTTCACGCGCAGGAGCAGGACCGGCCGCAATATCCGTGCGCTGGCTGATGATCCGCTCGCAGCGCAAATGCTGGGCGTCAACAAATCGGCAATCTCCACAATCGCCATCATGACGGGTGGCGGCTGCGCGGTCCTGAGCGGCGCTCTCGCCACGTTTTACTTTGGAAATCTTGGTTTTGGGGCTGGGCTGGTGTTTGGCCTGAAAGTGCTTTTCATCTCCGCAGCCGGCGGATTTTCAGTTCCCGCCATGGCGGCGGGCGGCGCTTTCGCCGTGGGGCTGGCGGAGTCGCTCTGGGATGGCTATTTCCCGACAATCTACCGGGATGCGGCGCTGTATATGCTTCTGACTCTGCTGCTGGCGCTGCGCGCGGAGACTTCGCTGTCGCAGATGCGTTAGCAGACGAGGCTCTGCCCTCCGTCAACAGTCAGCACCGTGCCGGTCATGTAGCGGCTCGCGTCCGAGGCCAGAAGAAGCAGCGTGCCGTCAAGATCGCCCTCCGCGCCAAGCCGGCGCATCGGATTTTGTCCGCGGATGAAATCGCCGCCGGGCCCTGACAGAAATTCATGGCTCATGCGCGTCGGAAACCAGCCCGGAGCGATGGCGTTAACCCTGATGCCCTGCGCCGCCCATTCAACCGCCAGCGCCTTGGTCATCTGTGTGACCGCCGCCTTCGACACCGAATAAGCGGCGGTCCCGCGCAGCGGATGCGCCGCAAGGATGCTCGTGACGTTGATGATGCTGCCGCAAAGTCCTGCCGCCGCAACGCGGCGCGCCGCCTCCTGCGCCATGAAAAACTGTGCGTCGACATTGACGGCCATCAGCTCGCCCCAGCTCGCGCGGTCAATCTCACGGGCGCGCTGCTTTTGGGAAATGCCGGCATTGTTCAGAAGAACCGTCGCAACGCCGAACTCTGCCTCGCACTCATCGAAGGAGCGCGCCACTTCCGCCGGACTGGTGATGTCGGAATGGATGAAGACCGGCCTGTTCCGGTTGGTTGCAAGGTCTGTGACGGCATTGTTGACCCCCGCGTCATGCATCCGGGCGACAGACGCCACGCGGGCGCCGCACTGAACCAATGTCTTCACCGCCTGAAGACCAAGTCCGGATGACCCTCCAGTGACCATGATGACGCGGTCCGAAACGTCGAAAATACTGGAAGGCGTGCCCATCAATCACTCAACAACTTCAATCGCCAATGCCGATAGAGCTTTCGCGCGGCGTAAGCAATCCGTCGCGAAAAAATTGGAAGACCGCCGCTCGTCCGCCGGCACATCCTGCGATTCAGCGCTTGCCGTCAACAATTGTAAAGCTAGACTGGGAATGGGAGAGGGCATCGCATGGATTGCGCGGCGCCTTAAAACTTTGAATGGGAGGGACGCATGGTGGGCTTGCTCAGACTTTCGCGCCTGATAGACTCTGCAACCGAATTCATCGGCAAAGCGGTGTCGTGGCTGATCTTGGCGGCCGTTCTGGTCAGCGCCGGCAACGCCATCGTCCGCAAAGCGTTCAACACCTCGTCAAACTCTTGGCTGGAGCTGCAATGGTATCTGTTCGGCGCGGTCTTCTTTCTCGCCGCCGCCTACACGCTGAGGCAGAACGAGCACATACGAATTGATATCTTCTACGGCGGCCGTTCAAAGAAGACCCAGGACCGGATTGAACTTTTCGGACTGCTGTTCTTCCTGATGCCTTTCTGCCTTCTCATGCTCTGGCTCCTGGCGCCGTACACGCTTGAGGCCTTCAGAAGCGGCGAAATGTCGTCAGCCGCCGGCGGCTTGATCCTCTGGCCGTCCAAGGCGCTGATACTCGGCGGCTTCATTCTGCTGACCGTTCAAGGTGTCTCGGAAATCATCAAGCGCATCGCCATCATGAACGGCCTGATGGACGATCCAAACCCAAATCTGGCGACACATGTGCCGCTCGACATGGCTCCCGAAATCAAGGGAGATCACAATGCTTGAATTCATCGCCGGGAACATGGCCCCCATCATGTTCGCCTCACTCGTGATTTTTCTGCTCCTGGGTTACCCGGTGGCCTTTGCGCTGGCGGCGAACGGCCTGTTTTTTTTCGCTGTCGGCGTGGAGCTTGCGCCCTACTCAAACGGCGAAATCACGCTTTTCTGGCCGCTGCTCGGCGCGCTGCCTGACAGGTTTTGGGGCGTCATGTCGAACGACACCCTGCTCGCCATTCCGTTTTTCACTTTCATGGGGCTGATACTTGAACGGTCCGGCATGGCCGAGGACCTTCTCGACACTGTCGGCCAACTGTTCGGCCCGATCCGCGGCGGCCTCGCCTATGCGGTGATCCTCGTTGGCGCGCTTCTCGCCGCCACCACCGGCGTTGTCGCGGCTTCGGTAATCTCAATGGGCCTCATCTCGCTGCCGATCATGCTGCGCTACGGCTATGACCGCCGCGTCGCGTCCGGCGTCATCGCAGCGTCGGGAACTTTGGCGCAGATCATTCCGCCGTCGCTGGTGCTGATCGTGCTGGCCGACCAGCTGGGCAAGTCTGTCGGCGACATGTATGCTGGCGCCATTGTGCCCGGCTTGGTGCTGACCGGGCTTTACATGTTCTATATTTTCGGCCTGACGGTGATCTATCCGAAGTCCGCGCCCGCCTTGCCGCTGGAAGCGCGGACACTTGGCTCCGGCGTAATTTCGTTCTTTGTGATGGCGGCGGTAGTTATCGCGCTGACCTGGCTTCTGGAGCGCTATCTTGAAGCGGCGCATGGGGATAATGCCGGCATCCTCGCCGCGTCGGCGGGCGTCCTTGCCGCCTATTTCTTTGCCGTCGCAGACAAAATGTCCGGCCTCAATTTGCTGTCCCGCCTGACCCAGCAGGTCATCATTGTGTTGATCCCGCCGCTGGCGCTGATCTTTCTGGTGCTCGGCACGATCTTTCTGGGCATCGCCACGCCAACTGAAGGCGGTGCAATGGGCGCTGTGGGGGCGCTGATTTTGGCGGTCTCAAAAGGGCGGCTGAGTTTTGACCTCCTAAAGCAGGCATTGGCTTCAACCACACGGCTGTCATCCTTTGTCTTGTTCATTCTCATCGGCGCGCGGGTGTTTTCGCTGACTTTTTACGGCTTCAACGGCCATCTTTGGGTGGAGCATCTTTTGATCGACCTGCCCGGCGGCCAGCTGGGTTTCCTCATCGTTGTCAATATTCTTGTCTTTGTTCTCGCCTTCTTTCTGGATTTCTTCGAGCTGGCCTTCATTGTAGTGCCGCTGCTCGGACCCGTCGCGGAGAAACTCGGCATCGACCTGATCTGGTTCGGCGTCCTTCTTGGCATCAACATGCAGACCAGTTTCATGCACCCGCCGTTTGGCTTCGCGCTCTTCTACCTGCGCTCCGTCGCCGCAAAGGTGCCCTACATCGACAAGGTCACCAAGCTCAGAACCGAGCCGGTCACCACCGGACAAATCTATTGGGGCGCGGTGCCCTTTGTCATCATTCAGGTCATCATGGTGGCGCTGGCGATCATGTTTCCGCAGATGATCATGCGCTACAAAGATGATGTGCCCGCGGAAAAGGGCGGCATCGAAATGCAGCTTCCGGACCTTGGCGGCGGCATCAAGGACGCGGGCGGCAAGAGCGGCACGCCGGGTCTGGAGCTTGCTCCGCTCGGCATGCCGGATCCGTCAAAACCCGCCGCCCCAGCAGCGCCAGATCTCAGCCAGCCGCCCAAATTCAATTGAGCAAAAAGCCCCGGCGCATCGCTGCGCCGGGGCCTTCAGATTGGATTGGCGGTCAGAGCTTGCCGTTGCGCTGCTGGGTCATCATAAACGTATCATAAGTGTATTCCGAAATCTGCGCCCACAGATACGCGTCCTTTTTGAACTCCAGCTGATTGTCATAAATCTTCTTGAAGCCCGCATTCGCCGCCGTGAGCTCGGCATAAACGCCCATCGCCGCCGCGTAGGACGCGTCCAGAATTTCCTGGTTGAACGGTTTGATGACCGCGCCCGCCGCCGCCAGCCGCTTCAGCGCCGCTGGGTTCTTGTGGTCGTAGCTTGCCATCATGTCGCAGTTCGCGGCCTGGCAGGCAGCGGTCAGGATCGCCTGATAGCTCTTCGGCAGTTCTTCCCACTTTGCCTTCGAGAACATGGAATGCAGTGCCGAGCCGCCTTCCCACCAGCCCGGATAATAATAGTTTTTCGCCACTTTGTAGAAGCCGAGCTTTTCGTCGTCATACGGCCCGACCCATTCGGTCGCGTCAATCGTGCCCTTTTCCAGCGCCGGGTAAATGTCGCCGCCGGGAATCGCCTGCGGCACCACGCCAAGCTTGGAAGCGATATTACCGGCAAAGCCGCCGATGCGCATTTTCAGGCCGCTGAGGTCAGCGACTGAATTGATCTCTTTGCGGAACCAGCCGCCCATCTGCGCGCCGGTGTTGCCGCATGGAAGTGCATACAGCCCCTGTGTCGCGAAGAACTCGTTGAGCATGTCATTGCCGCCGCCATAATAAAACCAGGCATTGTTCTGGCGCGCATTTAGGCCGAACGGAATTCCGGTGGCGATGGCATAGGTCGGGTCCTTGGCCCAGAAGTAGTACGAGGCCGTGTGGCACATTTCGACCGTGCCCGCCGTCACCGCATCCGCTGCCTTCGGCCCCGGAACGATTTCGCCCGCCGCAAAAACCTGGATGTCAAAATTGCCGTCGGTTGCTGCGCGCACAAAATCAGCCATCGTGTTGGCCGCGCCGAAGATCGTGTCGAGCGATTTTGGAAACGACGAGGTGCAGCGCCATGTGACTTTCGGCGCGCTCTGCGCGATCGCTGGCGCTGCAAGCGTTGTCACGGCGGCTGCGCCAATGCCTGCAAGGCCCGCAGACTTGATAAAGGAACGACGATCCATGTGTTAACTCCTCCAAGGATGATATATGTGTTCAGCCACGCCGAACGGCACGGTTGACGCGAAACTTGCATGCACAGCGAAGCCTGTAAAGCGCAAGAGCGCCCTCTTGTTTAGTTAATCGATTCGCATAAGGCAGCGATATGGAGTGCCCGGAAATGATCAGACTCAGCCTGTTCCCCACCCTTGCAGCCCTCATAACAGCTGCCATCTGGACAAGCCCCGCAGCAGCGACCACCGGCCCCGGCTGCCTGCGCCTTGTGAACATTGCCGTTGGGGATGTGCTCAACGTGCGCAAGCGCCCGAACGCCGCCTCGCGCGTTGTCGCATACATCAATCCATCGCGGCAGGGCATTTTGCATCTCGACGGAAAATGCCGTCCGCGTTCAGTCGCGTGGGGAAACCGCTGGTGTCCGGTCAGCTATTTCACCGGCAGCCCAAACGATCCGGTCAAAGGCTTCGTCAAGGCGCGCTTTGTGCGCGATCAGGAGTGCCCCTGATGCGTCAAAGCCTTGCCGCCGCTAATCGGAAAGCGTAATTGAAGGCCGCCTAACAGCCTGAAGGAAAGTCATGCGCCAGCCGCTCATCGCCGTCACCGGAGATGTCCGTGATTTTGACAATTACACCTGGCACGCCGCGCCGCAGACCTATCTGGAGGCAGCCGTCGGCGTCGCCGGCGTCACGCCGCTGATCGTTCCGGCCTTTGGCGGCCGCATTGACCTTGACGCCATCCTCGACCGCGTCGACGGCGTCATGGCCACCGGCTCAAAAACCAACGTTCACCCGTCGCATTATGAAGTCGCGCCTTCCGTGTCACACGAGCCGTTTGACGAGGCGCGCGATGCCACCTCCATTCCGCTGCTGCGCCGCGCCATTGAGCGCGGCGTTCCGATGCTGGCGATCTGCCGCGGCTTTCAGGAGCTGAACGTCGCTTTTGGCGGTTCAATCGCGGCGGAGATACAGGAGCTTGAAGGAAAGATGGACCACCGCGCCGAGGTGAGCGATGATCAGACGGTGCGGTTCAAAGTGCATCAGGACGTGTTTGTCCGCGAAGGCTCATGCCTTGCCTCAATTCTGGATGCGGGCGCGGTGAAGGTGAATTCGCTGCACAGGCAGGCGGTGGAGCGGCTAGGCGCAGGTCTTGAAGTTGAGGCTGTCGCGGCGGACGGAACAATTGAGGCGGTTTCGGTCTCAGGCGCGAAGGCCTTTGCCGTCGGCGTGCAGTGGCATCCGGAATATTGGGCTAAGACCGATGCGCCATCGCGCAAAATACTCAGCGCTTTCGGCGACGCGGTGCGCATGCATGCAAGATCAAACGCCTATTCCCAGGCCGCCGAATAATCAGACATTACCCAGCGCGGTCAGCGTCACAATCGGCGCACCATGTTCGCTGGTTTCATAGGCGAACCCGTCGGACGGACCCAGAATCAGCAGTTCCTTGCCCGCGCCGTCCACAATGGCCGCGCTGCCGTCGTCACGGTCGAGCCATGAGACGGCTTTGGTCAAGTCTTCAAACACCTCGCCACAGTCAGCGTCAAGCTCAAGCGCCGAGACAAGCGGTGTCTTGCCGGCAACGCGTTTGATCAGACAGATTGCGTCAACGCCGGGACTGCGGGCGGCATAAGTCAACTGGCCGTCCTTGGCCTGCGGCGCAATAAGCGAGACAGATTCAGGCTGCTCTTCAATAGAGACATAACCTGCCCCTCCGGCAAGCGTTCCAACCATTATCAGCGGCAAAATATAGTTCAAGGCAAATCTCCGGACCTTCGAGCTGTCATGACGGAAAGGCTGCGCCCGTTCCGCTTCTTTCAACAGCAATTTCGGAGATTGACGTTAACAGCGGGTTAACATCAGGATTTTGTTATTTTTTCCGCTGATGCTGGATTGTCTCCGGCACCGGCGTCAGCGCGCCCTTGCCTGAGAACCAGGAGACAAGATTGTCCACGCAAAGGTCCGCCATCGCCTTGCGCGTATGCTCGGAGGCTGAACCCAGATGCGGCAGCAGCACGCAGTTCGGCGCTGATATCAACGCCTGCGGCACATGCGGCTCGCTCTTGAACACATCAAGTCCCGCCGACGCGATCGTTCCGTCCTTCAGCGCCGCCGCAACAGCCAGCTCATCCACCGTGCTGCCGCGACCAATATTGATCAGAACGCCGTCTTTTCCAAGCGCCTTGAGCACAGCCGCATTGACCGCGTCCCGCGTCGCTTCGCCGCCAGGCACTACGACGATCAGCGTGTCGACGGCTGTGGCCAGTGAAAGCAGCGTCGGATGGTAGCGGTGGGCAAGCTCCGCATCCTGCCGCCGGTTGTGATAATGGATGGCGATGCCAAACGCCTCCAGCCGCTTTGCAATCGCTTTGCCAATCCGCCCCATGCCGAAGATGCCGACAGTGCGCCCGCGCAGCGTCAGCGGCGTCAGGCGGTAATTGCCTTGGCCTTCCCAGCGCCCCTCGCGCAGATAGCGCTCGGCGGCGGAGAATTCGCGGACGGTGTTGAGCAGCAACCCCAACGTCGTGTCTGCCACTTCCTCGGTCAGAACATCCGGTGTGTTGGTCACCATGATGCCCGAGCGCCCCGCGTGAAGAGCGTCAATAGCGTCATAGCCAACGCCGAAATTGGCGGCAATCTCAACCTTCGGCAGCCTCTGCATCAGCGCCGCCGAGATGGTGGTCATCGAGGCGATGCCCCGGACCCGCTCCGCAATTTCCGGGGTGATCAGCGCCGGGTCGGCGCTCGCGGTTTCGACCATGTCAAACGTCGCCGCGACGCGCGCCTTGGCGTGCGGATTGAGTTTTCCCGGCGTCAGAATTGTGATGCTTTTCAGGTTTGTCATGTCAGTCCTGCTTGGCGGGCCGTGCGGTCGATTGGCGGATGCGCAGCTCCGGCACAATCAATTCCTGCTTGAGTATGGACGCTGTGCCGCTCAGCCGGTCAAGCAGCGCCCGCGCCGCCTTGCGCCCGACTTCCCGCTGGCCGTTCCACACGGTCGTTAACGACGGCATGGCGATTTCGGCCTCCTCCAGATCGTCATAACCGGTGACGGAAATATCCTTTCCCGCAAGAAGCCCCGCCCGCGCAATGCCATTCATCAGGCCGATTGCGACAAGGTCGTTCCAGCACACGGCGGCGGTCGGCCTGTCCCGCATCGCAAGAAACTGCGGCGACGCCTCGAAGCCCGCCAGCTTGGTGCGCGGACCGGGGATGCGCAGGTCCGGATCAACCGGAATGCCGGCCTTGTCCATCGCATGCAGATAGCCTTGATACCGGTCGCGGCCCGTCGAGGTCTGGTCTGTGCCGCCGATGAAAGCGATGCGCTTGTGGCCGAGCGAAATAAGATGGTTTGTCGCAAGGCTGATACCGAACGAATCGTCGCCCCGGAACACCGGCGCCTTGACGCCGGGAATCGAGCGCGCGATCAAAACGGTTGGCAGGCCATTCTCCTCGGCCATGGCAATATCTTCTGCCGGCGTGTCAATAGCCGGCGACATGATGACGCCGTCGGCGCCGAGCTGAAGCAGCGTGTCGATGAAGTTCCGCTGTTTTTCGAGCTGGTCATAATGGTTGGACAGGATGAATGTCTGCCGCGACCGGTCAAGCTCGGTCTCGATCGAGCGCAGAATTTCCGCGTAGAACGGGTTCATGATGTCATGCACGACAACGCCGACTATGCCCGACCTTGATGTGCGCAGGCTGGCCGCCCGGCGGTTGTAAATATAGCCGAGCGCCCGCGCTTCAGCCTTGATCCGCTCCCGCGTCTCGTCCGCCACCAGCGGGCTGTCCCGAAGCGCCAGCGACACGGTCGCGGTCGAGACGCCGAGAGAGTCTGCGATGGTTGAAAGTTTGATCTTCTGCGCCAAAGTGCCCTCCCCGGGCGTTTGAAACGCATTTAAACAATTTAAACGAAACTGTCATCAGGTTTAAATTGATGTCTCTGCGCCCTCATCCGTCTCTTCGGACCCGCCGCCATCCTTATCCGCGACACCGCTCAAACTGGCGGACATCTTGCGCAAATACTTTGCCAATTGTTTCCGGTCCTTCTTGTCAAACCCTTCCAATGCCCGCTTTTCTGTTTTCCGCACCGCTTTCTCGATCCCGGCAATCGCGGCGCGCCCCGCTTCTGTCAGGAAAATATGCGCCTGCCGCGCGTCTTCTGTTGACTCGGTCTTGGTGAGGAACCCCTGCGCCTGGAGACGGGCGATGGTCTTTGTCATGGTCGGCGGACGCACGCCGATATCCGCCGCCAGCGCGCTTGGAGTCTGACCGTCCAGATGCGCCAGCGCCAGCATCAGCTGATCCTGCCCGGCATAGAGGTTGAGCTTGAGGAGCCGGACGGCCAGCATGGTGCGCCCAAGCCGCGCCGCATTGTTGACGTCCTGCAGAATGCCGCGTTCTTTTTTCGCCATTTTGATCCTCGGTTTTTTCCGGCGGTATGGTGTGCCGCCCTAAGACTGCGCATTGGAAGCCAGCTAATAGACATGCTTTGTGACACGCGCGCGACAGCAGTTTCAACAGCCTTAGAATCTGTTAATTTTAGGGGAGTAGCCTGAAACCACACGCAGGACAGACCGACATGAACGACCTGCCCCACAGATTATATGCGGAAATGGCGATGGAGCGCATCGCCTCCGCCGACACGCGCGAATGGATCGCCGTGCTGCCGCTGGGCGCAACGGAACAGCACGGCCCGCACCTTCCGCCCGAAACCGACTGGATGATCGCCGACGGCATCGTGCGCAAAACCATCGAACTTCTCCCGGATCTGATGCCTGCCACCTTCCTTCCGACCGAGCGCCTCGGCTATTCGCGCGAACATTCCAACCGGCCGGGTGTTCAGACGCTCGCCTTCGACGCCGCTGTCCACCGCTGGGTTGAAATCGGCGAGCGGCTGAGCGGCCAGGGCATCCGCAAATTCGTCATGCTGAACGCCCATGGCGGCAATTCGCCTTTGATGACCATCGTCGCGACCGAGCTGCGCGCCCGCTGCCGGATGCTCGCCGTCGCCACCGCCTGGACCCGCTTCGGCGTGCCGTTTGGCGTGGTCACCGACGAAGAGAAGGCGCACGGCATTCATGGCGGTGAGATCGAGACATCCGTGATGCTGACGCTGCGTCCTGATCTGGTGAAAATGGAAGAGGCCCGCGATTTTCCCTCGCTGCAGACCGAAATGGAGCGCACAGCCAAGCATTTGCGCGCCTATGGCCCGCACGCCTTCGGCTGGCTGGGCACCGATCTCAATCCGAAAGGCGTGGTAGGCCATGCCAAGAAGGGGACTGCGGACCAAGGCGAGCGGCTGATCACGCATGCGGCGGAGGGCTTTGTCCAGCTGCTCGAAGATGTGCAGGCGTTTGACGTGACGCGGTTTGACCGGGATTGACCCGCCGCGCGAACCCCCGCATTATCACTCCCCGTTTCCGGTCTGATCATTAAAATTCCATGGGACGCTCAGGGCGCATGGTACTGCCGGTTGGATCTAACCTGTTGGGTGTGGCTCGCCACACGCCCTGTCACGGCTTTTTGCCCGGGCTGGCGCATGAGGCGCTGTTTCCAGCGCGCGAAGGCCAGGAGGGACATGGCTGAGGGACTCCGCCCGCCTTGGTTATCCGAACCCAAAGCTGCCATAGGCCGCCTGCCCTCCCGAATGCCGGTGATCATCCGGTCCCATGAGAGCAGCCCCGCAAGTATGAGGGAAGACGTACGATGGGGGATGGAAAATACTTGAGAAAATGACAAAGCGTTGATATTGAACGGAATTATTTTTCAGAAGCCCTTATTCTGTCCCCCGTTTTCAGACTCTCCCTCACCTGCTTCGCTTCGCGAAGCTGTCCTCTCCCCGTGGGGGAGAGGGGAAGGCGCAGCGCTGATCTTTCGCCTCGCCCCCCCGGGGGAGGACAGTCTTGCGCAGCAAGACAGGTGAGGGAAAGTCAATTGCGCCATGTCAAACACCCCCCGCCGTCACACAGCCGCGCCAGAGCCCGCCCGGCGGAACCGCGCGCTGACCTCTCAAAGCTGCAAATGACGCTCAAGACGTGTCCGCATACCAAGCATCGTGCGCAAAGTGGTGGAAGTCGCTCAAAATGGCGTCGATCTCGCGCGGCTTGCTGCGGTGATAGCCCGG
>JANMMM010000196.1:0-4363 GCA_031373225.1 Phyllobacteriaceae bacterium | reverse complement strand
AATGCACAGCCGTGTCGCCCATGCGGTTGGAGAAGCCCCATTCATTGTCGTACCAGGTGAGGATGCGCACCAGGGTGCCTTCGACGACCTTGGTCTGGTCCATGTGGAAGTTGGACGAATGGGGGTTGTGGTTGAAGTCGATCGAGACGTTCGGATCGTTGGTGTAGCCGAGAATGCCCTTGAGCGGGCCTGCATCGGCTGCGGCCTTAATCGCGGCGTTGATCTCTTCCATGCTGGTCGCGCGCTTGGCGACGAACTTGAAATCGACGCAGGAGACATTGGGCACCGGCACGCGAATTGACGTGCCGTCGAGCTTGCCCTTGAGCTCGGGGATGACAAGGCCGATGGCCTTGGCGGCGCCGGTCGAGGTTGGGATCATCGACATCGCCGCAGCGCGGGCGCGGTAGAGATCCTTGTGCATCGTGTCCAGCGTCGGCTGGTCGCCCGTATAGGCGTGGATCGTGGTCATGAAACCGTGGCTGATGCCGACGGAGTCATTCAGCACTTTGACCACGGGCGCGAGGCAGTTGGTGGTGCAGGAGGCGTTCGAAATGACCATATCGTCTTTCGTGAGCGTATTGTGGTTCACCCCATAAACGATCGTCGCATCCGCTGCGTCGCAGGGCGCCGAGACAATGACGCGCTTGGCGCCCGCCGTCAGATGCGCCGAGGCCTTTTCCTTCGAGGTGAAAATGCCGGTGCATTCGAGGACGATGTCCACGCCGAGGTCTTTGTGCGGCAGCTGGCCCGGGTCCTTCACGGCGGTGACCTTGAATGTGTCTGAGCCGATGGAAATGGAATCGCCTTTGACCGTCACTTGATGCGGGAAGCGCCCATGCACTGAATCATAGCGCAGAAGATGCGCGTTGGTCTCGACCGGACCGAGATCATTGACGGCAACCACGTCAATGTCGGTGCGGCCGGATTCGTAAATCGCCCTGACGATATTGCGGCCGATGCGGCCGAAGCCATTGATTGCGACGCGTACCTTTGCCATTTCTCTCTCCTGAATTTAAATCGATTAGTTAGTGGTTATGCCGTGTCATGACCAAATCTGCAACAGCCTCGGCGGTGATTCCGAAATGTTTGTAGAGGTCTTTTGCAGGAGCCGACGCGCCGAAGCCGGTCATGCCGACAAACAGGCCGTGGTCGCCGATAATGGCATCCCAGCCGAAGCGCAGACCGGCCTCGACCGCGATGCGCACCGGCGCGGTGCCGATGATGGCTTTGCGGGTGGCCTCGTCCTGCGACAGCAGCAGTTCCATTGAGGGAACTGACACGATTCGGGCATGGACGCCCTTTTCCATCAGCAGCTTGCGGGCATTGACCGCAATTTCGACTTCCGAGCCGGAGGCGAAGATCGACACCTGCGCCTTGCCGCCCTCGGCGGGGAGCAGCTCGTACGCGCCACGGGCGCAGAGGTTCTCCGCGCTGTTCGTCATCCGCGCCTGAACAAGGTTCTGCCGGGTCAGGCAAAGCACAGTCGGCCCGTCGGTGCGCTCCAGCGCCGCCTGCCAGCATTCGGCGGTTTCCACCGCATCGCAGGGGCGGAAGGTGCGCAGGTTCGGAATGCAGCGCAGCGCCGCCAAATGCTCGACCGGCTGATGCGTCGGCCCGTCTTCGCCAAGGCCAATGCTGTCATGCGTCATCACATAGGTGACGGGAACGCCCATCAGCGAGGCGAGCCGGATGGCCGGGCGGGCGTAATCGGTGAACACCATGAATGTGCCGCCGGCCGGCGCGAAACCGCCATGCAGCGCAATGCCCGACATGGCCGCGCACATGCCGTGCTCGCGGATGCCCCAGCGGATATAGCGGCCCTTCGGCGTCTTGACGGTGAAATCGTCAAAGCCCTTGGCCTTGGTGTTGTTCGACGGCGTCAGATCCGCTGAGCCGGAGACCAGTTCCGGCATGACCGCCTTGATCACGTCCAATGCGAGTTCGGAAGCCTTGCGCGTTGCCACTGTGACCGGCGCGGCGATGAGCGCCTTCTTGTGCGCGGCGATGGCTTTGCCGATTTTACCGGTGCGCTCGCCTGCTATGCGGCGGGTGAACTCGGCCTGCTTGCCAGCCGAAAGCGTCGACAGGCGGCCTTCCCATTCCTTGCGCGCCGAAGCGCCCCGGCTTCCCGCCGCGCGCCAGGCTTTCAGCGCGGCGGGGTCGATGGCGAAAGCCTCGCCGGTGATGCCAAGCTTGGCCTTGGTCGCGGCCGCCTCCTCCGCGCCGAGCGGTTCGCCATGCGCCTTCGAGGTTCCGGCGCGCTTGGGCGAGCCGTAGCCGATGATGGTTTTACAGGCGATCATCGACGGCTTGCCTGATTTCTGCGCTCTCGAGATGGCGGCGGCGATGGCGTCGGGGTCATGCCCGTCCACCCGCTCCGAGCGCCAGCCGGCGGACTGGAAGCGTTTGACCTGATCGACCGAGTCCGAGATCGACAGCGGCCCGTCAATCGAAATGCCGTTGTCGTCCCACATGACGATCAGCTTGTTCAGCCTGTAATGACCGGCGATTGCGATGGCTTCTTGGCTGACGCCTTCCATCAGATCGCCGTCGGAGGCGAGGACGTAAGTGAAGTGATCGACCACCTTCTTGCCGAATTCGGCGGCGAGCATCTTCTCGGCGAGCGCCATGCCGACCGATGTCGCCAAGCCTTGGCCGAGCGGCCCGGTCGTGGTTTCAACGCCCGGCGTATGGCCCCACTCCGGATGGCCGGCCGTGTTGGAGCCAAGCTGGCGGAAGCGCTTCAGCTGATCGAGGCTCACGCCCTCATAGCCGGTGAGATGGAGGAGCGAATAAAGCAGCATCGAGCCATGGCCCGCCGACAGCACAAACCGGTCGCGGTCGGCCCATTTCGGCTGCGCGGCGTCAAATTTGAGAAACTGCGTGAACAAAACCGTCGCCACATCCGCCGCCCCGAGCGGCAGGCCGGGATGGCCGGAATTGGCCTTATCGACGCCGTCGATGGAGAGCGAGCGGATGGCGTTGGCCATTAATGTGTGCTGGGCGTGCGATGTCATGGCGGTCCCGTCAGGCTGGAGGGCGGAAAGGCCCAAAGAAAGGGCAAAAGCGGAAGGCTTGGAAAGGAGCAATTCAAATAGCAGGTGAAGGGGGCGAGTCAATAAAAACGCCCGCAAAAACCGGCCGTCCGGCGGCAATATTCCGCCATAATGGGGTCATGAAGCCGCGCTTTCTTGCGTCTGGGGCGCGATGCGCTTGAATCCACAGGCTTTATTGACGATTCCTTGAAGTGATGCGTAATCTCGCCAACGTAAAGCGTTCAAGTTTCTGCGATTCGATTGAAAAGTGAGGCAGCCGGGAGCATGGCGGAACTGCAAACTCTGAAACAGGTGCTTGAGCGGATGGGCAAGGCGCTCGCCGCGCTTGAGAAAGCGGCTGAATCGCGCGCCGAAAACGACCAGGTCTATGCCGAGGCCGAAGAGGAGGTGCAGCGGCTGAACGCCGACCGTTCGCGCCTCGCCCAGGAGCTGGATAATTCCGAAACGCGCGGCGAGCGCCTGTCCGGCGCAAATTCTGAAGTTTCGCGGCGGCTGGTGAGCGCGATGGAAACCATCCGCGCGGTTCTCGACAGATAGGTGTTTGAATGGCTCAGGTCAGTGTGTCAATTGACGGCAAAATATACCGCATGGCCTGCGACGAAGGCCAGGAGCAGCACCTCGAAGACCTCGCCACCCGCTTCGACCGCTATGTCACGCATCTGAAAGGCTCGTTCGGCGAAATCGGCGACCAGCGCCTTGTCGTCATGGCCGGCATCATGGTGATGGACGAACTGACCGAGCAGCAGAAAAAGCTGAAAGGCATGGAGAGCGAAGTCGAGACCCTGCGCAAAACGCGCGACGAGGCGCTCTCCAAAGCTGACCGCAACGACATTGCGCTGACGACCGTGCTGGGCGAAGTGGCGGAGCGGATTGAAAAGGTGGCCGGGAGATTGCAGCCCGGGGCAGCAAGCCTGAACTGAGCCTGCCGCTGACGGTGTCATGTATGGACGGGGCCGGCCAATTGAACATGAGAAGCCCTGAAACAGTCGTCCGTGATCTACGCCGATTTGGCCTGAACCGACGAAAACAGCGCCCAGCAGAAAATGAGCCAAAGAGCCCTGATCCACTTGAGGATGAGGTTGAAGTTATACCCGGCGGCGGCGAGGATGGCGTTTGTGGCGTCGCCGCGGCTGTGGGCAAGATAGTTCCGGTTCATCCGGTGCTCATTTTTGATATGGCCGATGACCGGTTCGACGGCGGCCCGTCTTTTCATCTGGCGTTTGATCTTGTCTGTGACGCCGCGCTTCTGGCCGGTGGTGAAGACGCGGAACCTGTGGGTGAGCGGGGCGTTGTGGCCCTTGTATCCG
>JANMMM010000199.1:0-12563 GCA_031373225.1 Phyllobacteriaceae bacterium | reverse complement strand
GGCTTTCGCGCAGGCCCGCCGACGATATCCGCACAAAAGTAGCCTTCGCGCGGAAATCGGCAAGGTCGCGTCCTCCGACATAGCCCATCGACGCGCGCAATCCGCCCGCCAGCTGATGCAGCACTGCCGCCACCGGGCCTTTGAACGGAACCTGTCCCTCGATGCCTTCCGGCACAAGCTTTAGCGCATCGGTGATTTCAGCTTGAAAATACCGGTCCGCCGAGCCGCGCGCCATGGCCCCGACCCAGCCCATGCCGCGGTAGGGTTTGTACGAACGGCCATGGTGGAGGTAGACCACGCCGGGGCTCTCCTCCGTGCCGGCCAGAAGCGAGCCGATCATCGCGGCGGATGCGCCCGCAGCCAGCGCCTTGGCGAGGTCGCCGGAATATTTGATGCCGCCGTCGGCGATCACCGGAATATCAAACTTGTGTGCGGCCTCCACCGCGTCGAGAATGGCGGACAGCTGCGGCACGCCGACCCCAGCGACAATGCGCGTCGTGCAGATCGAGCCGGGGCCGATGCCGACCTTCACAGCATCCGCCCCTGCGTCGATCAGCGCCCGCGTTCCATCAGCGGTCGCCACGTTGCCCGCAAGAATGCGCACCGAGTTGGAAAGCCGTTTCGCCCTCGTAACGGCATCCAGCACGCGCTGCGAATGGCCGTGCGCGGTGTCGATCACCAGCACGTCAACTCCCGCGTCGATCAAACGTTCGGCCCGCTCGAACCCGTCATCGCCAACGCTGGTCGCCGCCGCCGCGCGCAGCCGCCCCTGCGCGTCTTTCGCCGCGTTCGGGTTGAGCTGCGACTTTTCGATGTCCTTGACAGTGATAAGGCCAACGCAATGGCCGCGCTCATCGACCACAAGGAGCTTTTCAATCCGGTGCTGGTGCAGCAGATGCTTGGCCTGCGCCTGATCGACATTGTCGCGCACGGTGACGAGGTTCTCATGCGTCATCAGCTCGCGGATTTTCTGGTTCGGGTTTTCGGCAAAACGCACGTCGCGGTTTGTTACAATGCCAACCAGTTTCCCAGTTTTTTCTCCGGGCTTTAGATCCACAACGGGAATGCCCGAAATATGAAACGCGGCCATCAGCTTCTGCGCGTCCGCCAGCGTCGCATCCGGCCCGATGGTGACCGGATTGACCACCATGCCCGACTCGAATTTCTTCACCTGCCGCACTTCCTCCGCCTGCAGCTCCGGCGTCAGGTTGCGGTGGATGACGCCCAGCCCGCCCGCCTGCGCCATGGCGATGGCGAGCCGCGATTCGGTGACTGTGTCCATGGCGGACGAGATGATCGGCAGGGTCAGCTCAATGTCCTTGGCTATTCTGGTGCGGATGTCTGTCTGGTTCGGCATGACTTCCGAATGGCCGGGCTGCAAAAGCACGTCGTCAAAAGTCAGCGCCGTCGCGCCGGTGGCCGTTTCGATGATTTTGCTCATTGCCGATCCTTAAAATGCAAAGCGGCGCTGCGGCGGGCAGCGGCATGGGAAATATGTCCATTGCGGATTGGCGGGGGCAGGTAACATGGATAGGTGGGGAGGGGAAGGCGCGGCGGCGGCTTATCCTCAGGCGCGGAATGCGGCGATCAGGCCGGCGAAGAGGCCGAGAATTAGTCCGGCGAGGAGCCAATAGATGACGACGAAGCCTGAATATCCCTCAAATCCGGATGTTGCGGCAAGCTCCGTCCAAGCGAGGCCGCCAAGGAAACCGAGGAGACCGCCAGCGAACGGCGAGAGAATCACGAGGGCGGTTTTGCGGCCTGTTGACATGCGGGGAGGATGGCAAGGCGGCGCTGGCCGGTCAATGGGCTGAGGCCCGTCACCCCGAGCCCGCCATCAAACCTGCTATAGACGGCTCTCCCAACGGGCCGTCTTCCCGGGCGGCAAAGCCGATCCGGGACCCATGTCGGCGAAGAACGTGATTTCGCACCCGTTCTCCACGCGGCAACATTCCGGAATGGGTCCCGGATATCGCTTCGCGATTCCGGGATGACGACCGCAGGGAGGCACATCGTGTGAGTTGGTGACGTGAATGGAAGACACTAATCTCACGCCGCAGCCAGCCGCTTGCCCGTCCCCGTGCGTGTCAGCACCAGCACCATCGCCGCAATGTTCATCAAATTCCACACAATCCCGTTGAGAAACGCCGTCTGGTACGAGCCGGTCATGTCGTAGATAAAGCCGGTCATCCAACCGCCGATGGCCATGCCCCAGGTAGTGGCCATCATCACCATGCCGACGCGCCGCCCCGCTTCCTTTGCAGGCAGATATTCCCGCACGATGATGGCATAGCAGGGAACGATGCCGCCCTGCGACAGGCCGAAGACAAGCGAGACCATGTAAAGCGATGCCAGTCCGTCGAATGGAATGTAGAGCAGCAGCGCCAAGCCTTGCAACACCGAGCCGATTAGCAATGTCTTGATCCCGCCGATCCGGTCGGCGATGAGGCCCGAGGCCAGCCGAGACACAACACCGCCCGCGAGCATCAGCGACAGCATCTGCGCCCCCGCCTGCGCTCCGAAGCCCAGATCGCCGCAATAGGCGACGATATGCACCTGCGGCATCGACATGGCGAGGCAGCAGCCGAGCCCGGCAATGATCAGCAGGCTCTGCAGCATCTGCGGAGACAGGTTGGTGGTCTTGAGCGCAACGGCGTTCACGCCGCCCATGACCGTATGCTCGACAGGCCGACGCTTCAGAAACAGCGACAGCGGGATCATGATGGCGATGCAGGCCAGCGCGATGCCGAAAAACACCGGCCGCCAGCCGGCGCTTTCGAGCGGCTCTTTGAGGATCAGCGGCCAGATCGCCCCGGCAAAGTAATTGCCGCAGGCCGCCGAGGCCACCGCGATGCCGCGCCGCTTGTCAAACCAGTGCGACACATCGGCGATCAAAGGCCCAAAGCAGGCGGCACTGCCCGTGCCGATGAAAAACCCGTGCAGCAGCGAAAACACCAGCAGCGAATCCGTCATCGCCGATCCGGCAAAACCCAGCGCCAAAGACAGCGCGCCACATATGAGGACCGGCACAATGCCGACCCGGTCCACAGCCCGACCGATCAAAAGATTGCCGAACGCAAACCCCGCCATCAAAGCCGAATAGGCCAGCGACACGCCGCCCCGGTCCACCCCAAACTCCGCCTGCACCTTCGGCAGCGCCACAATGATCGCCCACATGCCAACGCTGCCGACGGTGGCGATGACCATTGAAATGGCCAGCCGCCGCCAGGAATAGGCCGAGTCGAGATCGGTGGTGTGGGGTGAAGTCATCATTCCGGGGTCGAAGCTTGTTCAGCTTCCCAAGCCGCACGAAGCCTGTTGTCCAAGGTGAAAAGCTCGCATCCCATTTCAAGCGCGAGAGACAGATAGCAAGCGTCGTAAGCGGACAATCCGTGCAGGTTCGCGAGGTGCATCACAATATGGTCGGCCCCGCCGCCGCAGTCCCTGAGACCAAGCGCTCTGATATCTCTCAAATGGGTAAGCGCTTCCTCATAAGTTGCCCGCTTCCGCCGGGTGGCCTTGGTCATCAGATGCCGGATTTCGTGCCAAAACTGATCAGCCACGAGCCCTTCGTCGGCCTCCAGACGCATCAAGAGTGAATCGGCAAGCGCGCTGCTTTCGTCCTCCAGAAACCATGCCGCAGCGATAGAGGCATCGACGACGAAGGCCGGCACTATTTGCGGCCTTCGTCACGCCATTGCAGAATTTCTTCCGCCGTCGCGCGGCCTCCGGGCTTTCTGGAGGCGCGGATCGAAGCGATGGCCTCGCGCACGCTTTTTTTAGCCCCGGTTCCAATCAGACGCGCGACAATGTCAGTGCCCCGTGAGATCACAACTTCCTCACCGGCTTCCACCTTGGTCAAGAGCTCGGACAAATGCGTCTTGGCCTCTCCAACTTTCACATAAATCGTCATTCTGGCGTCTCCGCGTGGATCAATGAACCCAAGAGACCATAATGTGCCTATATTACTTGGTCAAGCACTTGACCAAGCAATCAGCGACGAAGTGCATCACCCCTCCACGCCAATAATGAACAGCACCGCATAATCCTGCTTGTTGCAATTCTCCACTGGCGGCATGGAAGCGCCCGGCGCCACCGGGAACGCGTTTTCTTTCACAGCGGCTGGCGAGCACATTTTATCGCCCGCCTCCGGCGCATAGCGCGCGGAGCGGCAGCGCAGATGGGTGACATCATAGACCGTCACCCCATCCGCCAACTCCCAGCGCTGCTTGCCTTTGGCGTCTTTCGGAAAGACAGTCAGCACTGTCTGCGCCTCGCGGTTGCCCGTGACCAGATACTTGCCGGGCGGCATCGGGAATTCGGGCTTCTCCATGATAAGCCCATGCTCCTCCAGCCACCAGTCGCGGGGATCAAACTGCCAGTCGGAAGGCGCCTTGCCGCCATGCGCCTTCAAAGCCTCATAAGAGCCGAGCCGCACCCCGCGCGGCCCTGGGTCAAGCCGCCAGATGCCCCAGGTCTCCGCGCCCGTGCCGCTGCCCGCGCCGGGATCGGCAAGGGCGGCGATATATTGGGTTGGCACCTGTTTGAATTTGGTTTCGGCAAGGGCCGGCGCCTGACTGATGAAAGCGGCGGTCAGAAACGCCGCCGCGCTGCTGAATAACAATTGAGTTCTGCCCCTCTTGGACATCGGCGTGCTCCACTCTGGCAATTGCCGACGATAGTTTGCCTGAACGGCGGCAAAAGCAAGCCCTTGGCCGCAGCCGGCGCTTCATTCGCCCGGCACCATCGTCTGAGTGTTGACGCCTGCGCCGGAGGCGACGGGCAGCTTCGGCAGGCGGGTCCACAGGGCCGCGAACTTGGCAATGATTGACGGCTTGGGCGTGTCGTCAACAAATGTCAGCGTCCAGTCCTTGTAAATCCCTTTGCCTTGGTCGAGTGAAACGATGCTGATCGGGGTTGTCATTTTGTCTCTCCTTCAGGTCTCCGCCATGTCGGCGTCTGAGGGGAGATTGACTCAAAGTGGCGTTTTGGGTCCTTTAGAACGGCATTAAAAGTTCCAAATTCTTGCTAAATCCGCAATGCGGAAATCAGCCTTCCGGCATTCCCGCCAGCCGCAGCCCTTCAAGCAGGGCCGCCATCCGGCTTGGATCCTTGGCCGGCTGTCCGGCCATGATGTGGGCGATGGATATGCCCGGCGCCAGCCGCTGCAATTCAGCCAGAAAGCGTTTGGCTTCGCCGATGTGGCCAAGATGGGAATTGGCTGATGCCAGCATCCAGTAAGTCGGGTCGAAATTTGTGTTGAGAGCCAATGAACGGGAGGCCCAGTTCAGCGCTTCCTCATAGTTGCCGAGAATAATGTGGCAATGGGCCGTGCCGCACAGCCAGATATGGGCAAATGCATCAAACGGGCTGAGACGGTTGGCGCGGCGGAAACGGGCAAGCGCCTCGTCGATGGTGCCGCAGTGAAGCGCTGCGATGCCCGCCCTTGTCAGGATGTTCAGATTGTTCGGATTGGCCTCGGCCGCCGCCTGCACCACCGCCATGCCCCAGTCATACTCGCGGCAGCCTTGAATAAGCGAAATGCCGCAATCGACCATCACCTGCGGGTCGCCTGCCGCATGTTCAAGGCCGCGGCGCGACAGTTCCAGACACTCCGCCCGGTCATCAGGGCCAAGCGGTGGCCAGCCCATGGTGATCCGGTGTTCAAGCGTCCATGCCGCATGACCGAGCAGAATGGCGTTGTTGGGCTCAAGCGCCAGCGCGCTTCTCAGCATCCGGTGCGCCTCCGCATTGTCCGCTTCTGATTCCGCCAGGATTTTGGCCAGCGCCTGCAGGTAAATATCGTAGGCTGCGACGCTTTGAGGCCGTTCGCGCCGGGCGCGGTCAATTTCCGCAGCTCTGATATTGGGCTCAATGACGCTCGCGACGCTCTCTGTGATCCGGTCCTGAAAATCGAAAACATCGGCTGTTGACCCATCAAAATTTTGCGACCAAAGCTGCGTCCCGACGGCGCCTTCGACAAGCTGCGCATTGATCCGCAGCCGGTCACCCGCCCGCCGCACGCTGCCGGTGAGTTCGTAGCGCGCGCCTGACCCGCCTGAAATCTGCCGGACAACCACAAATGATTTGAACCGGCTGAGCGCGGTGATGATGTCCTCCACAACGCCGCTGGCGAAATAGTCCTGCTCGGCATCGCCGCTGAGATTCTGGAACGGCAGCACGGCGAGCGACGGAAGAACGGGCAATGACGGCGGCGGCGCAGATTCAGCGTTCCAGCCGGTCAGCCGATATCCCTCGCGCGGCACAGTGATTATCCAGTCGCGCCCCTCCGCGTCGGTCCCCATCGCTTTGCGCAGGGCCGCGATCTGAACCGTCAGGTTTCCCTCCTCGACGGTCTGCCCCGGCCAGACGCGCTCCATCAGGCCGTTCTTGCCGACCGTCTGCCCCTTCGCCTCGGCAAGAGCTTGAAGCAAAGCGAGCGCGCGGTTTCCAACCGACACCGGCGCGCCGTCGCGCAGCAGCCTGCCGGAGGCGGGATCCAGAAGGAAAGGTCCAAAAAGGATGGCGGGATCGTCCATGGCTTGGACATTACATCGGCATTGGCTGGAGGCCAGCGGAATTGTTCAGGCAAACAGCTTGCCGGTCCCCGTCTCTAAATAGGCCGCAAACGGTATCTCCTCCTGCCGGATAAACCCACTCTGCGGCAGCTTTCCTTCGCGAACCATGCAAATCACCGACACAACCGAAGCCGATGTCGTCCAGGCGATCGCGGTCCAGCGCTTGCCCGCAATGTCCTTCGGATAATAGGCCCGGACAAACTCCTTGCGCAAAAGCTTGCCATTGATATCGCCTTCCGAGGCGACATGCACATAGACCACGTCCTCATCCACCGGCGGCTTGGCGTTGGTGAGGATCAGCCCCGCCTCCTCACGCCGCTCGCGCATCAACAGCTCGTGGAAGAAGAAATTCATCAGCCGCATATGGCCGGGATAGCGCATGGTTTTGTAGTCGAGATTGTCGACCTTGCCGAGCATGGTTTCGCACATCGTGCCAAGCCCGCCGGACGTGGTGAACGCCTCAAGCTCGATGCCCTTTACATAGATCGTCTCCAGCCATTCCATCGCCGAGACCAGTTTGCGCGCGCCGCCTTCGATCACTTCGCAGTCGTTGAGATATTCATTGACCACGCCCTCCGGCGACCAGTTGAAGGCATAGCCCATCAGCCCCGTCGGGTGCTGTGGCAGCGCCCCGACCCGCATCCGGATCGAGCGGCACTTGTCGAATTCGCGCATCTGCGAAGCGGCGGCAATGCCGACAAAGCCGGGGGCGAGGCCGCATTGCGGCGCCATCACGCCTTTCGAGGTTTTGGCCAGCTCTTGAATCATGTCGGTCGTCGGCACGTCTTCAGTAAGGTCGAAATAGTGGATGCCGAGCGCATGGGCGGTTTCGGCGACCTGTTTGTTCAAATGGTATGGAAGGCAGGAGAGCACGGCTTCGTGTTTTCCAAGCTCAGCCGAAAGTTCGCTTTGCGAGGAGACATCTGTTGCCCGGCAGGCAAACGGCTGAACCTCCGACGGCGGTCGTTTGTCGCAGCCGGTGACGGCGAAGCCTTCCTCATGCAGCAGGTTGGCGGCGAGCAGGCCGACTTTGCCGAGGCCGAGAACGGCTATGTTGGAAAATCCCATTGCACCCTCCCGCGCCTCCGCATTCCCCGCATTTAGAGCATAAATCCGGAAAGTCTGCGCGGGTTTTCTGCGGAACAAGCTGAAGCCGCGCCATTGAGGCCCTGCTTGACTGATTCCCCCTGCGGCGCGACATTGCCGACGGTGCTCGCGGGGGCGGATGGGCAGGCTTCTATGGAACGGCGGGACATTACGCGTGACCACCTCTTGGAACTCATCGCCCCGAGGTTGGGGAAGATCAGCGCGACCTTGTGGCGCGCAACATTGAGACCCTGGCGGAGGCGCCCTACGAGACTGGCGCGCGGGTCTGGCGTCTGTGGGATGGCGGCACGCCTGTCGGTCTGATGGCCATGGTGCATCCGGACGAATTCCTGTGGCACGATCCAGGCGACGACCGGCAGGCGGCCTATCTTTGGCGGCTGATGATCGATGCGCGCCATCAAGGCAAAGGCTTCGGGCGCGCTGCGGTCAATGAAGCGCTGGCTGTGGCGCGCGAGTGGGGCTTCCCCAGGCTGGCCGCAAGCGTCGCGGACAAGTCGCACAGCAGCATTGGGATTCTACGAACGTCTGGGATTTCGCTGGACCGGGAGGATCGTGGAGGAAGAAAAAATAATCACAATCAACGTGTGACCGTCCTGACGGGCGGTGGGCGGATGCAGTGAATTTGTTTCCCTAGAGCATCGGCTGCTCAATTGGAATCACACTGACGGTCACCTATCCAAATCCGTCATGTATGGACGGATTTGAGTCGGCGGCCGCCAAAGTGATCCCATTTTAGCGCCCGATGCCCTGAGAGACCTGTGCTGACAGCGCAACTTGCATTGTGCCGCCTGCCTGATCCTAAGCGGCGTCAGCTGGCAGACCGTCTTTCACCGGCTCAACCGTCAGTCTCACGCCGAGTGCGCCGAGAATTTTCTGAACGGTTTCATAGCGCAGTTTCGAGCCGGACCGCAGCGATTTGTAGAGGCTTTCCCGCCCAAGGCCCGTCGCGGAAGCGACCTGCGTCATTCCCCGCGCTTTTGCCACGTCGCCAAGCGCGGCGACAAACAGATCCGGGTCGCCGTCTTCAAGCGCGGCGGCAAGATATTGTGCAATGACCTCATCATTGTCGAGAAACTCCGATGCGTCAAACTTTGTGAAAGAGGTCATTGATTTCCCTTTCTGATTTCGTCCCACATCACATTTGCCGACTTGATGTCGCGCCTTTGGCTCGCCTTGTCGCCACCTGCCAATAGCAAATAAACGGTTTCGCCTTGCCGAACATAGTATAACCGATAACCCGGTCCGTCATGAACGCGCATCTCCATGACGCCGCCTCCCACGGAGGCAAAATCGCCAAAATTGCCGAGCTCCGCCATTCGAATTCTCGACAAAATCCGCGCTCTGCCGCGCTGATCCCTCAACGCATTGAGCCATTGACGACAATTGTCGGACAGGAGCAGCGTGTTCATCATAGAATGTATCCAAATAGATACGACAAGTCAACCATCTGGTTCATTTGTTATGCAGCAGCATCTGCTTCGGCCTGACGCCCTTTGAACTCCTTGGCCAATATATACAACTCCACGGACTCATCTCTTGATGCGGGCGGCTTGACATGGTGCACGCTCTTAAAGTTCCGCTTCAACAGATTCAGCAGCTCGTTCTCCGTGCCGCCTTGAAACGTCTTCGACAGAAAATGCCCGCCCGGTTTCAGCACTTTCACGGCAAAATCCGCCGCGACTTCGCATAGATGCATCGTGCGGATATGGTCGGTCTGGCGGTGGCCGGTCGTCGGCGCGGCCATGTCGGAGAGGACGAGATCAGGCGCCGAGCCGAGCGTTTCCAAGAGCAGTCCAGGCGCAGCGTCATCCAAAAAATCCATCTTCAAGAGCGCGACGCCCGGCAGATGGTCCATCTCAATATAATCAATGCCGACAACGCTGGGTCTGTCATTGTCCGACCCACATATCTGCGCCGCCACCTGGCACCAGCCGCCTGGCGCCGCGCCGAGATCGATGACTTTCTGGCCGGGCTTCAGAATTTTGTAGCGCTCGTCAATTTCCAGAAGCTTATAGGCGGCGCGCGACTTGTAGCCCTCGGCCTTGGATCGGTGGACATAGGGGTCGTTCAGATGCCGCTCGAGCCAGCGGCGCGACGATTCCTTGATCGAGCCGGTCTTCTTCACCCGCACGTGCAGCGCCCTCACGCCGGAGCCTTTGCCAGGTTTTTTCATGGCCGCGCCTCGTTGAAGTTTCGTCGGTTCCAGGCGCCAGCCGACGACATCATTTCGGTCAAAAGCCCTTCGCGCAGGCCCCGGTCGGCGACGCGCAAATTCTTTGACGGCCACATCAATCGGATCGCATCGAGAATGGCGCAGCCGCCGAGCACAAGATCCGCCCGCTCCGCCCCGATGCAGGCATTGGCGACGCGCTCCTCAAAGCTCCAGGACAGCAGCTTTTCCGTCATCGCGCTGACCTCCTGCGAACTCATCCACAGCCCGTCCACCTGCCGCCGGTCGTAGCGCTCCAGCCCCAGATGTATGCCCGCCAGAGTCGTCACAGTGCCGGATGTGCCGAGCAGATGAAAATTCTCGCTTCTTGCGCGCACGCCGAGGATTTCGCGCGCCGGAAACGCGGCGATCATCGAAGAAACATCATCGACCATCGCCTGGTAGGTTTCGGCGCTGACATGCCGCCCGCCATAGCGCTCGGCCAGTGACACGACGCCGACCGGCAGCGAGGTCCAGGCGATGATATGGTCCGACAGATGCGGCGACTTGCGGTGTTTGATGTCAATCAGCGCCACTTCCGAAGAGCCGCCGCCAATGTCGAACAGAACAATCGCCTCAACCTCTCGACCCACCAAAGGTCCGCAGCCGGAAACGGCGAGCCGCGCCTCCGTCTCGCGGTCAACGATTTCCAGCTGCAGCCCGGTCTCTGATTTGACGCGCGCTAGAAATTCTTCGCCGTTCGCCGCCGCCCGGCAGGCCTCGGTGGCGATGAGCCGGGAGTTGAACAGCTTGCGACCGGCCAGTTTGTCAGAGCAGATTTTCAACGCCTCCAGCGCCCGGTCCATGGCCGCGACTGAAAGCCGCCCGCTTGCCGTCAGTCCCTCGCCGAGCCGCACAATGCGCGAAAAGGCGTCCACCACGCGGAACTGGCCGGGCCGCGTCGGCGCGGCGATCAGGAGGCGGCAATTGTTGGTGCCAAGGTCGAGCGCGGCGTAAAGGTCGGGCCGGGAGAACGGCGCGGGCTGAACAGATAATTGATCCGCCGGTGATTCTGGAATCGTGGCAGCTGCGGCGGCGGACGGGGGCTTTGTTCCCGAGCTCCGCGCGCCGCGCCTGCGTTTATGCCGCTTTGGCGCAAGCGCCTGCTCCGCAGGCGGCACGGCTGGAGACAGCGCGGTGTCACGCGATTGCCCGCGCTTACGCCTGCGCCTGCGGCGCGACTTTTTAGTTGAATCCTGCTGAGGCTGCCCCGTCTCGGACGCTTTTCGAGCGTCTGGCGGTCTTGGCGCGCCGTTCGCCTCTAAAGCGAATTGGCGCTGGCGGGAATCTTCCCCGTCTTGCCCGGCAGCCCCGCTATGCGGCGCGCGGGCGCCGCGATGGGGGTCTTCCAATTTATTTCCTTCCGCACCGCGCGAACCATTCGGACGCAGCGGGGTGCTGATTTTTTCGTTGGCGCGACTGTATCAGCGGCCAGCCGGATTACAAGGGGCGCGTGCCGCGCTAAAAAATTGGGGGTTTCAACATCGCCCGGTTTGGCCTATACAGCCGCCACGATCTGCCTCCGGCGTCAAGCCGGTCCCTGCTGGGGAATAGGTTAACGGTAGACCCACGGACTCTGACTCCGTTAGTCCTGGTTCGAATCCAGGTTCCCCAGCCAATCTTCCATTTGCTATTTTCGCATGGTCTCCGGCCCGAGGCCGCGCTCCATCAGGTCGCGCATGAAGCGCTGATAAGGGATGCCTTCGGCGGCGGCGCGGGATTTGATCTTGGCCAGCAGCGGCTGCGGCAGCCGCATGTTGACGCGGGCGTCTTTTTTGATGAGTTCGAATGTCATCGGCCTGAAGCCGGAGAAATCATATTCGGACAGGTCCGCCTCATCGACAAAGCGCTCGGCGTCTTCGTCCGTGTCATAGCGCGGGAAGTTTTTAAGCTTCTCTGGTTTGTTCATAACGTCTGGTTTCCTTTTCATGCATGTAGCGCGCGCTGATTGGTCTTGCGAACGTCCCAATGTCAGTTGTTCTCAGCGTCAGCACCACGAACAGATAGCGCCGTTGCTCGTTCAGCCCGACCGCGTTGTATCTTGTTTCGGTGAGGCCCGGCGTGCGGTCAGGCAAGACAAAAGGCTTCGAAAGAAGAAGACTTTCAATCTCCTCCTTCGACACTCCGTGCTTGCCGCATTTCGGCCAGTTGCCGTCATCCCAGTCAAATCCCGAAAACTGCATTTTATGGCCTCAATTGTATGTACAAATGTGTGTCATTTTCAAGACCCTTTTCAATGAAAATTCCGCCCCTTCGGCATCACCTTCGCCGCCGGTTCATAGGCAAGCTTGTGCCGCACATTGCGCGGGTGTTTGCGCGTGTCGGCCTCGACCGGCCGTTTGACTTCGTCGGCTGGCGTGAGAACCGGGCTGAGCGCGGCGTGGGAAAGCTTGGCCAGCAGCGGCGAAAAGTCGGTGATCTTTTGGGCGATCACATGGATGACGCCGCTTTCGCTTTGCACCGGGCCCTCAACGGCGATCAACCGGCCGCCAAGAATTTGCGGCCGGTATTGCTCAAAGATTTTCGGCCAGATGACGATGTTGGAAATCCATGTCTCATCTTCTAACGTCGCGAAGATCACACCGGCGGCGGTCCCGGGGCGCTGACGCACCAGCACAAGCCCCGCAACACGAACGCGCTCACCACTGCGAATGTCTTTGAGTTGCTCA
>JANMMM010000109.1:0-25023 GCA_031373225.1 Phyllobacteriaceae bacterium | reverse complement strand
GCATAGCAGAGTAGCTATATACGGACGGGATAACCGCTGAAGGCATCTAAGCGGGAAACCCACCTGAAAACGAGTATTCCCTTGAGAGCCGTGGAAGACTACCACGTTGATAGGCCGGGTGTGTAAGTGCGGCAACGCATGCAGCTTACCGGTACTAATAGCTCGATTGGCTTGATTGTTCTCATTGCTCGTGTTCATCTAAAGCCCTCACGCGCCGCAAGGCGCTCCGGGTGGGCCTCGCAAAGGCTCGGACGCGCAGTCGCGCTTGCGGGCTTTGCCCGAGGAGCGCGCTCAGCAATTAAAATGCATGAAATACCAGCTTCTCACTTCAGCTTGCGCTTTGCCGACCTGGTGGTTATGGCGGGGTGGCTGCACCCGATCCCATTCCGAACTCGGCCGTGAAACGCCCCAGCGCCGATGGTACTTTGTCTCAAGGCACGGGAGAGTAGGTCGCTGCCAGGTCTGCAAAACGCATGTTGAAGCTTCTCGATACGATTTTCGCCCTTTAGTGGGCAGCACAGGCCGCGCAAGCGGTCTTTTGTGTTTCTGGAACATACTATTCGTGATATATTCACGAGGTGACGCGGGGTGGAGCAGCCCGGTAGCTCGTCAGGCTCATAACCTGAAGGCCGCAGGTTCAAATCCTGCCCCCGCAACCAAAGATTTGAAAAGCCCGCTTTTTGCGGGCTTTTTTCGTTTTGGGATATCCGCCGTCTGGAGCGCACGCGCGGATAACACTCGCGTGACCAAAAGCGTGAGATGTTGCGCTTGCATCTGCTGTCGTGGTATACAGCATTTATGTCATTGCGCCGTCTGGCCAGCTTCATTGGACGAATGCTCATAGTTTTGGGCGTGGTTGTCATGAGCTTTGGCACTCCCGCAATGGCCTCAGGCAATCCAGCTGACTGCATGGCGATGATGCAAGACGGCGGGCAAATGTCGAAGACAATGCCCTATATGGGCAAGCAGTGCCCTTATGCCGCTGTTTGCGCCGTGTCAGGCCTCTATGTGACGCCAACGCCACCCTCTGACTATGCAATGGCGGATATGTCAGATGCGGGTTACCTGTCATTTGTCGAGACCAACAGCGTTGACCACGTGTCCTCGACCCCAAGCAGACCTCCCCGTTCCTAATTCCGTGACCGGCCCTTTGCGGGCCTGACAGCGCTGTTTGGCGCAATCGGCGCTTTGGCTCACTGAGCCGCGCGAATTCATGGAATTGGAGACTAAAATGAACTTTCTGAACCATAACCGCATTCGAATGGCGCTGCTTGCCGCAGCGATGCTGCCGGGTTTGGCATACTTCGCCCATGCTGACATCAAGGATTACGAATTCCAGCTGCTGGAGACCGAAGTCAAAGCGGGTGAGGCAATTGTCTCGGTCCGTCTCGTACATTTGCCCGATGGCGAGCCTGTGCCAGACGCGGTGATCTTTGCCACCCGTGCCGATATGGCGCCCGACGGCATGGAGACGATGACGACGAGCATCGAGGCAATGCCCAGCACCGAGCCGGGCATCTATCCGTTCAAAGTCAATTTAACGATGCAGGGCGGATGGCGGCTGTCGTTGGGCGTCAAGGTGCAGGGCGAAAGCGAGACGTTGGAAAGCCGGCTGGAAGTGAAGGCAATGCCATGAGCCTGTATTCACGCATGATCGTCACAATCACCACAATTTCGCTGGCGGGCGGAGCTGGATTTTACGTCGGCAAACATGGCGTGCCGCCTGAAATCATGGACGCCCTGCCGGAAACCGTCGCTATGGCCGTGGCCGCCAAACTTCAGCCTTCAGATGACAAGATGGCGATGGCTGATCAAAAAATGGCCAAGGCGGGCGGTCCGGTCATCTATTATAAGGCTACTGATGGCAGCCCGGCCTTTTCCGCCGTACCGCGCAAAGACGCCAAAGGCATGGACTACGTCGCCGTCCGCGCCAGCGAGGATGTCAGCTTTGATCCAAAGCCCGCGATGAATGACGGAGCCATGGAAGACAACGCGATGGCCGAGCCCTCCATGGCCAACGCAGGCGGCGAGCGGAAAATCAAATATTACCGCAATCCGATGGGTCTGCCGGACACATCGCCGATGCCGAAGAAAGATTCGATGGGCATGGACTATCTGCCTGTCTATGAAGGCGACGACGCGGATGACGGCACAATCAAGCTGACGGCGGGCAAACTGCAGAAGACCGGCGTCCGCTCAGAGCCGGTTGAGCTGCAAGCCATCACCGTGCCGATCCGCGCGCCGGGAACCATTCAGGTGGATGAGCGCCTGGTGTCTTTGGTGACCCTGCGCTTTGAGGGATTTGTCGACGCCGTTGAGAATGTCACCACAGGCGACCGCGTCAAAAAGGGCGAGCCGCTGATGAAAATCTATGGGCCCGGCCTTTCGACCGCCGCAGCTGAGTATATCACAGCGCTCGGCGCGGCGGGTGACGCCGGAAGCAAGGGCGCGCGCCGCAAGCTCGAAAACATGGATGTGCCGGAAGCGGCTATCCGGGAGATTGAGCGCAGCCGCAAAGTTCCGGCGTCGCTGACTTGGTCCGCGCCGCAGGACGGACTTGTCATGCAGCGCAACGCCGTCAACGGCATGCGCGCCGCTCCTGGCGATGTCCTGTTCCAAGTGGCGGACACGTCCAAGGTCTGGGCGCTGATTGATCTTTCCGAGCGCGACATCGCCATGGCCAAGGTGGGCCAGACGGTGATGATCCGCCCGCGCGGCATCCCGGACTATGTGGTCGAAGGAAAGATCGCCTTGATCTATCCGCACATTAACAAGGAGACGCGGACGGGACGCGTGCGCATTGAGCTGGACAACCAGGACGGCAAGCTGCTTCCCGATCTTTATGTGGATGCGGAAATCCTGACGGGCTCGGACGCTCCGGTCCTCACCGTGGCGGACAGCGCGGTGATCGATTCAGGCAACCGGCAGATTGTCATACTCGACAAGGGCGACGGCAAATTTGAACCGCGTCCGGTCAAGGTCGGGCAGCGCGGCAACGGCCGCACGGAAATCACCGAGGGCGTGTCCAATGGCGATCAGGTCGTCGTCTCGGCCAATTTCCTGATTGACGCCGAAAGCAATCTGAAATCGGCGCTGCAGGGCCTCAGCGCGCCGGAGTCCGCACAATGATCGTGCGCCTGATTGACTGGTCGGCCCGCAATGTCATGCTGGTGCTGATCGGCACGCTGTTCGCCGTCGCCGCCGGTCTCTACGCAGTCAAGAATTCGGCTCTGGATGCGATCCCCGACCTCTCTGACACGCAGGTCATCGTCTATACCGAGTACCAGGGGCAGGCGCCGCAGGTGGTCGAGGATCAGGTCACCTATCCGCTGACGACTTCAATGCTGACCGTGCCGAAGTCAAAGGTGGTGCGCGGTTTTTCCTTCTTCGGCGTCTCCTTCGTCTATATTATTTTCGAAGACGGCACCGACATCTACTGGGCGCGCTCGCGGGTGCTGGAATATCTCAACGCCGTGTCGCGCCGCCTGCCAAGCGGTGTGACGCCGACGCTGGGGCCCGATGCGACCGGTGTGGGCTGGGTCTATCAATATGCGCTCCAATCCAAGGACAGAACGCTGGCCGAGCTGCGGTCGCTGCAGGACTGGAGCGTGCGCTACGGCATCGCCAGGGCCGAAGGCGTCGCGGAGGTCGCCAGTGTCGGCGGCTTCGTCAAACAATATAATGTCGTCGTCGACCCGAACCGGCTGCGCTCGTTCGGCATCCCGCTGCTCGCCGTGCGCGACGCCATCCGCGGCAGCAATATGGACGTCGGCGGCCGCACGGTGGAGCTTTCCGAATTTGAGTTCATCGTGCGCGGGCGCGGCTATGTGAAAAGCGTCGAAGACCTTTCTGAAGTCGTGCTCAAGGTTGAGAACGGCACGCCTGTGACTTTGAAAGATGTTGCCCGGATCGAGCTTGGTCCGGACGAGCGGCGCGGCATCACCGAGCTCAACGGCGAAGGTGAAGTGGCGAGCGGCATCGCCCTGCAGCGCTTCGGCCAGAACGCGCTCGATGTGATCGACAATGTCAAGGCGCGGCTGGATGACATGAAGACCAGCCTGCCCAAGGATGTCGAGATCGTGCCGGTTTATGACCGTTCCAAACTGATCCATTCCGCTGTCGAGACATTGAAAAGCACGCTGTTTGAAGAGAGCCTAGTCGTCGCCATCGTCTGCGTGGTGTTTCTCCTGCATTTCCGCTCGGCGCTGGTGGCCATATTGATGCTGCCGGTAGGAATATTAATGGCCTTCGCCGCGATGAAATATCTGAACATCGGCTCCAACATCATGAGCCTTGGCGGCATCGCCATCGCCATCGGCGCGATGATCGACGGCGGCATTGTGATGATTGAAAACGCGCACAAACATCTTGAACGCGCCCCCAAGGACAAGCCCCGGCTTGAGGTCCTGATCGAGGCGGCGAGCGAAGTCGGCCCGGCGCTGTTCTTCTCGCTGCTGATAATCACCGTGTCATTCCTGCCGATCTTCACCATGGAAGCGCAGGAGGGACGGCTGTTCTCACCGCTGGCTTTCACCAAGACATTTTCCATGGCCTCCGCCGCAATCCTGTCGATCACGCTGGTCCCCGCGCTGATGATTATCTTCGTGCGCGGCCACATTGTTCCCGAACACAAAAATCCGATCAACCGCTTTCTGATCTGGATCTACCGTCCATTGATCGAAAAAGTCCTGAAGGCAAAAGTCCTGACAATCCTGATTGCGCTTGTGGCGCTTGGGTTAAGCGTCTGGCCCGCGCGGCAATTGGGCAGCGAGTTCATGCCGAGCCTGAATGAAGGCACGCTGATGTATATGCCGACAACGCTTCCCGGCATTTCCGTCACAAAGGCGGCGGAACTTTTGCAGACGCAGAACAAGATCATCAAGACGTTCCCGGAAGTCGCCTCGGTCTATGGCAAAGCCGGGCGTGCCGAGACCGCCACTGATCCGGCACCGACGGAAATGTTCGAAACCGTGGTCAATCTCAAACCCAAGGAGGAATGGCGGCCCGGCCTTGACGTCGATGGCCTCATTTCCGAACTCGACAAGGCATTGCAATTCCCTGGCGTTTCCAACGCATGGACCATGCCGATCAAGGCCCGCACCGACATGCTCGCCACCGGCATCCGCACCCCCGTTGGCATCAAGGTATTGGGCACTGACCTTGTCGAGATGGAAAAGCTCGCCCGTGAGATCGAGACCGTGGTGAAAGCCGTCCCCGGCACGTCCAGCGCCTATGCGGAGCGCGTGATCGGCGGCTACTATCTCGACATAGTGCCGGACCGGTCCTCATTGGCGCGTTACGGCCTGATGGTGTCGGATGTGCAGGACACGGTGTCCGTCGCGCTTGGCGGCGAGGCGATCACCACCACGGTCGAAGGCCGCGAGCGCTATGGCGTCAATCTGCGCTATCCGCGCGACCTGCGCTCTGATCCGCAGTCCATCGCCCGTGAAGTGCTGATTTCCCTGCCGGATGGCGGCACCATTCCGCTGGGCGATGTCGCCGCAGTCAAGCTGTCGCGCGGCCCGACGACGATCCGCACCGAAAACGGCCAGCTTGCCGTTTATATTTTCGTCGATATCCAGGGCCGCGATCTGGGCGGCTATGTCAAGGACGCCAAAGCCGCCGTCGCCGCCAGCATTGCGTTTCCTGCCGGCTCCTATGTGGTCTGGAGCGGGCAGTTCGAATTTCTCGAACGCGCCACCGCGCGGCTGAAACTGGTGGTGCCGGTGACGCTGCTCATCATCTTCCTGCTGCTGTTTCTCAATTTCCGCCGGCTCACCGAGACATTCATCGTCATGCTGTCCCTGCCGTTCGCGATGGTCGGCGGCCTCTGGCTGATGTGGTGGCTCGGCTTCAACTTCTCCGTTGCCGTCGCCGTCGGCTTTATCGCGCTGGCTGGCGTCGCGGCCGAAACCGGCGTCATCATGCTGATCTATCTCGACCAGGCGATGAAGGAGCTGCAGGCCGAGCGGGACGCCGAGGGCAGGCCTTTCACCCGCGCCGACCTGCAGGCCGCGATCATGCTCGGCGCCGTCGAACGGGTGCGCCCGAAAATGATGACGGTTGTCGCCATCATGGCGGGCCTCATCCCGATCCTGTGGAGCACCGGCACGGGTTCGGAAGTCATGCAGCGCATTGCCGTGCCAATGATCGGCGGGATGATCTCATCGACGATATTGACGCTGGTGGTGATTCCGGCGGTGTATGGAGTGGTGAAGGGATATGGGCTGAAAAGAACATGGGATGTCACCCGGGCGCCTGCGGAGAACTATGCCGAAGCAGCGGAATAACCTTCCGCACTGCGGACCCGGAAGCCAAGGGACTGGCGTGAGGACCGGGGCCTGTCCCGCGCATGCATCTGGCATCGGGCAACACCCTGTGGCAGCATCCGCGCCATGTTTGAGTTCCGCTCCCTTGCCGATGACCATCCTGAACTTGCGCATTCGCCGCTTTTGCGTGCGGCGCTGTTGACGCTTCAGTATGCGCGGGAACATGGTTCAATCGGCTTGACCCAGACAAAGGCGTTCAAGCGCGTCTTCGTCCATTGGGCGGTTGAACATTTTGACTGGCCCGGGCAAAGCGCTAAGGAGATATTCCAGGTCTCCAAGGTCGTCAATGAATACGACTTTGCTCCGCTTGGTGTCCTGCATTACCTGTTGATCACGCTGCGTCTGGGGCGGCATTTCAAGGGGCAATTCAGGCTGACCAAGCGCGGCGCGGAGCTGGCGCCGGCGCCGGGGCGGCTGTTCTCAGAGCTTATTCCGTTTTACGTTTTCCAGCTCGACCATGCCCACCATGCCGGCTTCGATCAGCGTCTCTTGGGAAACTGGGATATCTGGATGAACGTCATCAATGCCGAGGCCGACCACGGCGCTGACGAGCGGGCGATTTTCAAGGCGCTCTATGGCGAAAGCCATGACTGGCCCCATGAGGGATGGCGGGCAATGTCGGCATTCTCCGCCTGTGTCATGCGTCCGCTCGATTGGGCGGGGCTGCTCGCGCGGACTCCCTATGAGCGCGAGGGCAAATACGGGCACCATGTTTTCAAGACGCCGCTCTGGCGCAGCGCCCTGAAACTCGACACCGACGCCATGCTGCAGGCGGTTTCGGTGCAGTGAGTCCAGTCCGCGCCTGGCCGCTTTTTGTCCGCTCAGCTGGCGGCCCGGAAGCGGCCATTCGCGCTTTCCGAAGCGAATTCAATGCTGGATAGAGGTTTGGGGCAAGGTCAGCCCGAATGCCGCTGCTGATCAAAAGTTCTTATATTGAAAAATTTCGACCGTGGTGCCGCCCAGCATCGCGAACATGAACGCGACCACAAAAATCATGATCGACCATGAGGCAACTGACTTGATCATTTTGAGAACGCGCCCTTTTTCTGAAGTTCAGCGGCCACTTGATGCGCAATCAGCTTGTTGCCAGCTTCATTTGGGTGGCGAATGTCACGGTACAGCATCTCATTGGAGCCATTGAAAATCTGGCTCACGTCAATGCAGTAACCGATTGTCGCGCAATGCGCGCGCGCAAGCGCGTAAAATTCCGCGACGTTCTTATAATATGCGTCATTGCGGGATGTGTATCCAAACACATCCTTTTCCAGGCCATAGTCTCCAACTCCCACGATGGGCTGCAGAACGGTATAATAGCGCGCGCCCCAAACAGCCGAAACAGCCTGCATCATGGAAATGTTCCGCTTCCAGGAGTCGAAGGGTGAAAGGGTGTTGCGGTGGCCCATGAAAATGTCACGCTTGGCAAAGGGCCGCTCGTTGCTGTCTCTCACCAAAGCCACCAGTCCGGCAACATTGGGAAACCAGCCGGAAAACCACAATTGTGAATCCTCGGACTGCTTTGTCGCCTGGGTCAGCTGATATCCCGTCGTGAAGGGTGATGTCAAAATGCGATTTAGTTCGTTGGGCCCATGCAAGGAGACCACAATATCCGGCCGCTCCGGCAGCACGTCGCGTATGAGCTTGATCAATTCCTGATGTGAGCCAAATCCACCCACGGCGCCGTTCCATACTCCACAATTTATGACTTTCCTGCATTCCGTGTAGAGATGATAGGTCCAGGGACGTTCATTGTTTTTGACGGCAATGTACGGATCACTGGTGGAGCCGCCGAGCGCGTAGACCTTAAGATAGTCACCCTGCTTTGGCCGGTGCACACCAAATCCAGGAGCGATGGAAACACCAAACTCTTTGGTGTCGTAGGCCAGTTCTTTTGGGTGGGCGTAGCCAAGAATGGGGTCGATTGCCTCAAACAGGTTCTTCGTCTGGCGATTGCCCAGTTCGCCGCCCTCATAAAACAGCGAATAGGCCAATGTTGGCCGAATGCTTTTCAAGTAGGTCTGACTGGCGATTTCGGACACGGCCAGAAGTGCGGCGGCGCTGACTGCAATCCCGAAACCCGCCCGGAATATCGGTGTGATCTGGTCATGCGCCGCCTTAAGGTCCGGGCCTGTGGCATAGGAGGGTCTGTTGTCGATGAAATGGCGCTCGATCTGCTCATGGAAGAGCCAGGCGAACAACACAATCAATCCGGCAGCGAAAACGAGGGTCGCTGGGAGGCCGTAGCCGAGTCTGTGGACCGCATAGGCAATGGGCAGGTGAAACAGATAGACTGGATAAGATATCGCTCCCAAAAACCGGCTCGCCCGTTTGACTGCGGGGGAGGAAAAATACCGGTTCAACAGCTTCGTCAAATGGACAACGCTCAGTGAGAAAGCCGAGAGGCAGTAAATTGCGAGCAGCATGAACAGCTCGCCCAAGCCATAGGCGTTGGACTTGAAGCCCCAGAGCAAAAGCAGCGTCAATCCTGTGCTTGCCAGCGTGGCAAGCGAAGCAAACGCAACAGATGGCGACAGACGGTCCTGCCACAAGAACATGAGGAAGCCGAAGGCAATCGCATCCAGCCGATAGATCGTCGCCCGGCGCACAGCCACAGACCAGTTGTCATCAAAGACAATGCCCAGCAATTTGACGGCAAAAAGCACAGTGACGGCGGCAAGAAAAATCGTGGAAAGCTTTGACTTGCGAAAAGTGAACACAAGCAAAGCGGCGGTCACATAGTACCATTCCTCAACAGCAAGGCTCCAGGAAATTGCGAAGAAGTCTGTCGCCGGCACGTTGATGAAAGTGTCGAGAAAAAGCACTTTCGTCAGAAACTGGCTGCTAAAGAGGTTCGAAGTCAGTGTCGCGATGAGCGTCACGGCGATGACGTAAGGCGTGACGGTTCGAATCCACCGGCGAAAGAAAAACACCCAAAGGTTGTATCTGCTCGCATATTTGTGGAGCTTGATGACCTGCGGCGCCAGAACGTAGCCCGACAAAGCGAAGAATATTTCCACAGCAATGATCGAGACGCCTTCCCAAGCCACGCTGTGGCCAAAGAGAAGGATAATGTGTGGAACAGCGACACCAAGCGCCGCCAAGCCGCGCAGCATGTCAAAGCTTGTGGTTCTGTCCGCGCTTGTTGAAACTGCCATTATTTCTGTGCCCCGACTCCAATCAGGTGTCCAATTTGTCGGGAGATCAGGCGGCTCACGCGACCACGAAGTCGATTTCCAGATAGGTCGACGGATTGGCGGGGTTCACGTTGGTTGCATGGGTGAAATCATAGTAGGTGCGCACCACCTTCAGTTTACCGGCGGCTTCAAATTTTTGCACCAGTGGGAGGGTGTTTCGATTGTAGCTGACGCGCCAGGAGTTGATTGCACCGTTGATCGCCACGGTCTCGTCTCCCTCAATGTCGTTCAGCCGCCGCTCAATGAGCGCTTGGAAGAACGCGTCGTCCTTCTCAACCCGCGCCTGCACCATTTCCGGGAACCGTTGCCACCCGATTGGCTCGATATGGACCAGTTTTGTACGCGACTTACGCGCGGCGAGTATCGTGTATAGGTCGGGTGAGATGTCCTCCACCTGTTCTATGGACAGGTGCGAAAAGAAGAGCGTGGGCTTGTCGTCGGGGATGGCCGACAAGTCAGGAGCGGTGTAGTCGAAGAACGTCGCCTCCATCGGCAAGTTGGCGTGCTGCGCCAGCAGCGTCATGATCTCAATGCCTGCGTCGGAATATTCAAGACCGAAAAGACGCCGTCCATCCACTTTCTTGCCGAGATAGGTCGCCATGTTAAACAGGTTCCACCCCGGACCGGCGCCCAACTCGACGATATTGGTGAACTTCGCCGCCATCCGCATGAGGTAGACCATCGGATCAAAATTGTTGATTACGCTATATCGGCCTTCGGAAACTGCAAGACGGGATAGCGGGACGTGATCGTCGTGCAGGCCATGGAACCGTTCCAGCATCAGGCGGGCGGGGTGGCCGCCCACACGGTTGTAACCGCGGTTGAGATGCGGCGGCTGGCGCAGCACTGCAATCATGTGCGCGAGCGACTCGCCTGCGGCGATCTTTTTCTTCACGCCGTCGACCTTCTTGCCCCAATGCTGCTCGTACTGGCTCTTCACATAATCCTTGTCGCTGCCTCCGCTGTTCAGCGGAGAGAGGGAGGCGATATTTTTTTGTGTGAAGGCGGTCTTCTGGGCTTCGGTGAGTGACATCAAGTTCGTCCTATATCAAGCGGTTACGCGCGCGTCTGCACACGCACGGGAGGTTAGGCGATTAGCGGTTTTTTCGGCGCGACACCATAGGACGCTTCAACTGGCGAGGGTAATCTAGTGAAATAACGGGATGAAAACTCTTAAAGAGCTGAATCTGTCGAAATCCTCTAATTCGTTTTAAGGGATTGCGATGGACTATGGCGTGAACGCTGAACAAGTTAATTTATGTCTGGATCATTCAAAGATTTTTGGTGCCATCGCCAGCGTGGCTGAGTGAAGTGTCCATTGAACCTGGTGTGTGTGCGAAACGCAGTCCAGCATTCAGGTTAGAACACCTAGTCTAATTGAAAGACACATGCCAGCGCCGCCGTACCTATCATTCTCTCTCGTTCAATAGGCGATTGGAACAGCAGGATTTTCATGCGGTCGCTAAACAGGTCGGTAATGTCGGCGATGCTTGAAAAGCGGGTTCCGGAAATGTTCGTGCCAGAGGTGCCGCCTTTGCCTCTGCCTGGGGGCGTGTAAGCACAGCCAGCGGCAATATAGGCGTGGGGACGTGCGACGCGCATTATTTCTTTCGCCATAATGTCAGGTGAGCGGCTATAGGCAAGAACCCAGCCAGCGACGATGATGTCAAAGGAGTTCTCTTCATAGGGAAGTTCATGAGCATCTCCACTTTGAATAAGCGGCGTGTAGGAAATCAGATCGATGGCCGAGACGTTTTCCGGTTTGAAGCCGGCTGCATACAAGCAGAACAACTCACTTTCAGACCGTGAGCCGATTGTCAGAACCTTCAAGGTTTTCTTATGCACGGAAATATAGTCAATTGAAGAAAGAGGGTTGATGAGAAGGTTCGGCCGGGCACCATCGTCGCTGGATTCCTCGAGCTTCTCGACGTTGTGAATCACCGCGTTCTCGATGATGTTTTCGTTTTCTTCGATCAGTTTCAGATTGCCTTCGTCAATAAATCGGTGACGGCGCTGCCGGGACAAGCGCGCACGGAACGAAGGCAGATGGAACAATTCGCTGGGGTGGGAAAGCAATATGGTGCCCATTTCCCAAATGGTCTCTCTGTCGGCCTCGATCTTCTGCTCAATGCCGTAAAGTTCGAAACTCGCCAAGCACACATTGTCCTTGGACAGGAGCATACTCGAATTGCTTGGACTAAGCATCTTGATGATTTTGGAAATCACCTGTCGGGATTCTTGCCATTTTCTCGCCTTTATCAATCGCTTTGCGTAGCGCGCTCCCATAAGTTCGTTTGAAACATCAACTTCATAGGCTCGAAGCAGGGCATCAAGAGAGGCCGCCGGATCACCCTCACTATCGAATGCACGGCTGCGGCGTAGCAGAGCTGCAGAGATTTTGGAGTTCTCTTTGACAT
Source organism: Phyllobacteriaceae bacterium (assembly GCA_031373225.1). GTDB lineage: Bacteria > Pseudomonadota > Alphaproteobacteria > Rhizobiales > Rhizobiaceae > JANOYJ01. The sequence continues at coordinate 13,086 of JANMMM010000109.1, read as the reverse complement.
CAGCAAGGGGTCTCTTCGGTGCAGTCATCGGACGATTGCCCGCAATGCGAGATCGATTTGAGGCGTTGTTTGTGACGGTTTGGGTCGGACTGGTAATATGGGGCTGACTAGCGCGCTGATTTAAGAATGAGACTAGTTTTCGACGGACCTTGCCCATTATTTTTAGGACAGACTTTGGCGCATTCCTTCTAATAAACTGCTCAGTTCTGGATTGCATATGCGGCCCCAATGGTCATGTTCTAAGGATATCAGCTCCGTGTTGAAATTTTGGTATTAATGTCGCATAAGGTGCAAGGAAACACAAGAAGGTCGCTACGGTTAGGACACAATGATTGGCTGTAAAATCACCACCGCGATGGTAACCATTGGCATCGAAATTGTTGATTGCGCCATGCCAACCTTCTGACACGGCTAGGCGGGACCGATGGAAGTGATCGTCGTGCAGACCGTCGAACTGTTCCGGCATCAAGCCCTTGCGTGCGCCCGTGAGATTATCCCGTTAGTGGCTTTTAAGGCGCGACGCCATAGGAGGCTTCAAATGGATAGGCCTTGGCGTCAAAGCCATCCAAGTTCAGCTTCGTGTTGGAGTCGGCAAATGGCGTGATCGGCCGGAGGAACGTTGCCATTGTTAAAATGCGCCGGCTTTCGGTCACGTAACCGCCGCGGTGGAAGCCATTGGTGTCGAAAAACATAAAGGACTTCTTTTTGCCTGTGGCTGCCATCATATCCGCCGGATCGATCATTGTGTCGATCAGATAATTTCCGGGGTAACCGGAGGAGTTTGGATAGGCCAGCACGTCGCTGTATTTCCGCTTTGGCTGCACCTTGCTGTAAGGAATGTATTCGGTGGGACCGCAGCCCGCTTCCACATCGGTATAATAGATGAAGCATTTCAGGATATTTTCATCTTCCTGGTCGCGATGCCAGATTTGCGATCCCTTGCGTTCGCCGACATTCTTGCCGCCGATGGGCGGGTTGAGCCACAGCGCCACGTTGCGGACTTTTGAAAGCATTTCGTTGTAGCTGTTGGCGATGTCCAGAATACGCTTGTTCAGATAGAACTGATAGGCGGCCTCAGTCGCATACATGTCGCCCTTCAGCATCCGGTAGTTGACGATGGAGGGCTTGAACGACTTGGCAAATTCCGGATCCGCGTTGAAATCATCACAATCGGAAATGCGTTTTTCCAGCGCGCGAACGTCAGGATCTTCGGTGAAGGACTTCACCTGCGCTTCCGCCGCATCCCACATTTCCTGATGCTTTTTGCCGAAGAGGCTGTCGAAATCGGACATGCAGATGCCTTTGTCGATCAGCTCCTCCAAAATGCGTTGCTGCTCATCGTCGAGCTTGGGTGTGTTATTGGTGAAAAAGGTTTTGCAGACATCCAGACGGGACTTGTCCTGCTCGCTATATTTGCCCTGCCTCAGGTTCAGGAGGTGAATGCGGCGGTTGCGGTTGGCGTTTTCGCGCTCGTCGCTGGCAAGTTCATTGAGCTTTTCGAGATATGTGATGGCTTCTGCGAAGAGGCCGAGGGAGCACGCGACGTCGACCAGCCGGGTCAGCGCCGTTGCGCGCTTCGGCTCATCTTTTTCATCGGCCATCTTGAGGTATTGATAGGATTTCTCATGCTCGCCCAAGCGGGTGAGCGCAGCGCCGAGCTGAACAAAGTGAGCAACCTGAGTGGTGGCAACCGCTTCCGCTATTTCCAGTATGGCCTTGGCGCGGACAAAGTGCTCGGCTTTGACAAGAAACGTCCCGTAACGCGCCAGCACATTGTAGTTTTTGGGCGCGAGCGCCACGGCCTTCTCGAAATAGGCGATTCCCTTGTCAGCATCGCCGCGGGCGGTAAGATCCTGTGCAAGGCGCGTCAGAACCAGCGCATAGCCGGAAGAGGCTTTTTCGTGATTGCCGAGCTTTTCAATCGCTGCTTCAAACAGTCCCTTCGCCTGTTCCTGCTGGTCCGGCATTTTGGCGGCGGCCATGGCCTCTTTCAGAAGTGCGGCACCGTCCGCAGCTTTGGGCAGATCAACCACCGTCGTTTCCACACGCGCTTTGGTGGCGATTGGCTTTGAGCCATCGACGGATGTAGGCGTGCGAACCGCCGATTTGGCGGGCGCCAAAGGGGACTTCGCTTTTGCGGAAGCTTCTTCAGTTTCAGAAGTTGCGGCGGCATCCATCCTTTTTGCGGTTTTCTCCGAACCCAACACTTTGCCGTCAATGTCATTCAGCGTCTTGTCGATGGCGCTCGTGTCATTCACCAAATGGGGGGCGGCTTCCAATATTTCCTTCGCTTCGGCCAGCTTGGAGGGTCTCCTGGCAAGTGCATGTTCGTAGGCCGCGCAGATCTTGCCGTAGCTTGACTGGTACTTTTCACTGTCGGCAGTCAGTGACATGCCGCGCTCAAACAGCGCCTTGGCAATCCCCAAATCACCTTTTGCGCGCATCTCCGCGGAGCCGGCTTTCATCAGGAACCGACCATAGCGTTCTTCGTATTTCTCCGGATCGGCAACCTGCTCTAACCCCTCTTCGAAATGCGAGCGGGCGACTTTTCGGAAATCGATGTCATTCACGAGATGTTCCGCAAGCATGATATGCTCTTTGGCTGTGAGCGTGGCCTGCGCCTGCAATTCACCCATCAGCTCAGCATAGGCGTCCAGTTTGCCCGTGCGCTTGTAGGATGCCGCAAGAGTGCTCGAACAGCCGAGACTGCCGCCACTGAAAGCACGGGCCTTCACAAGCAATTCTATTGCCCGCTCGGGCGCGCCATTGCGGTAGTGGAAGCGCCCGGCGACATCAAGCAATTTGCCGTTTTTCGGAAACTCGCGGACCAGCATGTCAATGGCCTTGGCGGCGCCGGCTGGATCCCCGGCGCGCTCGGTCGCGATGGCCTGATCAAGCTTGCTTTTGGGAAACGGTTTCGGAGCGGCGGAGAGCGGGTTTCTGAGCTTCGAAATCAAATCAAGCGGCATTTTCGCATTCCCTTGTTAAGACAAGTCTTAATCCTGTGTTCCAAAATATAGAAGCCTGTGCGGCTTGGCAACAACATTGGCCTCCAGCTTCAATCGACACTTTGGCTAGAATCCGTTCGGAGATTGCATTGAATGGTTTTCTATCATGGCAACTATGCGCTCAAGGCGCCGGGCTTTCTCACTGCTGTCAACGTTCAGACGCAGCCATTCCAAATCGCCGACCAGCCCGTCGCTGATCTCGACCGCGTTGGCCATATGTTCAAACGCCTCGTCGGCTTTCGAAAGTTTTATCAGAATTCTGGCCATAAGATTGTGGACGTTGGCATTGTCCGGATCAACCTTCAGATATTGCCGGAAGAATTTCAGCGCTTCGTCCGGCTTGCGCATCCGGTGGACAGTCACGCCCTTCTGGTAGAGATTTTGCCGCTCATCTCTGTCCTGCGGCCAAAGGACATCAACAAGACCGTGCGCTCCTGCATAATCTTTCTTATTTGTGAGACGCCTGAATTCCTGCAGCAAATCCGGATCGGGCCGATGCCGCCCCAGCTGGGCTTCGGGAGCAACTTTCTGTTTGCCCGCTTCCAGATACACGAGCTTATTGGACCATTCGCGGAGGCGCCGGTCATTTTGGCTGGCAATTATGACGATGCGGCTGGTTTCCATTATTGTGCTCAGATATTCGTTGGCCTTCTCGCGAAAAGCGCCATCTCCCACAGAAATCCATTCGTCGAGCAGCAGGATGTCGGGCTTCAACATCGATGCGGTGGCAAACATCAGCCGCATGACCATTCCGGACGAGTAGGTTTTGACCGGCAGGTGGAGATAGTCCCCGAGTTCCGAAAACGCCGCAACCTCCGGGACCATTTCGGCAATCTCCCGCTTGGTCAGCCCCCGCATCAGCCCCTTGAACTCGATGTTCTCCAGGCCAGTCGCTTCCTTGTTCACGCCGAGATTGAGGCTGAACATTCCTGCCGTTGAGCCGGAAATCTTGATCGTCCCATGGGTTGGCGGATAGATGCCAGCCAACAGCCGCAGCAAAGTCGTTTTGCCCGATCCATTGTGACCAAAAATCCCGAGCCGGTCGCCATCTTCAAGCTCTATGTTAAAATTGTCGATCGCTAGAATGCCCGGATACTTGCCGCGCAATATTCTGCCCCCGATGGGAATGTCGTCGGTGACTTGTGGCTTGGCGAAGCGCCGGTCAGGCCCCAACAATGGATAAACGATGCTTGCGTCCCGCGCTTTGATCGAGGCCATTCTGTTTCCTCAAATCCAATAGACGAGACGTTTACGGCGCATTACGAACAGCGGCAGCGCCAGCGCATAACCCAGCAGTGTAAATCCGAGCACAATTCCCCAGCTGTTCCATGGAACAGTGCCATACATCATCGGATCACGCAGAACTGCGATGTAGTGCGTCAGCGGATTGAGTTTCGCCACCCACGCCCGCGCTCCGGTCTCGCCAGCCACCCAAACTATTGGTGTGGCAAAGTAGACAACTTGCATCACTGTGGCGAGGACATGACCGAAGTCTCTAAACCGCGCGGCGACAATGCCGAGAAAGCAGGACAGCCACAAATGATTCAAGGCATACAAAAGAAGCGCGGCCGGCAGGCTGAAAAGCGCGACCCATGAATAGCGCCCTGTGACCAGACAGATGGCCAGTGTCGGTAGGGAAAGATAGCCCAACATTATGAAATTTCTCACCATGAAGGCGAAAAGATAGAGCGACAGCGGAAGGGATTCGGTTTTGATCCAGCCCTGCGAGGACGTGAAAACACCAACCCCTCCATTGACGGATTGAGAAATAAACCGAAACAACATGTAGCCCATCGCGAGATAGGGGAGGAAAAACTGTGAGGAGACGTTGTTCAACGCCCCGAAAATGACAACCTTCACGCCGACAAAAAGCATGAATGTCAGCGCGATCCACCACCGTCCGATGAGAGTGCGCCGATACCGCTGATTCAGCTCAGAGATGGCGATGGCAATCCAGAGCCGCCACATAACGCTGGCGCGTTTCGCATCGGCAATCGCGTCTGGCCAGTCACCGCGATGGGCCAGCTCAACCTCCGTTCCATCCGCCGGCGCGGACTGTTCCGAAGAAACACTCAATTTAGATCGTTCTCAATCAAGCGCTCACCGAAACCAATATCGCGCTTGGCGGATTTACCCAGCAGCGATTCGAAGTGACGGGGTTCAAGGCTCATTCCCGGACGGCAAATCCTGAGATTGCCGCGGCTGAACGTTTCGCCCTTGGCAATGTCGCGTGATGGGTAAATTGACTGGCGGAACTGCTTTGACTTCTGTTCGTTCTCGGTGCCGGAATATCTGACTTCACCGGCGGAATGCCAAGCCCGTGTTGTCTCTTCCTTCAGCAGCTTCATTTCCCAGGGTTCCAAGGAAAAATCCGAATCGACCCCGCCCTCGCTGCGATTCAGCGTGAAATGCTTTTCAATCACGGTTGCGCCATGAACTATGCTGGCGACGGCCACGCCAGTGCCCATGGTGTGGTCGGACAATCCCACCTGCACGCCAAATCTTCTCCGCATGTCGGGAATCGTCAAAAGGTGCGCATCAGACGCATTGGCGGGATACTGGCTGGTGCACTTCAGTATGATGATATCTTTTGAACCCGCGTCACGCGCGGTTTGAATGGCCTCTCCGATCTCTTCCAAGCTCGCCATGCCTGTGGACATAATGACCGGCTTTCCGGTGCGGCCAATTTTGCGGATCAGCGGCAGGTGAGTCATCTCAAATGACGCAACCTTGAACATCGGCACACCCAGGTCATTGAGAAAATCGACGGCGGTTTCGTCGAATGGCGTCGAAAAGGCGAGAACCCCAAGATCATTGGCCAAAGAGAACAGCTCTTTGTGCCATTCCCATGGCGTGTGGGCTTCACTATAGAGCTCATGCAATTGGCGGCCATTCCACAAGCTCTTTTCATCGCGGATGATGAAATCGTCTCGTTTAGAGTTTAACGTAATCGTGTCTGCAGTGTAGGTTTGAAATTTTAGGCAATCAACGCCAGTTTCAGCCGCAGCTCTAATTATTGCCCTAGCCCTGTCGAGTGAGCCGTTATGATTTCCAGACATCTCGGCAATAATAAATGGGAGATTATTATGGCCGATAATTTTTGTGCCAACCGTTATATTTTCGATCACGCTGCTCTCCTATTCTTCACAACGACTAATAGTGATGTTGAATTTTTTTCCTCGAAATCGAAAATACGAAGGAAAACGATTTGGGTCGGATACTCGCAATATATCAAATTGCTCTGTGATTGATTTGTTGGGATCAATTTCACTGTCTTTTGGTTGTCTTTTTTCGTAATAAGTGGGAGCAACAGACATATCTTGCGGAAATTTTACGAAAGAATTTCTATCCTCGACCACGTTCTCGATCATGCCGAACATCGCGGTAAACAGTATCTCGTTTATTTCGTCAAAAAGCGCGGCTTTGGGAATCTCGCAATGCGACTTGGCCCATATATGTCCAGAATCAACCAGCGGCGCCGCGTCAATCATCGATAAAGTGAAATGGTCCGCACCCTTTACAATCTCCCAAATGTGGGGACTCCAGCCTCTGCCCTTGGGCAAATCGCTTGCGTGGAAAACGATTGTATCGGAGAAACATTTTCTAGTTTTGTCTTGAATGATTTCAGAACAAGAGATTAAAAAAAGGATTTCTCCCGTCCAGTCGATTTCCTTAGTCGAAGCGATGAGTTTCATTTCTTTCTGTAATCGATGGGAGCTAATCCATTCGCTCAATTTCTCCCAAGCCGGGTGCTTTTTATCGCTGCAAATGAATGTATATTTTATCATTAACTTCAAATTCCTGCTGGCTGTGTCTTTGGCTCAGTCAATGTCACGCGGGATGTTCGTGGCGCCGTGGTCGCGCAGTGCGAGCAGGTGCCCCAAAACGCGTGGTGCCCCATTCCCATCCGTAACCTTGCAAGCCGCCTGTGTCATCAGGTCCCGACGTTCCGCCGATTCAAGCAATGGCCGAAGGTGCGCATTTGCCCACTCATATGGCTTTGGAACATTGGTCTCAACAGTGAAGTCGCCGCCATTCGCCGCCGCCCCAATCGATGACAGCTCGGTGCATATCTGGCGCTGATTTTCGGCGAGAATCAGATTGATGGTTGGAAGCCCCAGACAACATCTTTCCCAAGTCGAGGAACCGGCTGAGCCTATGCACACATCCATGCGAAACAAAAGCTCCGCAATTTCGCTGACATTGCGGTGAATAGTCATTTGTGCCCCATAAAGGGCGGACACGGCGCGCAGTGATTCCTCATGCGGATAGGCGGCGCCCAAGAGCAAGTGGACGTGCAAGGCAAATTCCTGCGCAAGCGGCCTGATCGCGCTTGCTGCCCATGCGGACCAATTATGCTGATCCCCGCCACCCATGGTGACGAGGACATTTGCAACGGGCGCCTCACCGGCCGCGCGGTCATTGCGGCGCTGGAGGGCCCCGTTCCTCATCTGGGCGAAATCCGGTCTCAGCAAGGCATACTGCGACCCGACAAGCATCACCGCCTCCTCAGGAACGCGTCCTGCATAATTGACGGCCGACTTGCCGTAAGTGGTGTCCACGAGAATGTCGCAGTCATGCCAGCGGTCCAAATCGTCAATGACGCAAACGAGCGCTCCGGTTTTCCGGTGCACTTCTGCCTCCCAAGACTGCCCCAGGCCATAATGATCCACCAGAACTGAGAGCGGTTCGCCGAACTTGCTTCTTTTGCTTCTCAGAACATCCAGAAATGACTGGGCATCAAAGTGTTCCGTAGTCCCCAGCCAGCGCCCGTATTCACCCTGATCAGCCGAAGGCGGGGGCCCTTTCTTGTTCAGCAGCAGACAGGTGTGGCCGCCATTCTCAATGAGCAGCGCTAGGGACGGGGTGAGATTGCGGCTTGCGAAGACGCACGCCACACCATGCTGTTGCACAAGACTGGCCAGGGTCAGGCAACGCATGACGTGGCCCGTTCCAATGCCTGTGGAACCATCCACACGGAACGCCATCCAGTTGGAGTTTGCCGGTTTCATAATCATTTCGGGAGTGCGAACAATCGCTCCGCAAATATCCAATCTTCGGGTGTGTCAATGTCTTGCACCCTGTGACGTTCCATCAAGTATGCCGAAGAATGCGCTGCAAAAATCGCTCTCCTGGATTTAACAGCATCCGGCCGGCACCAGTAGAACTGCCCGGCATCGTGATAGGTTGCCGGCAGATCCTGCGAGCGTGTGGACAGGTGCTCCGGCTGCACCATCTGGACTTTGCCATCAACTATCCTGAAAGCGCGCTGAATTGGAAATGCGAACTCGGTCGCGGAAAACACGAAGTCACTGCCGGTTTCTTCAAGCAGATGGTGCGATGCGTCGAGGTCGGCGGCTGTGACAAATGGCGCCGTCGCGTAGACGCACAGGATCGCTTCGACAGGCCCCTGCGCCTGCGCCCAAGCCAACGCATGCGCGATGACGTCGATCGTTGTTGCATTGTCGTCGGACAATTCCGCAGGGCGTATGAACGGCACCTCGGCCCCCGCGCGTTTCGCAACTTCGGCAATCTCCTCGTCATCGGTGGAAACAATGACGCGATCAAGAGATCGAGCCTGCAGGGCCGCCTCGATTGAGTAAGCGATAATGGGTTTTCCGAAGAACGGCTTGATGTTCTTTCTGGGGATCCTCTTAGAGCCGCCCCGCGCGGGAATCATCGCGATCTTCAAAGGATGACTTCTTTCATCACCTCGACAACCCGATCCTGCTGTTGATTGCTCATGGCATGGAAAAGAGGAATCGAGATCGACCGGCTGTAATAGCGTTCCGCCTGTGGACAATGGCCGGGCTTAAATCCAAGGCCCGCATAGTAGGGCTGCAGATATATCGGAATGTAGTGGACATTGACGCCGATGCCGCGCGCGCGCAGTTCATCGAAAACTTGCCGATGTGTTCTTGTAATTTCGTCCAACCGCAGTTGAATGACGTAAAGATGGAAACCGGAATAGCAGTCCGAGTGACGCCAAGGCAGATCGATGGGGATGCCTTTCAGCATCTTATCATATCGCTCAGCCAATTCGTGCCGCCGCGCCACGAAGTCATGCAGGCGCCGCATCTGCGAGCAACCGAGCGCGGCCTGCATATCCGTCATCCGGTAGTTCAGGCCAAGGCCGATTTGTTCGTAGTACCAAGGGCCGTCGGGCTCCTTGCTCATCAGTTTGGGATCACGTGTAATGCCGTGGCTGCGCAACAACTGCATCTTTTCTGCAAGTTCGGCATGCTGGGTTGTGGCACATCCACCCTCTGCCGTTGTTACGATTTTTACTGGATGGAAGGAAAACACGGTGATGTCAGACCATGCGCAGTTTCCAATTGGCTCGCCTTGGTAACGCGCGCCAATTGCGTGGCTCGCATCCTCAATGATCTTGAACCCGTACTCTTTTGCCAGCGCGCCTATGCTTTTCATATCGCACGGTTGGCCACACAAGTGCACGGGGATAACGACTTTTGGCAGCCTGTTCTCTGTCTGGGCTGTTGCGAGCTTCGCCTTCAGGGCCGCAGCAGACATGTTGAAAGTTGCCGCATCGGTGTCGACAAAATCGATATCCGCCCCGCAATAAAGCGCGCAATTTGAGGATGCGACGAATGAGTTCGCCGACGTCCAAACCATGTCTCCCGGCCCGACATCCAGCGCCAGGCACGCAACGTGCAGCGCGGAGGTGGCGGAATTCATGGCAACTGCGTGCTTGGCGCCGACGGCCTCGCGCACCAAAGCCTCGAACCGCTCCACCGCCGGACCCTGGGTGAGATAGTCAGACTGCAGGACAGCGATGACGGAATCGATGTCCTCTTGTTCAATGTGCTGTCTGCCGTACGGGATAAATTGAGAATTCATGGGGCAGTTCTCTACCCGCACACTTATTCGATTACAACATGCAGGCGCCAACAAGCGCCGCAGTTTTCGCGCAGCTTCCGCAGTCGGAAGTCAATTGTGACGCCGCCATGCCGCGCTAGAGGCGCACATGCTTGTGTCCGGTCAATCTGTTAAGGTCAGAACCATCGAGACAAACATTTTTCACCGCACCCGAATTCACTTTTGCATCGCAGTCATTCATGCTGATTGCCAAAGTGGTCATCGCGAATTGGGAATGGACGGTCTCCTGTTGCTGAGCATGACAAATCCACACCGGATGGAACGTTGCGGCGCCGTCAGCGGCTGCCCACAGTTATTTGCGGAACCGCGCATTGGTGTCCGGGTCTCCTGCCCGTTTCGAAATGACGACTTGGTGAGAGGATTTCAGCGCCGTCAGACCCCATTCCAAATCTGGCTGACACACATTTGCACAGAGCGGGCACCAGCATTTTTGAACAGCGCTCTGCTTTTGAGCGGTGACAAATTGGGGAACGCCTCAGCAGCCTTGCAATACGTGTCCAACTTTCCTATTCCTCCACACTTTACTGGACCACAGGGTGGCTTGCGTTGTTAATCAAAGATATTTTCTGGAAGATTGAGCGCAAACTGCGCCGCCTTTCGAGCCGTCCAGACGAATGGCGCCAGGAATTGGAATTCGTCAAACGATGGGTTGGGCTTGCGGCGCCGACCGATGACTCCGAGCTGCGGCTTGGCAGCAACTGGGAAAAAGCGCCGCATCTCCCTGTCATGCTGCTTTGGCATATCCATGTTTGGAAAAGGGACTTTATTGTCGACTATCTTGACGAGTATCGTGTTTGCTTCGTGCGGCGGGGCATGCATCCAAGCCGGTTGCGCCGCGCGCAGCCTGACCTTTTTCAAGGAAAGTTTTCGCTCGGCGTATGGGGAAACAGGCACGTTGGAGCGCTGAAACGCTTTGCGGCGTCGGAAAAAACAGATTTCTTTCGAATTGAGGATGGCTTTCTTCGTTCGATGGGTGGAGGCGTCCTCCACAGTCGGCCACATTCGCTCATTTTCGATCAGGGCGGCATCTATTACGATGCCCGGTCAAATTCGCAGATCCAAACTCTTTTTGATAAAGTCAATCTTGATCAAGACGCCGATTTGGCCGCGCAAGCAAAAGCCGGACTTACCATCATGCGCGCTGCGCGGCTTTCGAAATACTACACATATTTCAAAGATCAGCCAGTTGAGCTGGAGGATGACGAGAGCCAGCCAGGACAAGAAAAAGTACTGGTTGTGGGTCAGGTTGCGAGTGATGCCTCGATCCGCTACGGCAATTTGTTCCGCATCAAATTCCTGCATCAGCGATTTTCAAATGTGAAGCTGATGCAGGCGGCGTCGGATCATTTTTCACCGGCTAAGCTCTTTTACAAGCCCCATCCCGACATTGGCGTGACCAAGATCAAGACCATTGAAAATTCTGTAAGACCCCGAACTGTGACTGTCCTCGATACCGATGAGCCAATTGCAAACCTGGTGTCCGCAGCCGACGCCGTATTCACGCAGACGTCGCTCGTTGGCCTGGAAGCTGCCCTTCGCGGAGCGCGGACAGTCGTGCGCGGCGTGCCTTTTTATGCCGGGCGCGGCCTCACTCAAGACCTGCAGCTTATGCGCCGCCGTCAGCGCAAGCTGACCGCCGACGAAATGTTCGCGGCCACCTACATTCAGTATCCGCGGTACGTTCACCCCCAGAGCCGCAAACGCTGCACTTTTTTTGATGTTGCCAGTGAGTTTATTATCGAGCAGGTCAAGCACCTCGACGCGCGGAACATTCCATCACACTGGCTCGACCTTGACGCCATGCAAGGCGTGAATAGTTTCCTGCCCGCGCCACTTAAGCTGCTGCTCTACCTGAACCAGCGTCCTGATGTGGCAACCGCAGATACGAAACTCGTTCTTTCCCTGATATACGGCGAGCCGAGAATCGAGGATTTCCCGCAATTTTCGGAATTGCTCATTGGGTCCTTCAACTACGATGCCCTGCACGCTTACACTAACCTCGTTCTGGAGCGCTTGCCGTCACTGTGGGCGGGCACGCGCCAAGACGAACGGCTCGTCGAAAACTTCTTCGGCGCGCTGTGCCACGTTCATCAAAATCTGAATGGCCGAATAAGCCTTCCGCTGGCCGGGCTTTCTGCAGACATGGCAGAGCTGTTCATCGGTAATCCCTCATACTCTCCGGGACTGCTTTTCTATGTTCGGGCGCTGTCAAACAATCTCCAATACGAGGAGTTGGAGACCCTGTTGCTTCGTCTGGCCAACAAGGAAGAAGTGACCCACACCTTTTTCCAGCAAGTGTGCACGATCATCCGAAGCAAGCCCACCCGGTCAGAGCGGGATCATGCACGCCGACGCGCACTCCTGCTGGTGACTGCGGACGCGTACAGGGTGCGCCTGACCGTTCGCTTTCCGAAACTGCATGATTTGTTCCTTAACGCCATAATGACGGGCATGGCGCTGGATGACGAGGCGGCGGTCGTCAATTCCTTTGGACTTCTTATTGCCTCTTTCGAAGATGGCAAGTTTTCGTTTTCAAACCCGGAGTTTGAGAGCTGGGGATTTCTGTCGCGCCGAATTGGCCACTTTATCCAACTGTTCAATTTTTTATTGCGCAAGGGACGTTTCGACTACGCGCGGACGCTTCTAGAAAAGCACTTCTACACAGACGAAGCCCGCATTGAGGATTCGCAGAAGCAGGAGATGGAGAATTGCTGGATCGCACTGCACGCCGCCGAAGCGGATCACGTCGGAGTCATCTCCCGTTATTCAACGTCGGGACCCGGAACGATTGCGGACAATGGCACGATATTGCGTTACGCCCGGTCCTTGAGAGCATTGGGTGAATTTCAGCAGGCGGATAAGCTGCTCAAAGAACGTCTCCTGAAAGTGAAAATCCCGACCAAGAAACTGGCACTGCAGCAAGAGATCGAAAAAATAAACTTCTGTGTAGAATCCAGCCGCATAATCCGTTCCTACCCCCAGCCGAAGATCCCCACCGGCGTGATATTTCTGGCTTCGCAAACCTGTTATAATACCTTGGCCATGATGACGCCCGCGCTCTATTGCCTGAAGAAGAAGGGCTATGCGATTGTCAATCTCATGGAGGGAATGGCAGCCTATGATCCATGCGGCATTGATTATATAGACAGGTTTGCCGGTTCGATTCCATCGACGCTTTATC
>JANMMM010000107.1:0-19748 GCA_031373225.1 Phyllobacteriaceae bacterium | reverse complement strand
GGCTGGGCCTGATTGACGAATACAGGCTCTACTATCATCCTGTCGTGCTCGGCGGCGGCGCGCCGCTCTTCCCTGGCCCAAGGCCGCCGCTGCGTCTTGTGGCAAGCGAGCGGATTGGCGGCGAGGCGGTCAGGCTGACCTATGTACCTGCCTGAGGGGCGGTTCGGAGACAGTGTAATTTCGGGGACAGTTTACTTAATTCAGTAAGAGCACACTTCCCGGCATAAGTGATCATGAACTGAATTAAGTAAACTGTCCCCGAAATTACACTGTCTCCGAACCGCCCGCCGCCTTCACCGCAAACGCATAGCTGAACGCCACTTCCTCCAGCCTTGAAAATCGTCCTGACGCGCCGCCATGGCCGGAGGTCATGTGGATTTTGAACAGGGCCGGATTGGAATCTGTCTTCATCTCCCGCAGCTTCGCCACCCATTTGGCCGGTTCCCAGTCGGTGACGCGCGGATCGGAGAGACCTGCGACGGCGAGGATCGGCGGATAGGCCTGTGCGCTCACGTTGTCGTAAGGCGAATAGCTGGCTATGTTTTGATAGTCCGCTTCCGAAGTGATCGGGTTGCCCCATTCCGGCCATTCGGGCGGCGTCAGCGGCAGCGTGTCGTCGAGCATGGTGTTGAGCACATCAACGAACGGCACTTCCGCGACAATGCCGGCGAAAAGCTCCGGCGCCATGTTTGCCGCCGCGCCCATCAGCATGCCGCCGGCCGAGCCGCCATGCGCGACGATGCGGCCTTTGGCGGTGAAACCCGCTTGAATCAAATGCTCAGCCGCTGAGATGAAGTCCCTGAATGTGTTGACCTTCTTCATCATCTTGCCGTCATCGTACCAGCGGTAGCCCCGGTCCTTTCCGCCCCTGATATGGGCGATGGCGTAGACAAAGCCCCGGTCAGCCAAGCTCAGGCAATTGGTGTTGAAGCTTGCCGGTATCGACATGCCGTAGGCGCCGTAGCCGTAAAGCAGGCAGGGGGCCGAGCCGTCGAGCTTTGTGTCTTTGTGATAAAGCAGCGACACCGGCACGCTTTCGCCGTCAAGTGCGGATGCCATGACGCGGCGCGTCACGTAATTGGCGGCGTCATGACCGCTCGGCACTTCCTGCGTTTTCAAAAGCGTTCTTTGTCGCGTGCGCATGTCATAATCGTAGAGCTGCGAGGGCGTGGTCATTGAGGAATAGGTGAAGCGGATGACATCCGTGTCATATTCAAACGAGCCGCCGAGGCCGAGCGAGAAGGCCTCCTCGTCAAACGCGATGGAATGCTCCTCGCCATTGGCGCGGTCGCGCACGACAATGCGCGGCAGCCCTTCCTCGCGCTCGAGCCGGACCAGAAAATCGCGGAACGCCATGACCGAGAGGATTAGCCTGCCCGGAACATGCGGCGCCACTTCGAGCCAATTTTCCTTGCCGGGCGAAGTCACAGGCGTTTCCATGATCTTGAAGTCTTTCGCCCCGTCCGCATTGGTCAGGATGAAAAAAACATCGCCGCCCTCGTTCATATCATATTGAACCCCTGTCTGACGCGCAGCGACCAGCATCGGCTGGGCGTCCGGCTGATTTGCGGGCAGGATGCGGTATTCGCTGGTCTCATGGTCATTGATGCCGATGAAGATGAAATCGTTCAGCCGCGAGCCGCCGACATCCATGAAGAAGCCGGGATCCTTTTCCTCATAAACCACGGTGTCCGGTCCCGATGCGCCCAACGCGTGATATTTGATCGCGACCGGGCGGTGATTGGCGTCGAGCAGCGTGTAGAAGAAGCCTTTGGACCGGGCGTCCCATGTGCCGCCGCCAGTGTCGGTGATGGCTTCGGCAAGGTCCGCGCCGCTGGCGAGGTCGCGCACTTTGATGGTGAAAAATTCCGAACCATTATCGTCATATGACCAGAGCAGCCGCTTGTGATCCGGCGAGTGGCCAACGCCCGCCATGCGGAAATAATCATGGCCCGCCGCTTCCATGTCGCCGTCAAGCACAATTTCCTCGGCGCCGCCCCCGGAAGGCACACGCAGGTAACGCGCGTGCTGACCGCCGATGACGTAAGACGTGCCATAGGCGAACGGCCCATCCTTCATCGGCACCGAGGAATCATCCTCCTTGATGCGGCCCTTCATCTCGGCGAACAGCTGCTTTTGAAGATCAGCCGTGTCCGCCATCTGGGCTGACTGATAGGCGTTTTCGGCCTCAAGATGTGCGCGGATGGCCGGGTCGAGAAGTGTTGTGTCGCGGAACACATCCTGCCAGTTGTCGGCGCGCAGCCAGGCGTAATCATCCGTGCGGGAAATGCCGTGCCTCGTGTCCTTCACCGGCCTCTTTGGGGCCTTGGGCGGGGAAAGGGCAGGGTCGAAAGCTTGGCGCGGCATGGCGTTTCCAATGAATGTCGGATGAACGGGGGACTCATAAGCGGTTCAGTCGAGACGAAGTAGGGTTTTGCCAAGTGGAGCGCAATGCCAACGTGAAACGCAAGGAATCGCCGAAATGTCAAAACTCGTGAAACTCGCCGCAATCGCGCTGACCCTCACCGCGCTCGCCGCTCCCGCTCAAGCCTCCGCCTTCGCCGCCTGGCAGGTGACAAATGTCCCCTGGGGTGACCTGCTCAACGCCCGCAAATACCCGTCGCCTGGCTCTCAGAAGCAGGCCGCCTATTCGAACGGAACCGTGCTCTCTATGACCGGCCCCTGCGCAAACGGCGTCAACCTCAAGAACACTCAAGCGTTGCCCAACTGGAAGCAGCGCGCGCTGGTCAAAAACACCTGGTGCCAGCTCTGGCATGACCCGAAAGGCAACGGCCATTATGTGACGGGCTGGGTGCGGATGAAATTTATGAAGCCGTATTGAGGGGGAGATGGCCATGGCGGATCCCTTATTCCGCTATGGTGTCATTCCGTCCACAAACAAATCCCCCAAATCCCGGCTTCCCTTCACCGCCTCCAACTGCGGCAGACCGAATATCTTCTCCGCACTCTTGATGATCGAACGGTGGTCATAGGAGAGCTTGCCCGCATAACCCTTCTTCACTTTGGACCCGATGGCGAGGAACGGAATCTTCCGGGTCTCCTTGCCCTCGTCCCAGGCGAGGAAGATCACGCCTGAATGCGCATCGGCATAGGCGATCATCGCCGGAAGCTCGGCCTTCAGCCAATCGTCGCCATTGCGCACCCGGCTTTTGTTTCCACATTTGTCATGCATGTCATGACACAGGTTTGGCGTCATGAAGACGTAGTTTGCCAGCTGGTCCGCCGCCATGTCCGATGAAAGTGCGGAATAGGGCCGGTGATGGGCGGCGCAATATTCATTGTCCTTTGACGGTGGATTTCCGGAGACATCTTGAAAGAACACGAACGGATTATGCTTGGCGCCATAATGCGTGGCGGCGCTCGAATCTATCGGGCAAGCGCCGGTCTTTTCATTCATGCCCTCCTGGTAGCTCATCCATGTGACGTGACCGTTCGTGGCGCGGATCTGACTGGTCAGATGTTCGGATGACGCCGTGCTTCGCAGCGCTGACGGATCTGCGTCCGCAAGCGTGCCGTCGCCAAAGGCGAAGTCTGCAAACACATTGGTCCCGGCCTCCATCAGCACATAATGCGGCTCGCTGGGCACGGCGAGCGGCAGCCGGTCTATGAAGTTCGCCGCATGCGCGTATTTGGGCATAAGCTCGCCGTTAATGTAGGGCGCGTCCTCTGTGTTGCCGTAAATGAACGGCGCGCCCAAATGCGGCTCGGCGTTGGTGTTTTCCATGACGATGACGAAGACATGATTCAGCCCTGAGGCTGACTCGGCGGCGCGCATGGCCGCCAACTGGCCGATGCAGGCGACGATGAGCGCGGCAGACGTTCGAAACCTCATTTCCAAACCCATTCCAACAAGGACCGGCATTGCCACCTGCGCGCTTCAGTTTAGCTCAGGTCCGCTTCTTCTCAAAACCCAGCGCCTGTCCGTTCATACAGTATCTAAGGCCAGTCGGCTTCGGCCCGTCATTGAACACATGGCCCAGATGCGCGTCGCAGTCGGCGCAGCGGATTTCGGTGCGGGTGGTGAAGAAGCCCCGGTCGGCATGTTCGGACACGGCGTCTGCGGCGGCGGGCGCGTAGAAGCTGGGCCAGCCTGTGCCGGAATCGAACTTTGTGTCCGCGTCGAACAGCTCTTTGCCGCAGCAGACGCAGTTGTACATGCCCGCTTCGTGATTGTCCCAGTTCGGGCCGGTGAAGGCGCGCTCGGTGCCGTGCTTGCGCGCGACTTGATATTGCTCAGGTGTCAGCTGCGCGCGCCATTCAGCATCGGACTTTGTGATTTTGGGCTGGCTCATAATGAAAATAGTTCTTGCCTGCTGTGATGTTTTGAAAATAGTGCCGCCCCGCACTTTCGGCAAGGCGGATTTATAGACAGGCTCTGGCGCATCTGGCGCTGAAACCTGAAGGCGTAAGTTGAAATGTGTACTGGTATGATACAGAATCAAGTGGCTATGTCCTAGGGTAAACCGTGAATGGAAATGTAGAATACAACAACAAGGCCAAAAAGCGCAGCCCGCGCGCAGGCTTTGTCTGCAGCCAGATAAAAATTGCACCGATTGGCGTTAGTCTTTTGTCTGAAGCGCTTTACGACAAAATGTGATGATGTTTTACATGAATTAATTTGACAGAACCAGATATACTAAAATACACAGCGCGAGTTGAATCTGATTGCGCAGGGAAGCGTAACCACAATCTGTTTTCAACCAAAAATGCAAGAAACGGTCCGCAATCAAAACAAGTGAGAAATAAAATGACTGACTCAGCGCGTGATGCAAACGAAAGACATGAAATGCTGATGGAGCTGACGGCTGATGTCGTTGCTGCCTATGTTTCAAACAATTCTGTGCCTTTGGGCGACCTGCCGGCGCTGATCGGCAATGTCCATGCCGCCTTGGGCAAGATGGGCGAGATGGCCCAGCCGGCGCCGGTTGCTGAAAAGCAGAAACCTGCCGTCAACCCGAAGAAGTCGGTGACCGACGCCTACATTATCTGCCTTGAGGACGGCAAGCGCTTCAAATCGCTGAAGCGCCACATCATGACTCATTTCGGTCTGACGCCGGAGCAATACCGCGAAAAGTGGGAGCTCGACTCCACCTATCCGATGGTCGCGCCGAATTATGCCAAGGCCCGTTCCAACCTTGCCCGCACAATGGGCCTTGGCCGCAAGCGCAAAGCCGCCTGAGCCATCTTGGTTCCAATTGTTTCAAAACGGCGCTTCGGCGCCGTTTTTCGTTTGCGCCGCTCCTGTCACCGCGTCCAGCGCCTGCTTCAGCGCAATGTGCCGGTTCAAATCGTAGCGGTGGTGCCGCAGCAGGCCGCGCCGCCGCTCCCTGGCGATGCCGAGCCTGAGCCGCCTTGCATACTGAGCCAGTTTCACCGGCCCTGCGCCGCCGAGCGCATTCAAGACCGGCGCGCCCGCCATCTGCAGGCAGGCATTGATTCGCGCTTTTTCCGCTTCCTCCATCCGGTTTTTCCGGAATGCCGCGGTTTCCCGCAATAGAATATGTCTGTTCATGATATGTCTCCTGACCGGCAAAGCCTAGAGCGCGCCTGAAGCAGGGGGACAAAGATTCTTTTTGCGAAGAAAAAATCCAATAAAAACAAGGTGGATACAAGTTTTTCTAAAAATTCTATCCCCCGCCTTGCCACTCAGGTTAAAAGAATTTATTCCTATAACCAGAAAGGGTCCTGCCGTGGTAGTGATGCAAGCAGAGCGGGCGGTAAGCCATAGAACGCCAGAAGCTGCGCCAGGCCGGTCACTGGCGGTGCGCATGGTCCCGCGCGGCGGGCCGCGCCGTGACGAGGTGCGGGAGATATGTGAGGCGATGCAGGACATTCTGGCCGCCTGCTTCTCAGTTTCGGGCCGCGAACTGCGGGCGCAGGGGCGCACACGCGCCGAAATCTGCCGGGTGCGCCAGATCGGCATGTATGTCGCCCATGTCATAGCGGGCCTCTCCATGTATGAAGTGGGGCTCGGCTTCCAGCGCGACCGCTCCACCGTCGCCCATGCCTGTCATCTGGTCGAGGACCTGCGCGATGACCCGGATTTCGAGCGCGCCATCCTTATGATCGAGCGTATCGCGGAAGCCGCATTTGCGCGCGGCGGGGAGCGCTGGTCATGAAAAACGAAAGCATAAAGCGCGGCGCGCAAGGCCGCGAAACCGGCTTTGGAACAGCCATGGTCGGGGGCAGGGCGCAGATGGTGGCGCTGAACCTCGATGAATCGCCGCTCGCCTCGCTGATGCGGCGAAAAAGCAAAGACGGCGCGGCCTTCCTGACCATCGGCGAATTTAACGCCGGCGAGCGGCTGCGCGCCGACTTCACCAAAGGCATGCTGATGCAGCGCGTCAGCGCCAACTGGGGCGCCGCTGTGACGGGCGGCAGGCGCGGCGGCAGCGACGGCGTCGCCAATCTCACCGATCAGGCGCTTGCCGCCCGCCAGCGCCTCGACAAGGCGCTCGCCTCAGTCGGGCCGGAGCTGTCCGGTGTGCTGATTGACATATGCTGTTATCTCAAAGGCGTTGAACAGGTCGAGATGGAGCGGCAATGGCCGCAGCGCTCGGCGAAACTGCTGTTGAAAGCGGCGCTGGGAAGCCTCGCGCGCCACTACAATCCCGCGCCGAAACCGGTGTCCGGCGGGATCAGGCACTGGGGCGGGGAGGGGTATCGTCCGGAAATCAGGTGACAGGTTTGCAGCGTCCGCGCCCCTGTGCTTTCTTCCAAAGCCGTGTCGAAGAATGAACAGGAGCGCCCCATGTATCTCGAAAAATTCCGCCTCGACGGCAAGGTCGCGGTGATCACCGGGGCGGGGTGCGGCATCGGCTTTGCGACCGCCGAGGCGCTGTGCGAGGCGGGGGCGCTGGTCGTGGTCACCGACATGGACGGCGCGGCGGCGGACGCGGCGAGGGACGCGCTTCTGGCCAAGGGCCGCCAAGCCGCCAGCGCCAGGCTCGACGTCACCGACCCGCGCCAGGTGGACAGCGTCTGCTCAGCGCTGATCAAAGAGCATGGCAGGGTGGACATTCTGGTCAATAACGCCGGCATCGCCATCTCGTTCATTCCCGCCGAGACGATGGACGATGCAAGCTGGCTGAAAGTGCTGGACGTCAATTTGAACGGGCTGTTCTGGTGCTGCCGCGCCTTTGGCGGGGCAATGCTGAAAGCGGGCGGCGGCGTCATCGTCAATGTCGGGTCGATGTCCGGCGACATTGTCAATTATCCGCAGGAGCAGGCCAATTACAATGCCTCGAAAGCCGCCGTCCACCACCTCACCCGCTCGCTCGCCGCCGAATGGGCCGCGCGCGGCGTCCGCGTCAACGCCGTCGCCCCCACCTACATCGCCACAGACCTGACCAAAGAAGCCGCCGCCGACCCCGAAATCTCGAAGCACTGGCTCGGCGGCACCCCGATGGGCCGCCTCGGCCAGCCGGAGGAGATCGCCTCGGTGATCCTGTTTCTGGCGGGGGAGGCGGCGGGGCTGATGACGGGGGCGGTGGTGAGTGTGGATGGGGGGTATACGTGTTGGTGATGGGGGGGGCACAGGCGGGAAAGAATGAGCTGACGGCGAATTAAAGCGGCCTCTTAGAGCCGCAATTGAATAAAAAATCGCGGGTTGCGGGGTGAGGGGCCAAATCACTTCATTCAGGGAATTCCTCGCCTTTCGCCGCGTAATATTTCCGGCGCTTGGCTTTTTCGGATT
The DNA here is from genome assembly GCA_031373225.1 of Phyllobacteriaceae bacterium. Lineage (GTDB taxonomy): Bacteria > Pseudomonadota > Alphaproteobacteria > Rhizobiales > Rhizobiaceae > JANOYJ01. The sequence continues at coordinate 12,031 of JANMMM010000107.1, read as the reverse complement.
CAAGCTCCGCCTCGTCCCAGTAGCCGATCAGCACGCCCGGGTTGACCAGTACGTCAAAGTGCCGCATCGCCTCGTCGGACGCGGTGATTTTCTCGTCGGACATGGTGATGCGTACCCGCGCGGAACGGCTCCATCTGGCCAGCGCCTCATAAAGCCGGCTGCACACGTCAGCGTGACTTGAGTCACCGCCGAGATCGCGCAGTTCCTGCGGATCGCCCGCCAGATCATACAGCATCGGCCGGAAACCGTCGGCGTGGATATATTTCCACTTTCCGTCCGTCACCATATAGAGCCGCGAGTCGGCAACCGGAGCACCAAGTTTTACGCGGGCCAGATCAAATGAATAATCATACTCGCTGAAAGCATGGGTGCGCCACGCAATCTCTCTGCCCTGAAGCAGCGGCAGAAGCGAACGGCCTTCCAGAATGTGCGGCTTCGCCTCGCCGCCGAAAAACTCTAGAAAAGTCGGCGCGAGATCAATCATTTCGACAAGGGCGTCAATGACACCGCCGCGCGTCGTGTTGGCCTCAAGTGACGGATCGGCGACGATCAGCGGCACGCGCGCGGATGCGTCGTGGAACAGGTACTTTTCGCCGAGCCAATGGTCGCCGAGATAGTCGCCATGGTCGGAGGTGAACACGATCATCGTGTTCTTCGTCAAGCCGCGCTCCTCCATGAAGCGGAACAGGATGCCAAGCTGGTCGTCAATCTGTTTGATAAGGCCCATATAGGCCGGAATGACATGGCGGCGGACTTCTTCCTTCGAGAAGTTCACTGAGTATTTTTCCTCCATGAACGCCTTTTGCACCGGATGGGCATTCGCCTTTTCTTCCTCATCCCGCACCGCTGGGATCACGTCGTCCGGGCTGTGGATGTCATTATAGGGCGCGGGCACAATGTAGGGCCAGTGCGGCTTGATGTAGGAGAGATGCAGGCACCAGGGTCTGCCATCGGTCTTTGCCTCATCCATAAACTGCATGGCACGGCGGGTCATATAGGGCGTTTCGGATTGTTCGTCAGGAATGCGCGCGGGCTTGTCGGCATGGGTCCACAGCCATCCGTTCAATATCTCGCCGTCCGGCCCTTCCGCAGAATTCGCCCAGTCCTGCCATGGATTACTGGCCTCGAACCCATGTTCGCGCAGATGGCGCTCATAGGGCGGGTTTGGGTCATACTTGCCGTCCGGATGCAGCCCGTCATCGCGCTCATACGGTTCAAAGCCACACTGCGCGATATGCACGCCGATGATTGATTCGCTGTCAATGCCGAGCCGGTTCATGCCCTCGGCATCGGCCGTCATGTGCGTCTTTCCAACCAGCACATTGCGGACGCCAATCTCCTTGAGGTGATCTCCAAGCGTAGGCTCGCCGACCCGCAGCGGCACGCCGTTTTGTGTTGATCCATGCGAGCGCACATAGCGGCCCGTGTAGGCGCTCATCCGCGACGGGCCGCAGATGGTTGACTGCACATAGGCCTTGGTGAATCGGACCCCGCGCGCGGCAAGCGCGTCAATATTCGGCGTCTTCAGCGTTGGATGGCCATAGCAGCTGAGATAGTCCCACCGCAGTTGGTCGCACATAATGAAGAGGACGTTCTTTCCGGGCATCGTCATTCCGCAGGCGCCGTGTCGCGGTAGTGCCAGAAAAGCAGGCGCTTTTCGAGTCTGTAAACCAGCGCATTGATGAGAATGCCGACGAGCGAGATGAATGCGATGCCTGCCAGACCCGCGTCGATTTTGAATGTCTCCTGACTGCGCTGCAGATAGACGCCGATGCCGTTGGTTGCGAGCAGCATTTCGGACGTGATGCTCACCAGAAGTGAGGCGGCGATGGCAAGCCGCGCGCCGGTGGCGATCATTGGCAGCGAGGAAGGCAGATCGATGAGCCGCATGGTCTCAAAGCGCGACAGTTGCAGCGACTTGGCCACTTTGCTCAGGAGCGGGTGGATCGAGTGCGACGCCTCATAGGTGTTCATCAACAGCGGCACCGAGGCGGCATAGGCGATGATGACAATTTTGGCCCAATCGCCCGTTCCGGCAAACAGCATGACAAGCGGGATCACCGCAGGCGGCGGCAGGGTCGCCAGCATGTCCATCAGCGGTTCAAGCAATCGCCCGAGAGTGCGCACCCGTCCAAGGAAAATGCCAAGCGGGATCATCGTGACGCAGGCCAGCGCAAAACCGGCGGCGGCGCGCAAAAGCGTATGGCCGAGCTCGGAGACGATCACATTGAAATTCTTTGCGATCGACGCCGCAACTTTCACCGGCCCCGGAAACAAAGGCGTGGCATAGAGGAGGCTGCCGATCTGCCAAAGGATCAGAATGACAATTGGCACCATCAGCGCCCTGTGGTCGATGCGCTTCATTCGCTGCGCTCCATCATGCCGATGTGCCAGCCGACAATGGCGCGCCGCAGCACGTTCACGAGGCCGTTGAGCATCACGCCGTTGATGGCGACAACGAACATCAGGGCGAACACATCGGCCGTGCGCAACGCGAACGCTTTCTTGAAAATCATGAAGCCGACGCCATCGCGCCCCGCCAGCATTTCCGAGACGATCACGGCGATCAGGCTGATCGTGGCGGCATAGCGCAGGCCGGCGAATATCTCCGGCATCGCGGCGGGCAGTTTGATCTGCCAGAGAAGTTCGCGGTTCGAACAGCCAAGCATCCGCCCGGTGTTCAGCTGCACGCCGCTGACCGACTGAAGCGCGGCAACGCCATTGAGAAAAGGCGGCCAGATCGTCACCAATATGATGACAAAAGCATAGAGTTTTATGCCAAGGCCAAGCGAGAATACCGCCATCGGCACAAAGGCGGCCGGCGGTATCGGCTGCACCACATCGGAAATGTAGCGGAACCCCTTGCCGAACGACGGATAGAGGTCGCTCAGAATCGCCAGCGCAATTCCAAGGACGCCGGCCCCGGCAAGGCCAACCAAGGCCCGGCCAAACGTCTTGAGATCGGCGGCGGGAATATCGCCGCTGACTATCATGGCCCAGAAAGATTGCGCGACGGAGACAATTGACGGAAAGTATTTCTCGGAGACAATGCCGAGCAGATAGACGGTCTGCCAGACAAGCACGACCAAGCCGATTGAAAACGGGACCCTCAGCTTGTCGGACCAGTGCCTCATTTCACAGCGGCTTCCTTCGGCTTGCGCATCGAGCGGATCAGCGACAGAACCTCGTGGCGCGCATCGAGAAACGCCCGCTCTTCGCGCGTCGAAAGCTGGTCGCGCGGGCGCGGCAGTCCGACCTTGATCTCGCGCACGACCTTGGTGGGGCGCGGCCCGAGGACCAAGACCCGGTCGGCCATATAGACCGCCTCCTCGACATCATGTGTGACGAGAAGACAGGTCTGCCTGAACCGCGCCGCAAGCTCCAGTAGCAGATCCTGCATGTCCGCGCGCGTCTGGGCGTCGACCGCCGCCAGCGGCTCGTCAAGCAGCAGCAGCCGGCTCTGCGAGGCGATGCCGCGCGCTATCGCCACGCGCTGCTGCATGCCACCGGACACCTGCCACGGGAAATGCCTGTCAAAACCGCCAAGCCCGACCGCATCCAGCAGTTCAAGCGCCTTGGCGCGTTTTTGCCGCTCGTCCATGCCGCTGACGCGGCGCATGCCGAACAGGACATTGTCGAGATTGTTTTTCCACGGCAGCAGCGAGCGGCTGTAGTCCTGAAACACAACGGCAAGGCCGGGCGGCGTTGCGTTAAAAATCTTGCCCTCAAACTTCACCGACCCCTCGGTCAGGCCGAGCAGGCCCGAAAGGCACATGAGTAATGTCGTCTTGCCGCAGCCTGACGGACCAACAAGGGAGACAAATTCGCCTTCGGCAACCGAGAGAATGAGGCCGTCAATAATTTTCAGGGCGCGGTCGCCAATGGCATAGCTTTTGACCACATTGTGGGCCGACAGAATCTCCGCCACCGCCTGACCTCCAAGCTGAAAGTGAAGGCGGCGGCCCGCCGGTTTGGCAGGCCGCCGGTTTGATCAGTATTTCATTTCAACAACAAAATCGGCGCCATTGAGCGGGCCGGTCTGCATGCCGGTTTTGATCATCGCGTCGAGAATGCGCTGCACATCGGCGGCGGTGATGGTCATCTCCTGCTTGACAATCGGCAGATTGAACGTTTTGGCGGCTTCCGGCGTCAGCTCCATATATTTGACCGCCGCGCCTTCCAGCGCGGCGCGGTCGCCGGTCAGCTCCCTGCGCGCCTTGTCCATGACCTGCGCGATTTTCACCGCGGCGTCATTGTTCTTGGCGAGCCATTCCTCATTGGCGAACAGCGCGTCGTTGATCAATGGCTCCTTGAGGTCGGCCAAAGTTCCCGCCGCTATGGTGACCGCGCCGATATTGGCGTTGCCGCTCATGCTCGAATAAAATGGATTAATCGTGCAGGTTGCGTCAAGCCCACCTTGTTCGAGCGCGGCTTCCTGCTCCGGGAACGGCAACACGACCGGCTGGACTTCCTGCCATTTCACCCCGGTTGCAGCCAGATGGTCACGCCAAGCCAATTCGCACAGGCCGCCATTGGCGTTGAAGCCGATTTTCTTGCCCTTGATGCCCGCAAGGTCCGCGACGCCTGAGGCCTTGGAAGAAACCAGCCAGACAAATTTCTTGTCCGGTTCAACTTCCTGGCCAAGCTGCAGAAACATTTTAACCGGCACGCCGTTGATGCGGCCGTTGATCGGCGGCACCGGCGCGGCATAGCCGACTTCCGCTTCACCGGATGCGATGGCCGCGACAACGGTCGGTCCGCCCTGAACGGCGATGAACTCCGCATCAATGCCGGCTTCTGTGAACCAGCCCTTGTCGTTGGCGTAAAGCGCCGGAAGCATCGAGTCCGCCACCAGATAGGCGAACCTCACTTTGGTGTTTTCGGCGAATGCGCCGCTAAGGCCGCCAAAAAGGCTGGAGGCCGCAAAAACTGTCGCAGCCGCTGCTTTCAGAAATCCGCGTTTGGTAGGTGCCATTGGTTCTCTCCCATCAACCCAGTTGCGATTATTTAACAAGTTATGTAAATTTCATCATGTCAATCTTAATCTATGCATTTCCCCGATCAATTGGGAATATCTTTCTTCCCAGACTGGCGCAGGGACCCGCTTGCAGTTCATACCGGAAACAGCGGACTTAATGCCTGATCGTCTCTTTGGACCGCCCCCCGCAGCTTGCCCCGCCCCCCATTCTCCGCCACACTCCCCCATGCCCATTCTCCGCCTCCTAACCCTGCTCCTCGCCCTCTCGGCTACCCCCGCCCGCGCCGAACCGCTTTCCCTTGGCCTTCCCATCGCCTGCGCCCTCGGTTCCGACTGCTGGATTCAGCAATATCCCGCGCATGGGGCGGGCGAAGGCGCGCAGGATTACCGGTGCGGGCACGAGAGCTACAAGGGCCATGACGGCACGGATTTCCGCGTGCGGGACATGTCTTCGCGCGCCGATGTGGTGGCAAGCGCCGCCGGGCGGGTCAAGGCGGCGCGCGACGGGGCAGCCGACCGTCTCGTCAGGGACGAGGCCGGCCGCGCGGCGGTGAAGGGGCGCGAATGCGGCAATGGCGTGGTGATTGACCATGGCGGCGGCTGGGAAACGCAATATTGCCATATGCGCAAAGGCTCGGTCGCGGCCAAACCCGGTGATGCCGTAGAAGCGGGCGCAAAGCTCGGCGAGATCGGCGCCTCGGGCGATGCCGGATTTGCGCATGTGCACTTAACCGTGCGCCAAAACGGCAAGCCGCTTGACCCGTTCGACGGCGGCCCCGCCACAGGCGCGGCCTGCGGCATCAAAGGCACGCCGCTCTGGAGCTTGCAGGCCGCCGCTGCGCTCGCCAAAGACGGCAGCAGCGACCTGATCGAGACCGGGTTCCATCACGGCAAGGTCGATCTGCGGACCTTGAAACCGGCAAGGTCAGGCCCGCAGATCCCGCCAAAGACTGGCCCGCGCTCACCGTCTATCTGTGGGCGATCAACCTGTCGAAGGGCGACACGATCATTGTGACGCTGAATGGCCCAGACGGCGTCGACGTGGCCAATTCCGTCACGCTCGACCGCAACAAGGCGCAATATCTCCTGTTCACCGGCAAAAAGCGCCCGCCGGGGGGATGGAAGGCGGGGATGTATGAGGGGAGCGTGATGGTGACGCAGGGCGGCAAGGTGCGGATGGAGAGGCAATGGCGGGCGGAGATGCGGTGAGGCGGGGGGACGCCGATGGTGACGGAAGCTTGGTAATTGCCATCATAATTCGCGCGGGGATGCGGCCTAAAGGGACCGGCAGGTGTTTACAGCCGGGAAGCCTGGCAAGAATTTGAGTCTTGGCTTTCGAGACCTGTCTTGCACCGTTAGGTGGCAGGCGGCATAGTCAGGCGATTAGGGGAATCGCATGAGCCAATTGCTCGTCAATCAGTTTTTGAACGATCTTGACCGCTACAAGAAGTTTTCCGGCTCGCTCAATGAAGGCGTCATCTCCGAGGCGTTCAAGGATTTGCTCAAGGGCTGGGCACGTCAGGCGAACCTGCATTTCATCAATCAATATGACATGCAGAGCCCGCAGAAAAATCTGATCCGGCTGGATGGCGCGGTGCTGCATGATCTGCGGGTGCCGCTCGGCTATTGGGAATCCAAGGACACGAAAGACGACCTTGAAGAGGAAATCCGCAAGAAGTTCCTGAAGGGCTATCCGCAGGACAATATCATTTTCGAGAATTCAGAGACCGCCGTGCTCTATCAGAACCGCAGTGAAGTCATGCGCTGTTCGATGCTCGACACGGGCGAGTTGCTGCGGCTGGTCACGCGGTTCTTTGGCTATGAGCGCAAGGAGATCGAGGATTTCCGCAAGGCGGTGGCGCAGTTCAAGCAGGATATTCCGGCGGTGCTGGAGGCCCTGCGCGAGAAAATTGACGCGGCCTATTCCGGCAATGCGGAGTTCAAGACAGCCGCGGACAAGTTTCTCGCCCACGCCAAGGACACGATCAATCCGTCAATCGTGGAAGCCGACATCCGCGAAATGCTGATCCAGCACATTTTGACGGAAGAGATTTTCGCCCATGTGTTCGAACAGGGCGACTTTCACCGCGACAACAATATCGCCAAGGAGCTTTATGCGCTGGAGGCGAAGTTTTTCACCGGCCAGTTGAAGCGCGAGACGCTGAAGGGCTTGGAGACCTACTACGCCACCATCCGCTCCAACGCCGCGCTGATCACCAGCCATGCGGAGAAGCAGACGTTTTTAAAGGTCATCTACGAGAATTTCTACAAGGTCTATAACCCGAAAGCCGCCGACCGGCTCGGCGTGGTCTATACGCCGAACGAGATTGTGAAATTCATGATCGAGGGGGCGGACTGGCTGTGTCAGAAGCATTTCAACAAATCGCTGATCGACCGCGATGTGGAAATTCTTGATCCGGCGACCGGCACCGGCACATTCATCTGCGAGCTGATCGAGCATTTCCGCGGCCAGCCGGAGAAGCTGGCGCATAAATACAAGAATGAGTTGCACGCCAATGAAGTGGCGATCCTGCCCTATTATGTGGCTAATTTGAACATAGAAGCCACCTATGCTGCGGTGAGCGGGCAATATGCCGAGTTTCCCAATCTGTGTTTTGTCGACACGCTGGATAATGTCGCGGGCCTCGGCATCCGCGCCGGCTATCAGGCCGATATGTTCGCCGGCCTGTCGGAAGAGAATATCGAGCGGGTGAAGCGGCAGAACAAGCGGAAGATTTCAGTGATTATCGGCAACCCGCCGTATAATGCCAATCAGGCCAATGAGAACGAAAACAACAAGAACCGCGAGTACAAGCGCATCGATGAGCTGATCAAATCGAGCTACATCAGGCTGTCCACGGCGCAGAAGACCAAGGTCTATGACATGTATGCGCGGTTTTTCCGCTGGGCCTCGGACCGCATGTTCGACGACGGCGTGCTGGCCTTCATCACCAACCGCTCCTTCATCGACAGCCGCACCTTTGACGGTTTCCGCAAGGCGGCGGCTTTGGAGTTTGCCGAAATTCACATCATGGATCTGGGCGGCGACGTGCGCGCCAACCCGAAACTGTCCGGCACGAAAAACAATGTCTTCGGCATCCAGACCGGCGTCTCGATCTCGTTTTTTGTGAAGCGCCTCAAGCATAAGGAATGCAAGATTTTCTACGCGCGGCGGCCGGAGTTTGACACGGCGGACGACAAGCTGGCGTTTCTGGGGAACACCAAGGCTTCGGCGGTGACCTATGAGCGGGTGGTGCCAGACAAGAATGGGAACTGGTTTGGAGCGAACGACTATGAGGCAATGGCTTTGCTCGCTGACAAAAATGTCAAGGCCGGTAAGTCGCGTAGTTCAATTTTCAAGCTATTCTCATGGGGCAACTCCTCGAACAGAGATGAATGGGTCTATGACGTTGAAGCAAGGACTGAACTCGCCAAAGCCGACCACATGGTTCGCGCCTACAACAAGCTGTTAGCGGAGAATGATCCTTCTTATCCCGATTCAATCAAGTGGAGCGAGAACCTGAAACGGCACTTCAAGCAAGGCAAGCGAAGTGCGTTCGATGAGAAGTTTCTGGTCAGCGCTCATTGGCGACCGTTCTCTAAAGCCTTTCTCTACGGAGACAGGCTGTTCAATGATAGGCTTACCGAAAACCACCTAGCGGCCTTCGGTGTCAGCCTCAACCAAAGCAATGAGCTATTGATGATTTGTGGACATCCGCAAATCCCATTCACGGTGCATGCAATCAACGGCTTGCCTGATGCCGGATATGCGTCACGGGCAACACAAATGTTTCCCCGCTACCTCTACGCCAAGTCCGGCGAGCGGGTGGATAATATCACCGATTGGGCGCTGAAACGGTTTGAGGCGGCGTATGGCGCGGCTTCCCCTCTCCCCTCGGGGAGAGGGCAGGGTGAGGGGGCCACGGTGCAGGATGTGGCGTCTACAGACGACGTGCGCTCGTCCTCGGCTTCGCCGTCCCCCTCATCCGGCCCTTCGGGCCACCTTCTCCCCGTGGGGGAGAAGGGAAGAGGACCCATCACCAAAGACGCCATTTTCCACTATGTCTATGGCGTGCTGCATGACCCCATCTACCGCGAAAAATACGCGATCAACCTGAAGCGCGAGTTTCCGCGCATTCCGTTTTATCCGGATTTCTGGAAATGGGCGGAATGGGGCGAAAGGCTGATGGCGCTGCATATCGGCTATGAGAGCGTCGAGCCATGGCCGCTGCAGCGGCTCGACACGCCCGACATGAAAGCGCGCGCGGCGGGCGTTGCGCCCAAGGCCATGCTGAAGGCGGACAAGGACAATGGCATTATCCGCCTCGACTCGGAAACGCAGCTTTCGGGCATTCCAAAGGAAGTCTGGGATTACAAGCTCGGCAACCGATCGGGGCTGGAATGGATACTCGACCAGTACAAAGAGAAGACCCCGAAAGACCCGACCATCCGTGAGAAGTTCAACACTTACCGCTTTGCCGATTACAAGGAGAAGGTGATTGACCTCTTGATGCGGGTGACGCGGGTGAGCGTGGAGACGGTGGCGGTGAGCGCGGCGATGAAGGAAGCAAGGCGATAACTTTTGGGAGGCCGGTCATGGCTGAAAAACCGCAAGGCAAAGCTGCGTTGCTCTATGCAATTATTCTGGCATTGGCCACAGCGAGTTCCTCGCCGTTTTGGCTGCAACCAGTTACAGACTTCGTTGGACCAAAAATCAAATTCTTCTCATGCAACAATTCCTGGCTAAACCCTGCAGACTATAGATCCTGCTTTGAGGCACTGTCATCGAACTATTATCCTGCAATCGTTCAAGGTAGGCTCACCGAGCGCGCAGGCGAACAGTTTTCCGCGAAGTGGAAGAATGTTCCAGCAGGAAGCTTTTGTTACCTTTCCTGCTACGCAGTGAGCCAAGATGGCTTAAACTCAACCAAGACGGCGCTCAAAGACGAGCCCGCATTTGACGAGTCAGTCACGTCCTTCATCGGAGCCGGCGGCCAGAATAAATTCTCTGTCACTTGGACGTGGAGTCCTCCCGGCCAATGCAAAGCAACATGTCCATGAAACGCAGGGATTTCTCTAAGAGCGGAACCGATGCCCAGCCCGACCTGTTCGGCCCCGCCCCGGCGCAGCCCGCATGGCAGCCGGACCCGGACAAGGTGCGCCGCCGTCTGGAGCGCATCCTCGCCGAGGCGCGGGCGGCGGAGAGGATGCCTTGGCACGGGTCGAAGCGCAGTCTGTTCAAGAAGATATTTCCGGACATTGCAGGCCTTTTGCCGGAAGAGGAAGGCAGGCAATATGTCTTCCAGTTCGAGCGGGAATGGGAACGGCTGATGGCGGCTTAAGCGCCTCTGGAGCCGGCTTAATCGGTGACGGTGCACTTAATTGTGCTTCGTCCGCATTGGACTGCACCACTCTGGTGAAACAATCCTATCCCTGTGACCGAGCCGCCGCCGCCCCATCCCGCCTGATCCTCGCCACCATCGCCCGCAGCCCGTTGCTGCGCTGTGGCGAGATATGCTGATCCAGTCCGAGCTGTTTCATCAGCGCTTCGGCGTCGGTGGCGGTGATTTCGCTGGCGCGGCGGCCGGAATAGAGGGCGAGGATGATGGCGACAAGGCCTTTGACGATGTGGGCGTCGCTGTCGCCGAGGAAAGAGACAAGCGGGTCCGGCCCGTCGCCGGCGCTTGTCTGCAGCCAGACCTGGCTGACGCAGCCCTGAACCTTGTTACCGTCCGTGCGCGCCAGATCCGGCAGCGGCGCAAGCTGGCGGCCAAGGTCGATAATGTAGCGGTAGCGGTCTTCCCAGTCGTCGAGAAGCTCGAAATCCGCGATGATGTCGTTCAGCGCCTGGGTCATGGCGGGGATATAGGGATTTTTTTGCGGCAGGGAAATGGGGCGCGGCGCATTGACATGGCCGGCAAATCCCTGAAACAGCTCCGCCCCATGCAGGACAACATCATTCTCCCGGACGATTCAAGCCGCCCCAAAGCCCCGAAAATTGAGGGCGTCACTAATAGCCAGCGGCGGCGGGGCAGGCGGCTGGCGCTGTTTCACGAGATGCATCTGCGCGAGCTGTCGAAAGTCCGGCGTGCCATGGCGGGCGTGTTTTCGGGGGAGGGGAAGGCGGAAGAGCTGCTGGTGGCGATTTCCTCGATGCAGATGTTTTCCAACATGCGCCAGTTCGGCAACCTGTGCGGCGCGGCCTGCGAGATGCTGACCGGGCATCATATGATCGAGGATCAATATGTCTTCCCGGCGCTGCACGGGCATACGACTGGATTGAACAACGTGGTGGAGCGCTTGAAATCCGAGCATCTTGTTATTCATGAGCTTCTTGTGCGGCTGGAGACCGCAGCGCGCGCGCTCATGACAGAGCCGGACGCGAAAACGGCGAGGGAGCTGCGCGGCGAGTTTGCCCGGCTGGAGGGGTTTGTCATTTCGCATTTCGGTTATGAGCAGGGCGAGCTGGAGGAAGCGCTGGGCGCTTATGGCGTGGATATTTGAGCGCCGCCGAGCTCATCCTCGATATGCGCTGCGATGATTTCATCAAAACGGCTCTCAGCTGAAAAGCCCAGCTTCTTCGCCCGCGCGGCGTCGAAGTTCTGCGGCCAGCCGGACACGATGCGGGCGATGGCCGCGTCGGGTTCGCGCCGGATCAGCTTCACAGCCTTTTCCCCGCCCGCGCGCCGAAGCGCCTCAATCTGGCCGGCCACCGTGCAGGAGAGGCCGGGAAGCGTCAGCGCCCGCCTGTCGCCGAGCGCGCCTCCGGCAAGCTCCGCCGCGTGAGTGAGGAATCCGATGGCGGCGCGGGGCGAGGCGAACCAGTGGCGCACGCTGTCCTCAACCGGCAGAATTGCCTCCTTCCCCGCCAGGGGTTCGCGGATAATGTTGGAGAAAAAGCCGGAGGCCGCCTTGTTCGGCGCGCCGGGGCGCACGCACACCGTGGGCATGCGCAGCGCCATGCCGTCGATGAAGCCCCTGCGGGAATAGTCGGAGATCAGCAGTTCGCAGATGGCTTTCTGGGTTCCATAGCTGGTCAGAGGGGCTGAAAGG
>JANMMM010000093.1:0-54236 GCA_031373225.1 Phyllobacteriaceae bacterium | reverse complement strand
GGGAGAGCGCGCACCGCGCTCGTAGGATTTCTTCCATTCGCGCATGGCGGCGACAAAAATCGAGCCCATGCCGACCGTCGCGCGGTCGGCGAGCGTGCGGTACAGTTCCTCCAGCGACTGGCCGGACCAGAATGTCTGCTCAAACCGGTCGATGGCGGCGCGCATTTTGCGGAACGACACGACCTTCTCAAACACGATGGCCCAGCTCCAGACCGAGGCGAGAACCAGCCCGATCATCACCGCCTTGACCACCCAGCCGGCCTGCATGAACAGGCCCCAGAGCGAGGTGTGGCCCGCATCCACCGCAACCGCGATATTTTCCATTCTATCGTCCTTGAATCCAAACGCCCGGCTTGAGGGCCGGGCGGTCCGCATGTCCGCTGCGCGTCAAAGCGGCAGCGGGCTTTCCCGCTGCGGCGCTTCTTCGCGCAGAATTTGGTCAAAGGAAGGCGTGTGGTTAACGCGCCGCCCTCTGCCCGGCCATACATGCGGTCTTATGGTTAAGGATGGGTTATTTTTGTCAGCCGGCGGCGGGGAAACGGGCGATCCAGTCTTTCGGGAATCGCCTCGGCTTGCCGCCGGCATTGACAATAGCCGCCTCGACCATGGCTTCAATGAGCAATTTTTCACCGCAACGGACCTGCTGCGCCATGACAATGCGCGCGCCGGAAATCTCCTCAACACGGGTCTTAATCTCAAGAATGTCGTCAATGCGGGCCGGGGAATTGAAGTCGATCTCCATCCGCCGCACGACCCAGACAAGCTGCTCGCCATGCAGCCCCGCACCGATTTCGGCATGGTGGATGCCGACAAGCCGCAGGAAATCCGTGCGCCCCCGCTCAAGGAAATGCAGGTAGCGCGCGTGGTAAACGATGCCGGAGAAATCCGTGTCCTCATAATAGACGCGCTGGCGCAGCAGATGCCCCGTCCCCGTCAGTTCGCCCGCCAGCCCTTTACCAAGTTCGCTCATTGAAGTTTCCGCCTCATTGTCAGAAGTCTATATGCGGCAGGACAATTGGATTGGCAAAACATGAATCGGCTGCTGTTTCTTCTCGCTGCAATCCTGTTTTCAGCCGCCCCCGCCGGCGCCGCGACATTTCAGGCCAAGCGCGGCATCTCGCTGGATATCTGGGTTACTTGGCCGGACGAATCGAAATGGGGCGACAAAACCGTTATGCTGCCATTTCCCGAATGGCGGAAAACCGTCGGGCAAAAGGAGCTGGCCGACCTCAAAGCGGCGGGGTTCGATTTTGTCCGCATGCCCGTCGATCCCTCGCCCTTCCTGTCCGACAAGTCCGCCGCGCTTCACGATAAGCTGTTCGAGGAGGTCGCCGCCTCGGTCGATCTCATCACCAAGTCCGGACTGAAAGTCATTGTCGATCTGCACGCGCTGCCCGCAGGCGGCAACCGGAGCATCGGCACGAAGGAAATCCTGAACGACAGCGCGCTGTTCGAGGCCCATGCCGCGCTCGTCAAGCGCATGGCGGCGCTGCTGATGGACCATATTCCCGAAAGCGTGGCGCTGGAGCTTTTCAACGAGCCGACCATTGACTGTCAGGACGAAGGAACAAATGACTGGCCGGAGAAGCTCAAAGCCCTCCACGCCGCAGCACGCAGCGCCAGCGCGCGCCTGACGCTGATCCTGTCCGGCGCCTGCTGGGGCGGGTCGGAGGGGCTGGCAAAGCTGAACCCGAAGGACTTCGGCGACGACAATATCATCTGGTCGTTCCACTCCTACGACCCGTTCATCCTCACCCATCAGGGCGCCACCTGGACCGGCGATTTCATGCCGTATGTCTACGGCCTGCCTTTTCCCGTGCATAATGCGCCAAAGGCCGAGCTGGACAAGACTCTGACTGACATCCGCGCCCGCATCACGAAAGACGCGCCTCTCGCCATGCGCAGCGGGCATCTTTCCTATCTCGACGAAGAGATCGCCAAGATCGACACGGAGGAAGGTCTCGTTCGCGAAATGGACAAGCCCTTCGCCATCGTCTCGGACTGGGCAAAAGCCAACAACATCGATCCCGCCGACATCATCCTCGGCGAGTTCGGCATGATCCGTCAGGAATATGGCAACCCAATCGTCACCCCAGGCAAATACAGGGCGGCCTATGTCAAAGCCATGGCGGAGCGGGCGGAGGCGGCGGGGTTCATGTGGTCGGTGTGGTCGTATGGCGGGGCGTTTGGGATTGTGGACGGGTTTGACGGGGAGAGGGCGGAAGGGGATGTGGTGGAGATGGTAAGGGGGATGAGGTAGCCAGCATTATCTTGATTTGTACGTGGCTTTGACGTACATGATTATTCAGGAGATATCGCTATGCCCCATCAGAACAATCTCGCCGAAGAGCGCAGCACCGAACGGATGAATTTCCGCGTCAAGCCGCGCATCAAATCCGCCATCCAGCGCGCCGCCGCGCTTTCCGGCGTGGACGATTCAGTCTTTGCCATGAGTGCCGCGTACAAAGCGGCGCTGGACATGATCGCGTTGCATGACCGCACAATGCTTAAGCCCGAAGACTATGTGGCATTCTTTGCGGCGCTTGATGGAAAGGCCGGGCACAATGCAAAACTGCGTGCAGCTTTCAAGGAACATGCCAAACGCGTCATCTCCCGGCCCTGAATTCCAATGCAGGGCCATGCGCCGATTTTCATCGCGTCGTTTGACGCAACTCGTCATGATCGAACTGGTTTCACCTGCGGCGTCGGCAAGGCCGACAATTTCCTGAAACTCACCGCGAACAAGCTATCAAAGGCAGGGCATGTCCGCCTGTTCGTGGCGACGGAAGACGGAGTTTCGGTCGCAGGCTTTTATGCTTTGAATGCCCATTCGATCTCCTATCATGATCTGCCGTCAGGTTTCGCCCGCGACCGTCCGTCAAGCGGCTGGATACCGGCTGCCTATATCGCCATGATCGCTGTCGCAAAGGCGCAGCAGGGCAAAGGAATTGGCCGAATGCTCCTGGTCGACGCCCTCAAGCGCGTCGCGGACGCAAGCAGAAGTGTGGGCATGGCCATAACCATGCTCGATATTCTGGACGATGGGGATGAGGAGGCTATTGCGGCGCGCCAACGGCTTTACGGTTCGTTTGGCTTCCGGTCTTTCGCAGCGAACCCATTGCAGATGTGGGTGCCGACAACGGACAAGTCAGTGTGATGGCACTGCATTTGGCACCGCCGGTGAGTTGATTTCCAGTGGCTGGGGCCTTGCGGGCCAATGGGTTCCACGCCTTTGCGGGGCGGGAACGGAGGATGTGGATTTCCGTCAGTGGGATCAATTCACAATGACTGACATCTAGGGCCATTACTGGCGTAGTTCCAAGAGACTCCAATCCTAGCTACTTGCCACTGCCAGTTCCGCAAAATTAACTTGGGCCCTGAAATCCTTTGCGGGCGATTGCGGCCAGTATCTTGTGATTGATGTCCCTTCGCCAAGACAACTGCTTTTCAGAGAGGTCTCGCTTGTTTCGGACATCTTGCAGAAATTGATATTCCCTGTTGTTGAGCAGCCCCTTCTGTCGGAAGAAAACGATCGCGTCTTCATTCAAGCTCTTGATGGGGTCTTTCTTGATGCGCTTTATCGCTGAAAAAATCCTATCAGACCTGACACCCAAGAACCGTTTGACACAATGATTTCCAACCTCAGTTTGCTTTTTGGTGATCTTGTTTTCTATTATGCATATCTCAAAAATCGGCTTCTTGCCGCAAAGGCATTCGTCGCATTCTTCTGAGTCGATGACATCTGAATCGATTACATCGATCAATGCCCATTCCTTTCTCGCGAGTTCCCAGTCCGTTGCCGAACTTAATGCGAGTATCGCAGAGCTTAGCCTTTTGAAACTGTAGCTTCCATCCATTTGCTGCCTCTCCCTCGCTTGAGAAACGCCAGAACCCTCACTCCTCCTCAAACAACAGCGCCTGCTGCGCCGCGTCCCTCGGCGGCTCCATTCCGAGGTGCCGCCAGGCGTTCGCCGCGAGCACCCTTCCCCTTGGCGTCCGCTGCAGAAATCCCTGCTGGATGAGATAGGGCTCGATAATGTCCTCGATCGCGTCGCGCGGCTCGGACAGGCCCGCCGCGATGGTTTCGACGCCGACCGGGCCGCCGCCGAAATTGGCAGCGATCATGTTGAGATAGCGCCGGTCGAGCGCGTCGAGGCCCATTGCGTCCACCTCAAGCCGCGTCAGCGCGGCGTCGGCGATCACGCGGTTGACGGTTTCATCGCCGCCGGCATGGGCGAAGTCGCGCACGCGGCGCAGCAGCCGGCCGGCGATGCGCGGCGTGCCGCGCGAGCGGCGGGCGATTTCGGTGGCACCCTCATCGTTCAGCGGCAGGCTCATGATCCGCGCGCCGCGCCGCACAATGAGTTCCAGCTCCTCGACCGAATAAAAATTCAGCCGCACCGGAATGCCGAACCGGTCGCGCAGCGGATTGGTGAGGAGGCCGAGCCGCGTCGTCGCGGCGACCAGCGTGAACTTGGCGAGGTCGATCTTCACCGAGCGCGCAGAAGGTCCTTCGCCGATGATGAGGTCGAGCTGATAGTCCTCCATTGCCGGATAGAGAATTTCCTCAATGGCGGGGTTCAGCCGGTGGATTTCGTCGATGAACAGAACGTCGTTTTCTTCCAAGTTGGTGAGCAGCGCCGCGAGGTCGCCGGCCTTGGCGATCACCGGGCCGGAGGTGGAGCGGAAATTGACACCGAGCTCCTTGGCCATGATCTGCGCCAGCGTCGTCTTGCCGAGCCCGGGCGGGCCGACAAACAGCACATGGTCGAGCGCCTCGCCGCGCGACTTGGCGGCGTCGATGAAAACCTTCAAATTCTCCCGAGCGGCTTTTTGTCCGATGAACTCGGACAGCGACTGCGGGCGCAGGTTAGTGTCCACATCCTCGCCGAGTTTTTCCGGGGAAATGAGGGGGCGGGTGTCGCTCATGCGAGCAGCACCATGCCGGGGATGCGGGCGGCGGCGCGGCGGTCAAATGTCACTGTAGCGGTGCATCCGGATCGTCCGGCGCAGTGAGAGATCAAAATGTCAGCAATATCCGCTTTCAGGTCGGCACTGGAGATGAGCGGTGAAATCTCAGCTTCGGCTTCTATTTGCACCTCAGCCGTCTCAAACAGCCTCACAACCGCTGATCTGACCTGCTCTCTGGAAAAGCCGTATTGCCGTCTCAGTGACCAGGCCATCTCACATAAGACAATCAACCCCACAAACGCCGGATTTTGCGTTGTCCTAGCGTTAAAGAACGATGAAGCGAGGGCGAACTGCACTTCGTCGTCATTCAAAATGTACCGCAAGAGAACATTTGTATCGACCGCGATCATTCGTCTTTTCCGATCCCCTCGTTCCACTCACGCTTGATTCGCTCATCATCTTCGCCAAGAAATTTTCCGATTGCCTCATCAATTTCCTCAAGTGAGGCCCCGGCGCCGGCGGGCGGGCGTCCGAGGAAGCCAGCAAGGTCAGCAATCCGCTTGTTTTTTGGCAGCGCCACGACCTCCCCGTTGCGCTCCGTCACATAAAACCGCGTGCCTGCATCAACATTTAGGGCGTCTCGCACGTCTTTCGGGATTGTAAGCTGCCCTTTCGTGGTCATTGTCGTAAAAGCACCCATTGGTGTTACTCCCAAAGAAAGTATTACTTTCCGATAATAGTTGGAACCTGGTCAGATAGCAACTTCTCACCGCGCCAGCTCCTTCAGCCCCAGCCGTATCAGCTTGGCCGAATCCGCCCCTTCCCCCGCCGCTTTCAGCGCCGCCGCCACGGCATTGGCCGCCACATCGCGCGAATAGCCCAAATTCGTCAGCGCCGAGACCGCGTCCATCACCGGTGCCGGGGCGACTCCCTCGCCGAGCTCCTGCTTGAGACCGATTGTGCCAGAGGCGGAGCCTGCAAAGGCGGGAGCCTTGTTCTTGAGTTCCGTGACAATCCGCTCCGCCACCTTTTTGCCGACGCCCGGCGCGCGCGAAACCATGGCGATGTCGCGAAGCGCGATGGCGTTGGCGAGGTCAGGCGCGTTCAGAGTGGAGAGGACCGACAGCGCGACTTTCGCGCCGACGCCCTGCACGCTTTGCAAGAGGCGGAACCATTCGCGCTCCAGCGTGTTTTGAAAGCCGTAAAGCCGGATCATGTCCTCGCGCACATAGGTTTCGATGAAGAGAGTGACCGCCTCGCCTGCGCCGGGGAGATTGCCGAGCGTGCGCATGGAGCAGAAGGCGACATAGCCGACGCCGTGCACATCGACGACCAGATGGTCCTCGCCGATCTCATCGATGACGCCTTTGAGTTTGCCGATCATGGGGAAGGCGCTCCTGAAGGATGCGTCTGCGGTGACACAATATTCAATTCCGGGAAATACGTCCTGTAACGCGCCGCGTCCCGCGTCAGCAGCGTGTAGTCTGAAACAGCCGCGTGCGCGCCGATGAGAAAGTCCGGCAGCGTCCGCTCTCGCGCGCCGCCCGCGCGCCGGTAGGCTGAATGCGCGGCGCCGGCCCTCCATGCCGCCTCAAAGCTCAAGGCTTCACGAGTTATCTGCATGGAAGCAAGAACGTCCTGAGCCGCATCCAGAGACAGCCTGGGCGTCAGTTCGGCATAGACAATTTGATTGATGCAAAGTCGCCCTTTCGCCCTCAGCTCGGTGAGCCGGTCCACTGACCAAATGTGCAATGGCGTTTTCTCTCCCAGCACATCCAGCAGAATATTGGTGTCAATGAGCGTCGAGGTCATCACGCGGTCCGCGCAGCCAAAGCATATATTCGTCCGTTGTCATGCCGCCCAAATCCACTGTGCCTGCAAGACTGTTCAGCGTGCGTCTGAAAGCTTCGGCGTCAAACTCACCGGCATTTGCCGCAACAATTTTAACGGACTGGCCGTCTTCCACAAAATCCACCTCGGAACCAGGCCCAATGCCCAGCCTGTCCCTGATTTGCTTGGGGATGGTGACTTGGCCCTTTTCAGTGACGCGCATGGTAATACCTCTTGGGTATTACTTACCCAGACTTAGTGAACATGTCAAGAACATTCACCCCGCCAAAGCCCTCCGCATCGCCGCGCCCTGCCTGTGGTGCGCGTGGCAGATGGCGATGGCAAGCGCGTCCGCCGCATCAGCTGAATCCACCACGCTCTTCGGCAGCAGCACCTTCACCATCATCTGAATCTGCGCCTTGTCGCCATGACCAACGCCAATCACTGCCTTCTTCACCGCGTTTGGCGCGTACTCGGCGACCAGCAGCCCCGCCTGTGCCGGAACCAGCATGGCGATGCCGCGCGCCTGGCCGAGTTTGAGCGTCGCGGCGGCGTCGACGTTGACAAACGTGTTCTCCACCGCCGCCTCATGCGGCATCTGGGCGTGGATGACGGCGGACAGGCCATCGTAAAGCTGGCAGAGCCGCGAGGCGAGATCAAGCTTATCGTCGGATTTAACCGTGCCCGCAGCGACAAATTTCAGAGAATTGCCCAGCGTCTCGATCACGCCCCAGCCGGTGCGGCGCAGGCCCGGGTCGATACCGATAATGCGAATCGCTGTGCTCATGAAAAAGGCCCCCCAGAAGGGTCTTACATCATCAAGGTATTGTGAACAAACAAAAAACAAAAAATCAGCGCGCGCCGAAAGCGGTCTTCAGAAGCGCCAGCTGGTCCTCCACATGGTTGCGCGGATCGGCGGCAGGAGCGGGTTCGCCCTTGCTGCCGTAAATGTCCCTGTCGAGCTTGGCGACCAGCGCCTGCATTTTCAGCGACTGTTCGACAATTTCCTTGAACTTCACCGGCAGCTCTTCCCAGGACGGCACGCTGATTGAGGCGGACGGCGTGTCGAGCCGCACTTTGGTCTTCTCGTCCGCCACCTGCGCCCGCGTCATCTCGCCATTGTTGGCGGCGCGCTGCAAAAGGAGCCATGAGGCGACCTGCATCAGCCGCGTGGTGAGGCGCATGGATTCGGCGGCGTAGAGTGTCGCGGCCAGCCGCGTCATGCGCTTGGCCTCTGTCCGGCCTTCACCGTCCAGATAGCCGGCGGCAGTTTCGACCAGCTTCATTCCGTCATTGTACAGCGGCTTGAAGCTTTCCGAGAAAACCCGGTGTTCGGCGAGCCTGACCGGAGCTGCTGTGGCGCTGTTTTTGTCACTCATTGTCACTCTGCCTGCACTGCTCCAGCCGCCTCAGATACAAGCATGAGGCTCCGCGCCGATAAAGTTGAAACCCGGAAAATCCACAACGGGGCGCAGATTGCAAACTGCACTTTGCGCACAAAAGCGCAAGCGCATGTTTAACAAAAGGTTAACGGAATTGGCGCAATTGAAGGCCGCCGCGCGCCGGAAATCCGCTAAAAAAAAGAGCCGCAAAAACGGCTCTCAAGAGTTTAACAGGGAGGCGTCAAACAGAGCGGCAGGCGCCGCTGAGATTGAATCCGGAAAATCCGAATGGCGATAGTAATGACGTGTAAAGGTTAAAGCGGGGTTAACTCCGTCGAATTTTCATCCCCAAATCCCCGCCGCCCCGTCCCAGACCAGCTTCACCGACACCAGCGCCAGCATCAGGTTCATAAAAGGATAGAAAACGTCCGCGCTCATCCGTTTGACTATCCATACGCCCGCGATTGTCGCCAGCGGCGCGAGGGGCAGGAGGACGGCGGAGGCGGCGAGGTTGGCTGTGTCGAACTGGCCCAGCGCAAAATAGGGAATGAGCTTGACGGCATTGACGATGGCGAAAAAGACGGTCGAAGTCCCGGCGAAGATTTTGGGGTCAGGCTTCAGCGGCAGAGTATAGACCTGATACGGCGCGCCGCCGGCATGGGCGACGAATGAGGTGAAACCCGCGACCATGCCCCAGAAGCCGCCCGCCACCGCGTTGGGCTGCTTAGCCGCGCCCTGCTTCAGCCGCTCGTTCATATAGTGGCGGACGACGAACCACACGCCGATCAGCCCGACCAGGAGCTTGACGGCGTCGCCGCTGACCATTTTGGCGGTGAGGTATCCGATGAAAATGCCAAGCATTGCGCCGGGCAGCATGATTTTCAGCGTCGGCACATCCCGCACGCCGCGCCAGGACCAGAGCGCCACAATGTCCATGGCAATTAGAATCGGCAGCATGATCGCCGCGCCCTGCACGGGCGGCACTGTCAACGCCAGAAACGGCACGCCAAGCTGGCCGAGCCCGCCCAACCCACCCTTTGACAGGCCGACAAACAAAACCGCCGGAATGGCGGCGGCATAGAACCACGGATCGTAAATCAAGGGCGTCATGGAAATGTCTCAGAGGCTTTGAACCGACATAGCGCCAGCCGCCGTGAAATGCACCTGCCTTGTTCAGCTTGTTCCACGATTTCGCTTGCGCGCGCGCCACCCTATTTCAATCATGCCCTATTCCAATCATGATTGGCGCTAAGAACAGGGCCGAACCGACGGAGACCACATTGCAGAACCTCGACGCCCCAAACCGCTGCCGCCTTGTGTTGACGCTCTCGCCTGGCGTCGCCCCGGACAACGTGGCGGCCGCGATGGCCGATGCGCTCGCAGGCGGAGATGTGGCGTCGGTCATCCTGTTTGCGGCGGGGGCTTCCGAGCGCGAGTTTCAAGCTTTCTGCGAGAAATGCGTGCCGCCAATTCAGGCGGCGGGCGCGGCGGCTTTGATTGCGGACAATTCGCAGATCGCCGGTCGGACCAAGGCGGACGG
Source organism: Phyllobacteriaceae bacterium (assembly GCA_031373225.1). GTDB lineage: Bacteria > Pseudomonadota > Alphaproteobacteria > Rhizobiales > Rhizobiaceae > JANOYJ01. Next base: position 44,573 of record JANMMM010000093.1, on the reverse strand, counting down.
TGTGCATATCTCGGGGTCCGTCTCTGATCTTAAAGATGCGATGAACGCCCTGTCGCCCGGGCTGATTGTTGGAGCAGGCGCAAAACTGTCGCGCGACGACGCACTGGACAAGGGCGAGCTTCGGCCGGATTATGTCTTGTTCGGCAGGCTCGACGGCGACACGCATCCTGAAGCGCACCCGAAAAATATCGAAATGGGCGAATGGTGGGCCTCGATGATCGAACTGCCCTGCATTGTCATGGGCGGGTATCTGGCTGACAGCGTCAGTGCAATTTCGAGAAGCGGCGCGGAGTTCGCCGCCATATCGGCTGCCGTGTTTGGCGAAGGCCGCTCGCCCAAGGTTGAAGTCGCGAAGATCAACGCCCTATTGGACGAAGCGGGCGAGTTCCAAGAGGCCGCTTATGCGGATTAGAGCTGCATTGACAGCGTCTTTGCTGCTGACCGGCGCATCTGCGCTGGCGGCGGAGAAGAGCGACGCGCCTCTGAAGCCCGATGTCGGCCTCTCCGCCAATCCGAACCGCTTTGGAGATAAGGCGCCGGACGACGCCTTTGGCGCATTCCAGAGAGGACTGTATAAGACCGCGCTCAATCTCGCTTTGCTCAAGGCGGCGGAAGGCGACCCGAATGCGCAGGCGCTGGCGGCGGAAATTTATGCGCGCGGCCTTGGCGTGGCGGTGAACCACAAGGAGGCCGCGCGGCTTTATGCGCTGGCGGCGGACAAGGGCGTGCTGGAGGCGCAGCTGCAAACCGCGCTCTACATGCTGGAGGGCCGCTACCTGCCCAAGGACAATGCCAAGGCTGCGGCCCTGATGCAAAAAGCCGCCGAGCGCGGCAATCCTTTGGCTGAATTCAACTATGCGCAAATGCTGATGCAGGCGGCGCCCGGCGAAGCGGGCATCCAGAAGGCCGTGCCTTTCTTCCTCAAATCCGCCAATAAGGGCCAAGCGGAAGCGCAATATGCGATGAGCCAGGTCATGATGGCCGGCGCGGGCGGGCAGCAGCCGGACGAAGCGGCGGCGCGGGCATGGCTGGAGAAATCAGCGGCGCAGGGTTTTGACACAGCTCAAGTAGACCTTGCAGCTTGGCAGATCGACGGAATCGGCGGCAAGAAAGACTATGACTCCGCATTCCGCTGGCTGAGCCGCGCCGCCGGGTCCGGCAACATCGCCGCCGCCGCGCGCCTTGCCAAGCTCTACCGCGACGGGATCGGCACAGAGCCATCCTCCGAGAACGCCGCCGCCTGGTATATCAAGGCAAAGCGCGCCGGACTGAAAGACGCCGGTCTGGACGATTTCATGGACGGGTTGACCGACGAGGAAATGCAGAAGGCCATTGCGCGCGCCAACACGTTCAAGTGAGCGCGTTTTCCCACACCCTTGCCTCTTAAGCGAATTTATGGTCATGAGGCCGCAAATTCGCGCCGCATGACCGGGCGACCCTCTAAAAGCTCCGAAAGAACACAATGAAAATCAACGGCAACGAAATCCGTCCGGGCAATGTTATCGAACATCAGGGCGGCCTCTGGGCGGCGGTCAGGTGCAACCATGTCAAGCCCGGCAAGGGCGGCGCCTACAATCAGGTCGAGCTGAAAAACCTGATCGACGGCACCAAGCTCAACGAGCGCTTCCGCTCGGCGGAGACGGTCGAAAAAATCCGGCTTGAGCAGAAGGATTTCTCATTCCTCTATGAGCAGGGCGAGGCTCTGGTGTTCATGGACACCGAGACTTACGAGCAGCTTGAATTGCAGAAGGATTTCGTCGGAGACCGCGCGGCCTTCCTGCAGGACGGCATGATGGTAACGGTCGAGCTGCACAATGAGCGCCCGATCGGCATTTCGCTGCCCGACTATGTGACGCTGATGATCGCCGAGGCCGACCCGGTCGTCAAAGGCCAAACGGCGGCCTCGTCCTACAAGCCTGCGGTTCTGGAAAACGGCGTGCGCATCCTGGTGCCGCCTTTTGTCGCCGCGGGCGAGCGCGTCGTCGTCGACACGACCGAGCTCACCTATATGCGCCGCGCCGACTGACCAGTCTTTCAAGGGGATTGAGGCATGGCCCGTTCGGCGCTGATGAATGTGATGGTTGGCGCTGCGCTGAAGGCCGGCAAGTCGCTGTCGCGCGATTTTGGCGAGGTGCAGAATCTGCAGGTTTCGGTCAAGGGACCGGGCGACTATGTGAGCCTCGCCGACAAACGCTCGGAGGAAATCCTTGTCAACGAGCTGCGCCGCGCCCGGCCGGATTTTTCGTTCCTGACCGAAGAGACCGGAATCATCGAAGGCGCGGACAAGCAGCACCGCTGGATCATCGACCCGCTCGACGGCACGACGAATTTTCTGCACGGCATTCCAATGTTCGCCATCTCCATCGCCTTGGAGCGGCAGGGCCAGTTGGTGGCGGGCGTCATCTACAATCCGGCAATGGACGAGCTCTACACCGCCGAGCGCGGCGGCGGCGCGTTTCTGAATGACCGGCGTCTGCGGGTGGCGGGCCGCAAGACACTGACAGACTGCGTCATCGGCACCGGCGTGCCGCATCTGGGCAGACCGCAGCATGGTGATTTTCTGGTTGAACTGCGCAACGTGATGGGCGAAGTCTCAGGCGTCCGCCGTCTGGGTTCGCCGGCGCTGGACCTCGCCTATGTCGCCGCTGGCCGCTTCGACGGTTTCTGGGAAACCGCAATCCGGGTCTGGGACATTGCCGCGGGCATAGTGCTGATCCGCGAGGCGGGTGGCTTTGCCACTGACCGGGACGGACGGCAGGACAATCTCGACGGCGCTTCCATTGTGGCGGGCAATGAGCTGATCCATAAGGCGCTGCTGAAGCAGCTGACGAAGCCCGTTTAGGAGCGCCCGCAGACTATTTGGTTGCAGCGGAAGGTGGCACGACCGCCATGCCAGCGCCGCTCTTGAAGGCGTCCGTTGGCTCGAGCATGTCGGCAAGCACCGCTAGGTCATCCGCAGTCACTTCATCGCCCTTCGCCGCCATAAACATGTGGGCAGCATCCATTTTCATTTTGAACTCAGGTGAGGCGTAACTTTCGTCCCGCACCAGAAACGCGCCCCCGCTGTCCTTCATCATGCGCACGGCAGGGTCCTGCATCATGCGTTCCGAAGAAATGCACATCAGCCCAACGGGACAAGCGATGCCTTCGATCAGCTCAATCCATCTCGGCCCGCCGACGAGCACGGCGAAATACATGATCTGCGCCTTGTGCGCGGGCACGCCAGAATCGATCAGCGCATCGTAAAACATCAGATGCGTCTGCTGCCAGGTGCGCACGTGATTGATGACATAATGGTCGTGGATCGCCGCCGCTTTGACAAAGCTTTTGTCAAAGCTCGCGCCGACCAGCGGCTGCGCCCAATCCGGTATTGTCGCCCCGTCTGTCGGATCGCCCGCATTCGCCTGCCAGCCGACGCCTTTGGTGTCCACATAGCCGAAGTCAAAAGCCAGCTTGCACTGCCGCGCCGATTCGCATCCGGCGGGCGTGAACTCGAGCGTGCCGACAAAATCCGCATGCGCGGCATCGACCGGGAAAAGGCCGAGAAAGACCAATATGGGCCAAGACTTGCGCAACGCCTCCTCCATACTTCCAATCCGCTGACGAAGCTAACCGCGCGCGCTGTCACCGTCCAATCATCGTTTGGTGAGCCAAAGCCGAATGGCGCTCTCTAAGCAGGGAGCGGCGCGGGTTTGAAATTCCCCGCTTTCATTTCCGCCGTATTTTTGGTTAGCTCTTGCGGTTGTCTATAGAATCGAGGGCGTTTCATGGCGTGGTTTAGCTCCAAGAGTGCGGAAAGCAGCGCAAGCTACGATCCGGACCGGCTTTCCAGCCCGCAGGTCTTCCTGTTCTCGATGCTGATTTTTCTGGCTATCTCCGCTTTTGTCGTTGCAATTCTCTACCGTCAGGTCGCGTCGGCTTTCGTCACCAATCCCGGCCTTAACGGCCTGATAGTCGCGGTTCTGGTCGTCGGAATTCTCTTGAGCATTTTGCAGGTGTTCCGCCTGTTCCGCGAAGTCTCATGGGTGAACGCCTACCGGCGCGGCGACGGCGACCGGGCTGGCACGGCGGAGCCGGTGCTGCTGTCGCCGATGAAGGCGCTGATCGGCCGCCGTCAGTCCATGGCGCTGTCCACATCGGCGCTGCGCTCGCTCTTGGATTCTATTGCCACCCGCCTCGACGAAGCGCGCGATATTTCGCGTTATCTCACCGGGCTTCTGGTGTTTCTCGGCCTGCTCGGCACATTCTGGGGGCTGCTTGAAACCATCAAATCCATCGGCGACACGATCCAGGCGCTGGACCCGGCGGGCGGCGACGCCAACTCGATGCTGGACGCCTTGAAGACCGGTCTGTCCGCGCCGCTGGCCGGCATGGGCACGGCGTTTTCCTCCTCGCTGTTCGGCCTGTCCGGCTCGCTCATCCTCGGCTTTCTCGACCTGCAGGCCGGCCGCGCCCAGACGCGGTTTTACACCGAGCTGGAAAACTGGCTGTCCTCCGTCACAGATCTTGCGCCCGCGCCGTCACAGGGCATGGCGATCGAGACGACCGAAGAGCTTCGGATGATCGGCGAGCGGCTGAAACTGGCGGGCGACAGCGGCGGCTCCAATCAGAGGTCCATCGCGGCGATGGCGAATTTGGCGGAGGGCATTCAGGGCCTCGTCAAGAACATGCGCGCCGAACAGCAGCTGATGCGCGACGTGGTGGAGGCGCAGGCCGAAGAGCAGAAAATGATGCGCGCCACGCTGGAGCGGCTCAACAAATCGCTCGAACGGAAGTATTAGCCCATGGCGCTCGGCAGGAACCGCCGCGACCGCACGGTTGACTACTGGCCGGGCTTTGTCGACGCCCTCTCCACCCTGCTTCTCACCTTCATGTTTCTCCTGTCGGTGTTCGTGCTGGCGCAGTTTTTCCTGTCGCGCGAAATCTCCGGCAAAGACGAGGTGCTGAACCAGCTGAATTCGCAGATCAGCGAACTGACACAATTGCTGGCGCTGGAAAAAACCGGCGCGCAGGATCTGCAGGACCAGCTTTTCAACATGCAGGCCTCGCTCGACGCCGCGCAGGGCGAAAAATCCCGGCTTCAGCAATTGCTCGAGGCGGGCAGCGGCAAGGGCGCGGAAGCGGAGATCAAGCTGGGCGAGGCGGTGAAAACCGTGGATGCCGAGCGCCAGATCAGCCAGCGCGCGCTGGCGCAGGTCGAACTCTTGAACCAGCAGATTTCCGCGCTGCGCAAACAGATCGGCGCGCTCGAGGAAGCGCTCGGCGCGTCCGAGACGCGCGACAAGGAGAGCGGCGCGAAAATCGCCGACCTCGGCAAGCGCCTCAATGTGGCGCTGGCGCAGCGCGTCCAGGAGCTGAACCGCTACCGCTCTGATTTCTTCGGCCGCCTGCGCGAAATCCTCTCCGACCGCGAAAACATCCGCATCGTCGGCGACCGCTTCGTCTTCCAGTCCGAAGTGCTGTTCCCCTCCGGCGCCGCTGAAATCAACGAGGCCGGCAAAGGCGAAATGCTCAAACTCGCCAACGCCATCATCGAACTCGCCAAGGAAATCCCGCCCGAAATCAACTGGGTCCTGCGCGTCGACGGCCACACCGACAATGTCAAACTCTCCGGCGGCGGCAAATATGCCGACAATTGGGAGCTCTCCTCCGGCCGCGCCACCGCCGTGGTAAAATACCTCATCGCCAACGGCGTCCCCGCCGACCGGCTCATCGCGGCGGGCTTCGGCGAATTTCAGCCGCTGGATGTGGCGGACACGGTGGAGGCGAAGGGGAAGAACCGGCGGATTGAGCTGAAGCTGACGGAGAAGTAGTCAGAAACCGGCGAAAAGAGCCAACAAAGCCATCGCCGCCGGAACCGCCTGCACATACAAAATCTTCCGGCTCGCCGTCGCCGCGCCATAGAGGCCAGCGACGATGACGCAGAGCAGGAAAAACACCTTGATCTGAAATCCCGCCGCGCTCAGCCAAAGCCCCCAGAACAGCCCCGCCGCCAGGAACCCGTTGTAAAGCCCCTGATTGGACGCCAGCACCTTCGTCGCCTTGGCAAACTCTGGCGTCGAGCCGAAGGCCTTCATGCCCTGAGGCTTGTCCCAGAGGAACATTTCGAGGACGAGGAAATAGATGTGGAGGAGGGCGACGATTGCGGTGAGGAAGGATGCGGTCATGGCGATTTCTTTTCCCAAATGGCTTGTCAGGCGGCGGCCTCATGTTTGAGCGTGACACTGCCGCGCGTGACCGCGCCTGACCTGTCTTTCACAATGATTTCAACATCCTTATTGAATGCTGTCAAAAAGCCGATCAGCCGCTCCACCGAATATTCCCGGAAGCGGCCTTTGAACATGCGCGACACTTCCGGCTGGCTGATGCCGAGCAGCACGCCTGTCGCGGTCTGCGTCTGCTTCCGCTCATGTGCAAGGCGGTGAAGCTCGGACACGATCTGCGCCTTCAGGAAATGCGTGTCGGCGTCGGGCAGGCCCAGATCGGCGAAAATGTTCGGGCCGCTATCATGAACTTCAATGGAGTTTCTTGGCATTTTCCGGGGTCCTTGTGCTAGATTTTAGGCCGCTTAAATGGAATAACTTTGGCGACCGCAGTCCCGCTTGCCGTCATTCCGGGGACGCGAAGCGGAACCCGGAATACAGAGTGGCGAAGAACGTAGTTTCGCTCCGGTGAGGGTCGGGTTCAAGCCAGCCAAACCACCCATATCAGCCCGCTTGCCAGCATCCCATCTCTGGATTCCGGGTTCCGCTTCGCGGCCCCGGAATGACGGCAGGAGGGAATGCTGTCGCCAAAGTGCTTCCATTTAGACGACAGTTTCGGTAGTCGCTGTGGGCCATATTGCGCCCCGCGCCACTATACACTAACCGCCAGTCAAAACCATTGCCGGAGCCCGCCCATGTCCTTTGCCGCGCTTGACGCCCATTGCCGCTCGCTGGGCGCGCTTGAACATGCGCTGGCCATTCTGGGGGCCGACGAGGCGACGCATATGGCGTCAGGCGGCGGGGAGAAGCGGGCGGAGGCGATGGCGGGGCTGTCGGGAATGCTGCATCGGCAGGCGACGGACCCGAAGGTGCGCGATTGGCTTGAGGCTGCGAAGGCGGAGGAACTTGATGAGGCGGAGCGCGCCGCCGTGCGCGAGCTTGAGCGGACCTATGTCAACGCTGTCTGCCTGCCGTCCGAATTTGTCGAACGGCAGACGATGACGCGGATGCGCTGCGAGCAGCTGTGGCGCGAGGCGCGGGGCATGGGCGACTGGGCGGGTTTTGCGCCGTCGCTTGAGGGCGTTGTGGCGCTGGTGCGAGAAGAGGCGGCAATGCGCGCCGATGTTCTCAAGCTCGCGCCTTATGATTCGCTGATGGAGCAGTATGACCCGGGCAACCGCGCGGCGGACATTGATCCGGTGTTTGCCGATCTGAAAGTCTTTCTCAAAGGCTTTGTCGAGGAGGCGCTTGAGGTTCAGGCCGGACGTTTGGCGAAAGCGCCGAAGACTGTGCTTGCGGGCAATTACCCGGTCGAAAGCCAGCGCGCGCTTGGCCTTGCGATGATGCAGGCGGTCGGGTTTGACTTGAACCGGGGTTCGCTCGGGGTCTCGCACCACCCGTTCTGCGGCGGCGTGCCGACCGATGTGCGGCTGACGACGCGCTACCGAACCGATGAGTTTCTCTCCGCGCTGATGGGCATTCTGCACGAGACCGGCCACGGCCTGTACGAGCAGAACCTGCCGCACGAAACCGCCCATTGGCCGTCGGCGCGGGCGCGCGGCATGGCAATGCATGAAAGCCAGAGCCTGTTCGTCGAAAAGCAGATCGGCCGCAATCCGGCCTTCTGGACTTTTGCCCTGCCCAAGGTCGGGGAGCTTCTGGGCGAGCGCCTGACGCTGGATGAGCTTCTGCCGCATCTCCACCATGTCGGGCGCGGCCTGATCCGGGTGGACGCCGACGAAGTGACGTATCCGCTGCATGTCATTCTGCGCTACGAACTCGAACAGGACATGCTGGCCGGCCGCCTTGAAGTGCGGGATCTGCCGGAAGCTTGGGACGCCAAGATGCGGGACTATCTGGGCCTTTCGACTCTGGACAATCCGAAGGATGGGCCAATGCAGGACGTGCACTGGCCTGCAGGCGCGTTTGGCTATTTCCCGTCTTACACACTGGGCGCCATGATGGCTTCGCAGCAGTTTGCCGCGATCAAGAGGGTGCATCCGAATGTGAATGAGTCCATTGCGGCAGGCGACTTCACGACGGTCAATGACTGGCGGCGCGGCAACATCTGGTCGGTCGCCTCAATGAAATCAACGCCACAGATCATGCAGGACGCAACCGGCGAGCCGCTCAACGCGGGGTATTTCATCGCACATTTGAAGGAGCGCTATGGGAGGCGCTGACGCGCGGCCTCACTCCGCCGCCTGCCGCGCCGCATCCATGCCTGCGTCAAACTGCAGCTTGGCCAGCCGCGCATAGACGCCGCCCTTTTTGACCAGGCTCTTGTGCGTGCCTTCCTCGACAATCCGGCCCTGATCCAGAACCAATATCCGGTCGGCCTTCAGAATTGTCGCCAGCCGGTGCGCGATCACGAGTGTGGTGCGCCCCTGCATCAATCCTTCCAAAGCCTTCTGCACCGCCGTCTCGCTCTCTGCGTCCAAGGCCGAAGTCGCTTCATCCAGGAGCAGGATCGGCGCGTCTTTCAGCACCGCGCGGGCGATCGCGATGCGCTGGCGCTGGCCACCGGAAAGGGTGACGCCGCGCTCGCCGAGTTCTGAGTCATAGCCCTTGTCCAAGGCCAGAATGAACTCATCGGCGGATGCGGCTTCAGCGGCGGTGACTATGTCTTCGAAGCTCGCATCCGGGCGGCCGAAGGCGATGTTCTCCCGCGCCGTCGCTGCGAAAATCGTCACATCCTGTGAGACCAGCGCCAGCCGCTGGCGCAGCGCCTTCGGGTCCAGCGTCTTGATGTCTACGCCATCGACCAGAACGCGCCCCTGCTGCGGATCGTAGAAGCGCAGCAGCAGGGAATAAAGCGTCGTCTTGCCCGCGCCGGATGGGCCGACGATGGCGACGGTTTCGCCGGGTTTGACCGAGAAGCTCAGCCCGTCTGCCGCACTGGTTTCGGGCCGTGACGGATAGGCGAAGGTGACGTTTTCGAAAGCCAGCGAGCCGATGGGCTCGGCGGGCAGCGTTGCTGGATTCGCCGGCGCCTGTATCGCGGGGCGCTCATCGAGGATTTCCGCAATCCGCTCCGACGCGCCGGCGGCCTGCGAGATTTCGCTCCAGACCTCTGAGAGCGTGGCGAGCGCGCTGGCGGCAAAGACCGAATAGAGCAGGAACTGGCTGAGCGTGCCCGCCGAAATTGTGCCGTTCAAAACGCCCTGCGCGCCGACCCAGAGAACGCCGACGACAGACCCGAAAATCATGAAGATGGCAAACGCCGTCAGGAACGCCCGCGACTTGATCGATCCCCGCGCCGCCTCATAGGCCGTGTCCACCGCTTTGGCGAAGCGGCCCGTCACCAGCTTCTCGTTGACGAAGGCCTGCAAAGTGCGGATCGAGGAGACCGCCTCGCTGGCAAACGCCGTCGCCTCCGCCAGCATGTCCTGCGCTTCGCGCGAACGCCTGCGCACCGTGCGGCCGAACATAACCAAAGGCAGCACGATCACCGGGATTGCCGCGATCACCATGACCGACAGGCGCGGGCTGGTGACGATCATCATCACCAGCGCGCCGAGGCCCAATATTGCGTTGCGCAGCGCCATCGACGCCGTCGCGCCGAACACGGATTTGATCTGCGTCGTGTCCGCCGTCAGCCGCGAGACGATTTCGCCGGACTGCTCCTGATCGTAATAACCCGGAGACAGCTCGGTCAGATGCGAAAACAGGTCACGGCGGATGTCGGCAACAACCTGCTCGCCAATGGTGATTACGAAATAATACCGCGCGCCGGATGTCAGAGCCAGCACAGCCGCAAGGCCGACAAGCATCAGGAACGTGCCGTTGATGTAGCTCTTGTCCGCCGCCGAAAAACCATGGTCAATCATCTGCCGCACAGCGAGCGGCAGCAGCAGCGTCGTGGCGGCGGCGAAGGCGAGGAAGAACATTGCCGCGGCGACGTTGCGCTTGTGCCGCATCAGATAAGGCAGCATCCGGCGCAGCGGCTTCAGCGACCGGCGCTTCTTCTCGTCCGCGCGCTTTGCGTCCATTTCCTGGGTCAAATTGTCTTTCCGCCCGCTCAAAGAGTCCGCAGGCGATTCTTGTTGGCTGTGCTTGTCATCTTATGGAGCCTCATGTATGGCAATGCCGACTGTTTTTGAAGCCCTTATCACAGGGCGTCAGTTTTCACCGGAACACGGCGGTTCAGCGGCTATCTTGGGGCCCGCGCCAATGAAGATAAGGACTTGGACATGAAGCCGAATATCCATCCCGATTACCACAATATCAAAGTGGTCATGACCGACGGCACCGAATATATGACGCGCTCGACCTATGGCAAAGAGGGCCAGACGCTGAACCTCGACATCGACCCGCGCACCCATCCGGCCTGGACCGGCGGCTCCGGCGCCGTCCTCGACCGCGGCGGCCGTGTCGCCAAGTTCAAGAACCGTTTCGGCGGCCTCGGCGGCTGAGCTTCAGCGCAGTGAGATTTCAGGAAACCCGCTTCGGCGGGTTTTTTGTTGCTAATTTCATAAAATGTCTTTAAAGACATTTGTGCTTGAGCGGGTGTCTGCATGCCTTGGACAATTCTGTTTCACGAAATGTTTGACCCGGAGTTTCGGGCTCTTGCAGAAGGCGTTCAGGATTCGCTGCTTGCAAAGGCCTTGCTTGTTTCGCAACTGGGACCGCAGCTTGGACGTCCGCACGCCGACACTTTGAAGGCATCGAAGCACAAAAACATGAAGGAGCTGCGATTCGCGGCAGACAATGGGATTTGGCGTGTCGCCTTTGCTTTTGATGAGAAACGAAACGCGATTTTGCTTCTGGCGGGCGACAAATCTGGAGTGAATGAAAAACGGTTTTACAGCACGCTTATTTCCAAAGCCGACCAGCGCTTTGACCAGCATTTGGAAAAACAGAAAGGGCGAAAGTGATGCGCACGATTGACGACGTTTTGGCCGATATGCCGCCCGGGCGGCAAGCGGAAATAAGGGAAAAAGCGCGCCTTCTCATCGAAGAGGAGCTGACCCTGCGCGACCTGCGCAAGGCCCGCGCGCTGACCCAGGCCCAGATTTCGCAGGCGCTCAACATGTCGCAGGACGGCGTTTCCCGGCTTGAGCGGCGCAGCGATCTGCTGTTGTCCACCCTGCGCTCCTATGTCGAAGCAATGGGCGGAAAGCTGAAAATTTCCGCCGAGTTTCCAGACCGCGCGCCAGTGAGCATAAATGATCTTGGCAGTTTGGCGCAGGAGGATGAAAAGACAAAGGTTCCCGCCTGACCGGCTGAGCCTCACAGCGCCGTCACCGGCGCAAACCCGCCGCCGGGAGTTCTGAAATTCGTCGTCTGCCCCTCATAAATCCGCGCGGCGGCGGCGAGGAGCTGATCGCGGTAGGTGTAGAGCCGCACGTCGAATTTGCGCAGCCCGCTGCCGCCCTCGGTCCTCACAATGCGCTGCGATGGGCTAGCCGTCTCCTGCGCCACATAGTCTTCGCCCATAATCCAGTCCCATGTCCTGCGCGTCAGCTTCTCACCCCGGTACACCGCCTTGCCGCCATAACCGGATACGGGCTTGAAATAATAGCGCTTGCGCTCCGCCCAGAGCGCATTGGCATTCGCTTTCGTCACAAGCACGGTCTTTGGAACCAGCCGGCTGACAATGGCGATGTCCTCTTCGCTCACGCCAATGCCGCGCAAAAAATCCGTTTCTGAAAGTTTCACCAGATTGCGCTTGTCCGCCATGCGCCGGTGCGCGGGCGGATCGGGGGTGAGAACGACGCCGCCTTTTTCCCAAGCCTTACGAATGCCGTCATGGCCGGACAGTTCAAAATCAGTGAGCCGGTTATAGATCAGGTCCACCAATTGCCCGTCAAAGCGCAGCGCGCCATTTTGCAAAGCCAATTCCTCGGGCGCGGCGATGACCGTCTTCAACCCATGCTGACTGAGCAGCTTGGCCGCCAGCAGAAACTCCGGATAGAGAAACTGCTGCTTCGGCGCCTCGTCAACGATGGCGATCAGTCCGGGCTTTCCGACGCGCCCCGCCGCCGCCCATTCGGCCAGAAACATCTCCGCGATCTTTTTCTCGGCCTCTTTCGGCTCAATGAACTTCGACATGTCCAGCATGTCGCAGCAGGCGCGGAACTGTTTGGCGGCGAACAGATTGAGAAACGCGCCGCCCGCGTTGGTGTTGATTTCGATCAGCCGGGGGCCGTCCTCGGTCATATGGAAGTCATAGCCCATGAAAACACCGTGCACCTTGGCCGCGAGCGCCGGCCCGTCCGCGCCGGGCCAGCCCGGCAAAGCGGCGATCCGCTCCATCGCGCTGACGAAGGACAGCATGGCGGCGAGGTCCGCCTCGGTCACGTAGACCGGCGTGTGGGCGAACAGATGCGGGTGGGTTTGCTCAAGATTTTCCGGCAGCAGCGATCCCGCAGCGTCCAGAAAAGACGCGCCGATTTCGCCGGGGCGCAGAACGACGCAGAGGCAGGAAATGTTGAGGCCCTTCACAAGCGCGTTCAATGTGGCAGTCTTTTCGGTTTATCGTTGAATTACGATGAATGTAGGAGCGGGCGGGGAGCAATGCAATGCGCGCTGTGGTCAGCTGACAAATTGACAGGAACCAGCCGTCCTTGACTCTCCCTCACCCGTTTCGCTGCGCGAAACGCCCTCTCCCCGCCGGGGAGAGGCGAAATTGGAGCGCTTCCTTCCCCTCGCCCCACCGGAGAGAGGGTGTCTTGCGAAGCAAGGCGGGTGAGGGAGAGTCAACGGATCCCGCCTACGCCATCCCCCGCAGCGCCAGATGCTGCAAAAGCATCACCGTCTTCGCGTCAATAATCCCGCCGCTCTCCACCAGCGCCATCGCGTCGGAAAGCGTCATTTCAAGCACCTCAATGTCCTCGCCCTCCGACGCGTCGCCGCCGCCGTCGGAGACGCGGTCAGCGGGCGAATACTCCGCCGTGAAAAACGACAGCCGCTCGGTGACGCTGCCGGGGCTCATGTAAACGTCGTAGATTTTGCGCACCGCGCCGAGCCGGTAGCCAAGCTCCTGCTCGGTTTCGAGCCGGATACAGGTTTCCGGGTCATTGTGGTCCAGCAGCCCGGCGCAGGCTTCTATCAGCGGCTCGCGATGTCCTTGAAGGAACACGGGAAGGCGGAACTGACGCACAAGCAGAACTGTTCCCCGCACCGGATCATACGGCAAAATCACCGCCGCGTGGCCTCGGTCATAGCTTTCACGAACCTGGCGTTCCCATGTCCCGTCGCGTCGCCTGAGTTCAAAGGTGTGCTGGGTGAGCAACGCCCATCCCTTCGACAAAACTTCTGTCGAGTGATGGCGGATTTCGTTCTCTTTCGTGCTCAGGATCAAGCCGCTGACAGCCTTGCCATGGTCTCGTCGTCGACCTCGAAATTGGCATAGACATTCTGCACATCATCATCGTCTTCGAGCACGGCGACGAGCTTCATCAGCGACTGCGCCCGGTCTTCATCGACCGGAATATTGTTCTGCGGCTGCCAGATGATTTTCACCAATTGCGACTCGCCCAGCGATTCTTCCAGAGCTTTCGAGACTTCATTGACGCCTTCAAACGCGCAGGTGATGTAATGGCCCTCTTCATCGGACGCCACATCGTCCGCCCCCGCCATGATCGCGGCTTCCATAACGGTATCGGCGGTGCCCGCCTTCAAGGCGTAGGTGATCTCACCGACCCGGTCCCACATGAACGCCACGGAGCCGGTCTCGCCCAGCGCCCCGCCCGCCTTGGTGAAGGCCGCGCGGACATTGGAGGCGGTGCGGTTGCGGTTGTCGGTCAGCGCCTCGACAATGACCGCGACGCCGCCGGGACCGTAGCCCTCATAGCGCACTTCGTCATAGTTCTCGGTGTCCGTGCCCGCCGCCTTGTTGATGGCGCGGGCGATATTGTCCTTCGGCATCGACACGGCTTTCGCCGCCTGGATGGCGAGGCGCAGACGCGGGTTCATGTCCGGGTCCGGCACGCCCATTTTGGCGGCGACGGTCAATTCGCGCCCCAATTTGGAAAACATTTTCGAGCGCACCGCGTCCTGGCGGCCCTTGCGGTGCATGATGTTCTTGAATTGTGAATGGCCAGCCATGGCTGCTCCCGGTAACAAGGGTTTTTGGTTTGGCGCTTCTATAGGCAAATCATTTCACGCCGTCCAGCCGGAGGAGAGGCATGCAAAAGGTCACTCTGCCGACATTCCCCGTCGCCGGCGGCTGCCAATGCGGCAAGGTTCGCTACACGCTTAAAGCGCCGCCGCTGACGCTTTACTGCTGCCATTGCACCGAGTGCCAGCGACAGTCGGCCTCCGCCTTCGGCATGTCGATGCGGGTGCGGCTGGCGGATACTGAAGTGACCGGACACGTGGCGCGCTATGTCAGGCCCGCTGATCGCGGCAGCCCGTTCCTCGGCGATTTCTGCCCAGCCTGCGGCGTCCGCCTCATCCACCGCCGCGACGCGTATGGGCAGGAGGTCAGTCTCAAAGCGGGAACGCTTGACGACACGTTCTGGCTGGTCCCGGCGGGCCACATATGGGCGCGGTCGAAACAGGCGTGGGTGACATTTGGCGCGGATGAGATCGTGCATGAGCGCCAGCCGGAGAGCTTTGACGGGCTGAAGGCGCGGTGGCGGGAGATGACGATGGCCCGTCTGCGTTGAACGGCGTGTCCGGACATGTTATATGACCACCTAGATAGTCAGGAATAAGCACTATGGACATCAGTCTTGCCGAAGCAAAGGCACATCTCAGCGAGCTTGTTGAACAGGCCGCCAATGGCGAGGAAGTTATCATCACCAAACGCGGCAAGCCGGTGGCGCGGCTGTCCGCGATCAAGCGGAAGTTTGAGCCGGTCGACGCCGACGCATTGCGAAGGCTGACGGACTCCATGCCGCTTCAACCGGTGCCGGCGGGAGAGTTCGTGCGCGCCATGCGCGACAGCGACCGCTATTGATGCTCTATCTGGATACATCGGTCCTGGTTTCCGCAATGACCTCCGAGACCGCTTCGCCGCGAATTCAGCATTGGTTAAAAAATCAGGAAGCCGGATCCCTCCAGATCAGCTATTGGACGACGACCGAATTCTCGTCCGCCCTCTCCTTGAAAATCCGCACCAGCCAGATCAATCTTGCTCAGCGCGCAGAAGCGCTTTCCGCATTTGCCGACTTGAAAAGGCGTTCCCTCGATATCGTGCGGGTGGCCCGGCGGCACTTCGACCTGGCGGCGCGGCTTGCGGACGACGCCAGTCTCGGCCTGCGCGCTTCAGACGCCCTGCACCTCGCAATTTCGATGGATCTGAACTCGACCCTGTGCACGCTGGACCAAAAGCTGGCCAACGCCGCCTCCGCCGCAGGCGTCAAGTCCCTGGTCCCTTGAGCGCCCCGCTCAATAAGCCTTGGTCTTCGCCTTCGAGATGAAAAACCCGTGTCCGTCGCCGCGCGTGCAGGTCAGGCCAGTGCGCTCGGAAACGCAGGTGAATTTGCCCTTTTTCCAGGTGTTGCCATAGTTGAGCTTCGGCCCGGCGGAGCAGCAGCCTGCGTCGCCGACATTGCTGAGCTTCTTGGCCGTGCCCGCCTTGCCGAGGATGAACCGGAGATAAGAAGGCTCAACCCGGTCGCAGGAAAGCTCAGGCCCGCCGTCTTCCGGCACATAGACATCCGTGCCGCCCGCAGGCGCATAGGCGCAGCCGATGTTGCCGGATGGGGTGACGAAGGAAATCAATCCATTATCGTCCGGAGGAAATGTCTGCTGTCCGGCGAAAGCCGGCGCGGCGGCAATTCCGGACAGCGCGGCGGTCAGAAAAAGTCTGGCGTTCATGTGATCCTCCAAGCGCGCCCTTCTCATTCATAACACAGAGCGGACTGCATCAAAAGCGCGTGACCCGCATTGCCCCGGCGGCTGGTTGCTATATCTTTGATTAGGGTTGGGAAACAGCGAGGATGCCTCCATGTTCCGGTATATTGCCTGTCTGCTCGTCTTCACTTTTGTCACGATCCAGGCGGCAAGCGCCGCTGAAGACAACTTCCATCCAAGCCAATGCATGGCTATCGCCCGTTCGCTGCCGGATTCGCTCAATCCTGTGGTCATCCCCGCCGCGTTCAGCTTTGGAGCCGCGTCAGCCGAAGAGGAAGTGACGATCCGCTACGCCGGACACTCCACCTATGTGATCGAGACGCCCGGCGGCGTGCGCATCGCCACCGATTTTTCCGGCTTCTACGGCGCCGATCCCCTGCCGCGCATCGTCACCATGAACAAGGCGCATTCCAGCCATTTCACCTCCGCGCCCAATCCCGGCATCGAATATGTGCTGCCCGGCTGGGACCCCAGCGGCGCGCCGGCCAAACACGGACTGGTCGTTGAAGACGTCTATATCCGCAATATCACCACCGACATCCGCGCCATGGGAGCGATGGAGCCGGATGGCAATTCGATCTTCATTTTCGAAGTGGCGGACCTGTGCATCGGCCATCTCGGCCATCTGCACCACATGCTGGATGATTCCGACTATGGCGCCATTGGCCGGCTCGACATTGTCATGGTCCCGGTGGATGGCGGCCTGACGCTGAGCGGCAAGGGCATGGCCGATATTGTCAACCGGCTGCAATCCTCCATCGTCCTGCCCATGCACAGCCGCTTCACGGATGTGGACACGTTTCTCTCCAATGTGAAAGGACTGTTCGAGGTGCGCTACGCAGGCTCGGACACAATCAAGGTCTCGCTGCGGACATTGCCGAAGACGCCGACGATTCTGGTGCCGGACGGGCTGTGAGGCGCGTGAATTCTATTCTGACACAGGCGTGAGATTGGCAACCGGGCCTGCCGGCCAGCGATGGGTCTTGAGCGAAAATGCCCTGCGGTTCCGAAGCGTGACGCGCAGCGCTTCCAAGCCATACGGTCCCTCTAGCACCAGATCGCGGTACTTTTTCGACACGCGCTTGCGGGCCGGCCGGTAATGCTCGATCCCGCCCGGCGCATACCAGATCGTCTCCTCGTCGTGCATTTCATGCGCCGTCATTTTCGCCAGCCAGAACTGTCTGGCCGGCGGATCATACATCCACCGCCCCGCCTTCGCCGTCAGTCCGTCAATCCAGAGCTCAAACTGCCTCGGCGCATAGCGGCGGATGAGCCATGTTCCATCACCCTTGTCCAAAGCCTCCTTCCAAACCGAAGCCGGGAGAAACGAAATCCACATCTGCGCCGCACCGGCCCGCGCATAGGCAAACGCCCGCTCGGCGATCTCGTCGGCGCTGATCGATGTGTGCTGCAGTTCAATGGCGATCATCCGTCCCGTTGGCGACCAGGCCATGACATCAGCCCGCCGGTCGCCGGGCAGCGTCTCGAGCGAAAACTCAAGCTCAGCCTTCACCCCGCGCGCCGTCAGCGCGGCATGGACAAGCTGCTTCGCCTCCAGATGCGCCAGCGTCTCGCCGCGCGCCCAGTGACACTCCACCGGCGGCTTGTGGGCGAAATGGTGGATGACGACACGGCCTTTTTTCAGGACGAGCGGTTTGGAGCAGGATGGGCAGCGAAACTCCCCGCCGCGCTCAGCGGCGGCGGCGGCGATGCGGTTTCCCTCACGCAGCGCGATAAGCATGTTGCGTCATCGCATTCATGATTTTTCCGCCGAGAGCAAAATCTCCAACAGCCCGGAAAGCCCTTCCCGCGCGTTTCCCAGTTGCTGGAGCTCCAGATATTCCAGACCGATCAGCGCCGCATACATGGCCTGACTTAACAGCTCGGCGCGCTCGCGGGAAAACCCCGCCTTGAAAAATTGCTCCGCAAGATAGCCCAGCCGCGCCGCGTCGACTTCGTGGCGCGCTTCGGCGACGCGGCTGTTGACAGCGGCCCATTGCCTGATCGCGCCTTCCATCCGCAAACCGCCATGCGCCTCGCTGCGCAGGCCCGTGACGATGCGCAGGAGCGCCCGCAGGTCTTCTTCCGGCGACGCGCTTTGCTGCGCCACGTTTTGAATGACCTGTTCGGTCGCCTCAGCCCGCCAATACGCCATCATCGCGCCTTCAAAGTCCGCCACGTCCTTGAAATGCCAATAGAACGACCCTTTGGTCGTCTTAAGTTCCCGCGCCAGCGCTTCGGCCTTCAGCGCCGCCGGTCCTGATCTGGAGAGCGCGCGGAAACCGGCCAATATCCAGTCTTCGCGCGTCAGCCGCGTTTTCACGTCTTGGGTCATTGTGACGCAGACCATACGCCAGCGTATTGTATCTCTCAAGCTAACATGCATAACATACGCATCCGTATGGAAAGGACCGAAAATGAACAAACCTCTTTTCGCCGCAGCCTGCCTGTCGGCTTTAGCATTTGGCATCCACGTGTTTATCGGGGGCCCCGGAATCCACGAACCGCTGCTCGCCAGCAATGCCTCCGATCTGGTTCGGGCGGTCGGTTCAGTTATCTGGCACGCCGTGTCTTCGCACCTGCTTCTGAACGCGCTTGCGCTGCTCTATGCCGCCCGGAATCCTTCTGCGGCCAAACCGCTCGCCATTCTCGTCGCCTTTCAATATCTCGGCTTTGTGGCGCTGTTCATCGGCTACGGGCTGGCGCGCTTTGGATCAGTGGCGGTCTTGCCGCAATGGACTGGATTTCTGGTCATGTCGGTATTGGCGCTTTGGGGCATTGGCAAAAGACAGCCAGCCCTTCAGGCAGGCGCGGCATGAACGCCCCGCTCCTCTGCGCTGCCGCCCTCACTGCGCTTGCCAGCGCTGTGCACGTCTTTTACGGCGGCGTGAGAATTCACCGCCCGCTGCAGCAAAGCAACGCGTCCCGGCTGGTGCGCGCCATGGGGTCTGTCGTTTGGCATGCAGCGACGGCAATGATGATGCTGAACGCAGCCGCACTCGCTTATGCCGCAAACGGCGGCGCTGAATCGGGTCCTATTGTTCTGCTCATCGCTGCCCAAAGTCTGGCGAGCGCCGCGCTTTCCTTCTTCTATGGCATTTCGCGGTTCGGATCGGTTTTTGTCATGCCGCATTGGGTTGCGTTTTTGGCGATCACGCTGCTGGCGCTTTGGGGAGCGGGCCTGATCCCGTTTTCCGCGTGACGGGCCTTCGCCGCTTGCACCGGCTTAACGCCGTGGCGCTCAGTGTTTTCATTGCGGCCCATCTCGGCAACCATCTTGTCCTGATATTTGGCGCGGCGGCGCATCTCGCGTTCATGGACATTCTGAGAACCGTCTATCGCATCAGGCTCGTTGAAGCGGCATCGTTTTGCTCTTCATCACTCAAATGGCGCTGGGGCTCATCCTTGTCATCCGCCGGGGCCGTCCGCGCGGCGGATGGGCATGGCTGCAGGCACTGAGCGGCCTCTATCTGGTCTTCTTCCTCACCCAGCACATCGCCGCCGTGTTCTGGGCAAGGTCCGCCTTCGCGCCGTTTGACACCAATGTCTATTGGGCCGCCGCTGTCGCCAGCCGCCCGCCGCTGTCGCTTTACTTCATTCCGTACTACGGGTTAGCGATTATGGCCGTTTTCGCCCACATCGCCGCCGCGCTGCATTTTCGCCAGGCGCATTCCATGCCGCGACTTCCGAATATCACGTTGGGCGCAGGTGTCTTGATTTCGGTGCTAATCCTGGCCGCGTTGACTGGATTTCTAGGACCGGTCAGCCTTCCCCCAGCCTATCAAGCCTTCTTGTCGTCCATGGAAGAACGGCTGCGGTAGGTCAGCTGGGAGATGGATTTGGCCGATCCCTTTTAGTCGCCAACGACTTGTTTTGATTGGTTGTTCTGGTGCACTTGCGGCATGTTTGGCCGATCTTCCGCCCGATCACTTCCAAAACCCCGGCACAGTCTCCTCCAGCCTTGGACCCAGCCGAAGCGGCGCGATCTTTTCCACCAGCCCGGTCCGGTCGGAAATCTCCGCGCCGATGCCGCAGATCGTGGACGGCCCCTGCGCCGCCTCCATCCTGCCCTTCGGCACTTTCGACAGGAACCGGTTCAGCGGCTCGTCCTTGACCATGCCGAGCGAGGAATCATAATCGCCGCACATGCCCGAATCCGTCACATAGCCGGTGCCGCCGGTCAGAATCTGGTGGTCCGCCGTCGGCTGGTGCGTGTGCGTGCCGATGACCAGCGAGGCGCGGCCGTCGACGAAATGGCCGAAACACATTTTCTCCGACGTCGCCTCGGCGTGGAAATCAAACATGATGACATCCGCCTGCTCGCCGAGCGGACAGGCTTCGAGGATTTTTTCGGCGCAGGCGAACGGGTCGTCCAGCTCCGGATGCATGAAGACGCGGCCCATAATATTGGCGATCAAAACCCGCGCGCCGTTCTTCGCCGTCAGCAGCGTCGACCCCCGGCCCGGCGTGCGCGCCGGATAGTTGGCCGGGCGCACAAAACGCTCCTGACGCGGCGCAAATTCCAGCGCCTCCTTCTGATCCCATACATGGTTGCCGGTCGTCACGGCGTCCGCCCCGGCATTGATGGTCTCAAGGAAAATCTCCTCGGTGATGCCGAACCCGCCCGCCGCGTTTTCGCCATTGACCACGACGAAATCCAGTTTGAAATCGGAGATCAGCCCCGGAAGTTGCCGCCAGACCGCCGTTCGGCCAGACCGGCCCACCATGTCGCCAAGGAAAAGAAAACGCATGGGAAGCGTCTTAGTCTCAAAACGGAAACGCCCGCAAGCCGCTTTCCGTCAAGATGGCATTGAGCGCCACGTCATGCAACTCGTCCGGCACGGCGTCAGCACGCTGGCAGTCGAACGCGACGCCAATCAGCTTCGGCCTCAGTCCCCGCTCGATGAGTCGCGCGATCGCCCGGTCATAATATCCCGCGCCATATCCGATCCGGTGCCCCCGCCCGTCAAAGGCGGCGAGCGGCACGAGCATGAGCGCAGGATCGAGCACTTCGGCGTCCGGCCCCGGCCCGGCGGTGCCGAAGCCCATGTCGATCAACTCCGCGCCCCGGACCAGCTCGCGGAAAACAATCGTCGTTTTGTCGAGAATCGCTGGCAGCGTCAGCCGCGCACCCTTTTCGCGCAGCGCAAACATCAGCGGCCTGATGTCGGCTTCAGAACGCATGGGCCAGAAACCGGAAACTATCTGACCCGGCTCAACAGCGAGCACAGCCGCAGCCTCCGCCATGCCAAGGCTCACCTCAATGCGATACTCGGCGGGCAGCTCATCGCGCCGCGCCAGCGCGTCTAATCTCAGCTGTTTTTTCAGGGATTTTATGTCGGACAAGGCACTGACCAAATTCAAGGCGGACGATCCACACAACCGGTGAAAGCGGTCGATCCCGGGTGCCTACATTGTAGGTGGGCGCCATATGCTTCAGCCCACGGGCCGAAACAGGGACAGCTCCCTGAGAGATCGATAAGGCCCCGGGGATATGTAGCCTCTGCCGGGAAGCACAGAACGTCCAAGGGTGATATAGGCCGATCCGAGCGAATCTACCAGCGGCAAATGACAAAACGGATGTGTTACGCCATCCCCAGCGCATTCATATACAGATCCAGGATCGTCTCCTCCTCCTGCCGCTCGGCCTGGTCCTTCTTGCGAAGGCGGATAATCGTCCGCACGGCCTTGGTGTCAAACCCGGTGCCCTTCAGCTCGGCATAGACTTCCTTGATGTCCTCGGAGATTGTCTTCTTGTCTTCCTCGAGCCGCTCGATGCGCTCGACAAAGGCCCGCAGCTGTCCTGCCGCAACCGTTGAACCGCCCTCTTCCATCACTTCGTCCGCCATCGCCATCTCTCCTAAACTTTAAAACAGGCGACTCAAAGAACGCCTTGAAGGCCGCTTCGATGCCTCAGGCGGGCAAACGGGTCAAGCCTCGGCGCGGCTGCCGAAAAGTTGAATCTCGTGCATTCCGGGAAGCGCATTTACGCTGGCAATCATCGGCGCGAGCCGCGACACCCATTCTTCGATCCCCGCTCCATCTGATAGCAAATCCTGCCGCACCTCAATCAGCACATGGGCAATCCCCTGGCGCGTGCAGATTTCGTGCAGCGTGTCGCCATACAAAGCCCCGTCATACGGCTCATTGTCGCCGACGATCATGCCGGCCTCGGCGCGCATCATCTCAATAAGGGGCATCGACGCCCTTGGATCCTTGTCCCAGAGCATGCCCACATGCCATGGCCGCACCCTGCCGCCCATGCTGGGGGTGAAGGAATGAACTGAAATCACAACAGGCGGCGCGCCGGCTTTTCCCTGCATTTCAGCGGCCATCCGCCGGACTGCCTGCCGAAATGGCTTGAAGTAATTCTCCATCCGCTTGACGCGTTCGTCGTCACTCAATGGATAATTGCCGGGAATCACCGCCCCGTCATAGAGCTGGCGGATCAGCGTCGGGTCGTCCTCACCCCGGTTGGGATCGATCAAAAGCCGCGAAAACCGAGCCATCACCGCCGGACAGTCGAGCCATTGCGCCAAGCTGCGGGTCAGCCCTTCGACGCCGATATCATATGCGATATGCCGGTCAAACTGCGCCTCATCCAGCCCAAGCCGACCATATTCGGCAGGCAGAAGCCGCATCGCATGGTCAGTGATCAGCAAAATGCCGCTATCCATGCTGCCGCTGATGATCTCGACCGGATTAAATGTCCCCAACGCCATTCCTCCATGTTTCAACAGGCCAAAGCCCAAAGCAAGCATCTGTGCGGCTAATGCGGCAATTCCGCAGGGTAAAATCGATTGGATCATGCGTTGACATGGAGAGCGAACTTCTTGAAAAGGATGCCCGGTCAACCATCCATCATTGCAACATTGGCGCAGGGCTGAAACATGAACTTGTGGAACAGGCGGAGATTCTTTCGCATGCTTCTGACCGTTCCCCTGGCGGCGGCGCCGCTGTTTCTGCTTTCCGCCACGCCGTCAAAGGCCGACTTCCGCGTCTGCAACGCCACTCAGAACCTTGTCGGCGTTTCCATCGGCTACCGCGCCAAGTCCGGCTGGATCACCGAAGGCTGGTGGATTGTCGACGGCTCGACCTGCAAAACGCTGGTCGAAGGCCCGCTCGCCTCCCGCTACTATTACCTCTTCGCCGAGGACGCCGAACGCGGCGCGCTGTGGGAAGGGCCGGTGAAAATGTGCATCGCCGAAAAGGAATTTAAAATCGCCGGCATCAATGACTGTTTCGCAAGAGGCTATCAGCGCGCCGGTTTTCAGGAATATGATACGGGTCAGCAGTCCAGCTGGATGGTCCAGCTGACGGATGGGCCGCAAACAGGCGCAGTTCAGACGCCCGGAACCCCTAACACCGGAACCCCCACCCCATGAGAAGAAACCGCAAAGTGAAAATTCTGGCGACAGTGGGTCCCGCATCGTCAGACGAGCCGATGCTGCGCAAGCTGTTTGAAGCGGGCGCCGACGTGTTCCGCATCAATATGAGCCATTCCTCGCATGAGCTGATGCGCGAGCTGGTCAAGCGCATCCGCAATGTCGAACTGGCGGTGCAGCGGCCTATTGGCATTCTTTGCGACCTGCAGGGGCCGAAGCTGCGCGTCGGCAAGTTTGAAAACGTCAAGGTGGAGCTGACGCCGGGCCAGACGTTCACGCTCGACGACAATCCCGCGCCCGGCAACACGGAGCGCGTCTTTCTTCCGCACCCGGAAATTCTTCAATCGGTGCAGCCGGGCCACCGTCTCCTGATCGATGACGGCAAGCTGGCGCTTGTCGCGGAGGCGAGCGACGGAAGATCCATCCGCTGCAAGGTCATTTCCGGCACAGTGATTTCCGACAAGAAGGGCGTCAGCCTGCCGGACACGACGCTTCCCGTCGGCGCCTTGACCGACAAGGACCGCGCCGATCTCGACGCCTGCCTTGCCGAAAACATTGACTGGATCGCGCTTTCATTCGTGCAGCGGCCCGAGGATGTGGCGGAAGTGAAAAAGATCTCGGCCGGCCGCGCGGCCGTCATGTCGAAGCTTGAAAAGCCGCAAGCCATTGAAAGATTGGCGGAAATCATCGAAATTTCCGACGCGCTGATGGTGGCGCGCGGCGATCTGGGCGTTGAAATGCCGCTGGAGGCCGTGCCCGGCATCCAGAAGCAGATCACCCGTGCCGCCCGTAAGGCCGGCAAGCCGGTGGTTGTCGCGACACAGATGCTCGAATCGATGATCACCGCCGCCGTGCCCACCCGCGCCGAAGTCTCGGATGTGGCGACCGCCGTATTTGAAGGCGCGGACGCCGTCATGCTCTCCGCTGAATCGGCCTCGGGCGCTTATCCGGTGGAAGCTGTCGCCACGATGGGCCGCATCGCCGAAAATGTCGAGCGCGACCAGAACTATCCCGGCATCATCAACGCCCAGCGCTCCGAGCCGGAGGCAACCTCCGCCGACGGCATCGCGCTTGCCGCGCGCCAGATCGCCGAAACACTGAACCTCGCCGCCATCGTCGCTTACACGGCCTCGGGCACAACGGGATTGAGAGCGGCGCGCGAGCGGCCGCGCATGCCGGTCATCGCCCTGTCGCCCATCTTGAAAACCGCCCGCCGTCTGGCGCTGGTCTGGGGCACGCACTGCGTCGTCACCGAAGACGCCTATGACCTTGACGACATGGTCGACCGCGCCTGCCGCATCGCCCGCGACGAAGGCTTCGCCAGCCCCGGCGACCGCATCATCATCACCGCCGGCGTGCCTCTGCGCACGCCCGGATCGACCAACATGCTGCGCATTGCATACGTTGGGCAGGATTAAACAGCGCGCCGCTCCGGTGAATGACTGCGTGGACTGTTGAACAAGCCCTTTTGGCTAGCGGCAGTTCAGCTATGAATCCCGCCGATGTGAGGGAAGGCTATCCGGCGTGCAATCGCTGGCACGGCTCTTGCACAATTGACTCCTGAAATCTGTTCGGGGGCCAGATGTATCAAATTGAGACAAAATCCAAGCGCAAGCCGAATGGCGGCCGGCGGATGCTGGTCACCGGCGGCGCGGGGTTCATCGGCGCGCATCTGGTCGAGCATCTGCTGGCGCATTTCCCGGCGGCGCACATCAGGGTTATCGACTCTCTGACTTATGCCGCCGACATAAGCCGCCTCACAAAGTCCCTGCGCTCGGGACGCGTTCATTTCGCCTATGGCTGCGTCACGGACGCGGAATTTATCTCCAGCGCTATGCGCGGCATGGACATGGTATTCCACCTCGCCGCCGAATCGCATGTCAGTCATTCATTTCTGGCGCCCGGGCTTTTCGACAATTCCAACCGACATGGCACTGAGGTGGTGATGCAAGGCGCGCTGAAGGCCGGCGTGGGGCTGGTGGTCCATGTCAGCACGGATGAGGTTTACGGCACGCGGTTTGCGCCCGCCACCGAGGATGCGCCGTTGACGCCGTCATCGCCCTATTCAGTCTCCAAGGCGGCGGCGGAGGAGGAAGCTGCCCGCGCGCGCGGCGCTGGCCTGGATGTGCGCATTGTCCGGCCGAGCAACATTGTCGGCACCGGGCAACATGCCGAAAAGCTCCTGCCTAAATTTCTCGGCCTGTGCCTCTCCGGCCAGCCGTTTCAGCTGGAGGGCAACGGTTTCCAGCAGCGGACATTTCTGCCTGTCGGCGATCTTTGCCAAGCCGTCACGACAGTGGCCCGCGAGGGCGCGAGGAACGGCACTTATAACATCTGCGGGCGCGAGACCAAAACTGTCAGGGAGGTCGCCGCGATGATTGCGGAAAAATGCCGGCGGCCTTTGGAATTTCTGCACATTGAGGACAGGCCGGTCAACGACCAGGCCTACGCCATGAATTCAGACAGGCTCGCCGCGCTCGGCTGGCGGCAGGAAGGCTCGCTGAGCGAAGAGATCGACAAGATGATCGCCCTGCATCCGCTGTCGCAGTCAACGGTCGCAAACTCGCTGGTGCCGCAGGACCGGTTTCTTGAGCGCCATGCCTTGGATGTGAAATTTCACATGCCGCACCGCGCCCAAGGAGAGCAAAGCTTTCTGGCGCAGGCAATGTCAGGGCAGCGCTTCTCCGGCGGTGGTGCGCAGACCGAAAAAGCGGAGAGAGAACTTGAAAAACTCACTGGCGCGCACAAGGTCTGGCTCACCCATTCCTGCACCGGCGCCATGGAGATCGCGGCGCTGGCGCTTGATCTTGCGCCGGACGACGAAGTGATCGTTCCCGCTTTCACCTTCTGCGCCACGGCCACGGCCTTTGCCCGCACAGGGGCCAGGCTGGTTTTCTGCGACATCGATCCGGCGACCATGATGATGGACGCGGACGATCTGAAGCGGCGCATCACGGAGAGGACCGCTGCGGTGGCCGTCGTGCATTATGGCGGCGCGGCGGCGGACATTGAAAGAATTTCTGTGCTCTGCGCGAGCCGAGGCATTCACTTGATTGAGGACGCGGCGCAGGCGGTGGGCGTGAGGCTGAACGGCAGAGCGCTCGGCACATTCGGCCTGTTCGGCGCAGTCTCGTTCCATGACACCAAGGTTATTCACTGCGGCCAGGGCGGCGCGCTTCTGGTCAAGTCCGCCGATCCCGCGCTCCTGTCCCGCATCGAATGCATTATGAACAAGGGCACGGATTATGCCCGCATGCGCGCCGGACTCGCGGATTTTTATGAATGGTCCGGTCCCGGCTCCAGCTTCCGGCCGACCGAATATCAGGCTTCGGTCTTAAGAGCGCAGCTTCAGGATCTCGATCAGGTGATCGCCACCCGGAAAAAACTGGCGGACCGCTATGCAGAGCTTCTCGGCAAGTTCACCGCGCCGTTCAAAATGCTGAAACAGGGACGGGGCGTGCGGTCAAACTATCACATTATCGGCCTTATGCTCGACAGCGAACGCGCGGCGGCAGAGCTTTTGGAGCATCTGGCGGCGCGGAAGATCAACGCCCAGCGCCACTACGCTCCGCTGAACATCTCGCCGGAGGCAAAGCGGCGGGGCGAGAGCGGCTCCTGCCCCAACGCCGAGGCGGGGTGGCGGCGTCTGGTCAGACTGCCAATCCACACGTCAATGACAGTGGCCGAAGTTGAACGCGTCGCAGGCGCCGTGCTGGATTGGGCTGTCGCGTCCGCGCCCAGCGTCAAGGCGCTGGCCTGATCAGCAGCCGGCCCCCTGCCCGTCAGCGGTAATTCTTGCCTCCGCCGCCCGCGCCGCAGCCTGAAGATCGCGGTCCACGCCGCTGAGCTTCTCGATGGCCATGACGGCAATCTCGGGCACAACATATTCCGGTTTATGACCAAGGTCCTTTATCCAGACCAGTTCGGACCCCGCAATGTCGCGGGCCAAACCCTTGGAGTGCACTTCCTCAAGCACAACCGTGTCGCCGTCGCCGGTGATAATGACTGTTGGCGCCTTGATCTGACCGTAGCGCGGCGAGGCGCGCACCGTGTAGTCATAAAGGCCGGCGACGTCCCCGGCATTGGCCCGGAATGCGGCGGGCCGCAGCACCAGCGGGATCAGCGCCTTTTCAACATAGCCGACCGGCATCGGGTTCGGGCAGAACACGCCCGCCGACGCCGCCTGCATCCGCGCCTGCCCGGCCGGAAGCGCGAGGGTTTCCGTGAAAATCCGGCCTATGACAGGAACCATTGACAGGTCGTAGTACCATTGCGTCTTCTTGTCGGGCCATGGATGCGTCGCCGCCGCCATAAGCACCAGCCCGCGCACCTTTTCAGGATGTCCGAGCCCCAAGGCCGTCGCCACCGACCCGCCGAACGAATGTGCCACAATCACTGCGTCCTTGATTTTCAACGCGTCCATCAAGGCAGCGATAGTGTCGGCTTGCAGTTCCTGCGTGTTGTTGCCCAAGCCGCGCTCCGACCAGCCATGGCCGGGACGGTCGAAGAACAGAAGCTCGCCGCGCCCTTCAAGCAGCGGCCGAAGCGGAATCATCTGATCGTTCAGATTGGCGCTGGCGCCGTGGATAAAGACCGTTGGCGGCAGGTCGGCGTGTGGCCCGGCTGGAACGTGGACATAGTGCAGCTTCGCGCCGTTCACTTCGATGAATTTGCCAACGGCGGGATAGGATCTTTCGATCTTCGCCGCGCCCATCCGGGTCAGGACAAAGAGCACAAGCAGAATTGCGATCAGCAGCGCGGCGAGGGCGATCAGCACTTTCAGAGCTGGCTCCCGGACAGCTCGTCGGCGATATCTCCGACCTGCTTCTGCACCGCGCGCATCATTGGATAGACGTCAAGCGCCCGCTCATAGGCCCGCAGAGCCAGTTCCTTGTTTTCAAGCGCGAGAAAAATATGCCCCATTCCTGCCAGCGCGCCAAAATGGCGCGGCTCCAGTTGCAGCGTCTTTTCAATGTCGGCCATCGACTTCGCGTAATTGTTCATCATGAAATGCAGCGTCGCCCGCCGGTTCCAGCCTTCTGCAAAGGTTGGCTTCAGCACCACGACCTGATCGAGAAAATCCAGCGCCACCGGAAACTTCTGCTTGTCCATGGCCTCCTGCGACCATTGCATCAGGAGATTGATGGAGGCGCTCTCTGAATTGTTCCATGATTCCCAGATGCGGTTGGCAACGCCTTCCGCGACAGCCTGGCTCTTGGCTTTTTTCAGGTCGAGGAAGAGCGCGTCGAGTTTCTGCGCCCTCGTCAAAACCGGCTCAGATTTCTCTATCTTTGGACTAACAGGGACAATGGTGACGCCATCAGCCGCAAAAGCGGGCTGCGCCGGGCATACAGCAAGGAAGACGGCGGTGAGCAAAGCAGAGCGCATGCGGGAGAACCTAGTCTTCGCACGCGCCGCGTCAATTGCAAATTCTTGTGATCGACCGAAGATTACCCTTGGCGCGCTTTGAAACGCGGGGCGGTCTTGTTGATAATGTAGACGCGGCCCTTGCGGCGCACCAGCTGATTGTCCCGGTGGCGGCCCTTGAGCGCCTTCAGCGAATTTTTGACTTTCATCGTCGTAACCGTTCTTTGAACTGCCCTGAAAGGGAAACAAAAAGGCGCCCGGAAGGCGCGCCTGAAATATGGTGGGTCAATAAACGAAGACGATGTTCAATGTCAACTGCGGGCGCGGCAACAAAACAAGGGGTTCCGCTTATGCAATACAGCGCGGCTTCGTCATCCCGGACGGCGAAGCCGATCCGGGATCCATGCCGGCTAAGAGCGTGATTGCCGGCCCCACCCGCAGTAAAAAACGTTCTTCGCCGGAATGGGTCCCGGCTCGCGTCGCTTCGCTCCTTGGCCGGGATGACGGGAAGTGAGGGGCAGCTAAGGAGAATTCTGGTCCGAAGGCCGCCGCGTGATCCGCGTGAAATGCCCCATCTTCCGCCCCGCCCTTGGCTCGGCCTTGCCATAAAGATGCAGATAAACCCCCGCCTCCGCCGCCAGCGCCCCGGCGCGGGTCACATCAAACCCGATCAGGTTCTCCATCAGGCAATCCGAATGCCGCGCCGGATCGCCGAGCGGCAGGCCGCAAATGGCGCGGATGTGCTGTTCGAATTGCGAAATGAGGCAGGCCGCTTCGGTCCAATGGCCGGAATTGTGCACACGCGGGGCGATTTCGTTGACCAGGAGCTTTCCGCCGGGAAGGACGAAAAACTCGACGCCGATGACGCCGGTGTAATCCAGCGCGGCAAGGATCGCTGCCGCCGCATCTTTGGCGGCTGTTTCAGTTTCGGGCGGCAGGCCGGAGGGCAAAGTGGATGAGGCCAAAATCCCGTCGCGGTGCACATTGCGCGCCGGATCGTAGCATCTGGTCGCTCCGTCCTGGCCGCGCGCCGCAATGACGGAAATTTCGGCTTCGAACGGGATAAAGCCTTCGAGGATTAGCCCCGCGCCGCCGAGGTCTGCGAAAGCCTTTGCGGCCTCGGCGGACGACGCATTCTTCAAAACCGCCTGCCCCTTGCCGTCATAGCCGAAGCGCCGCGTCTTCAGCACCCCCGACCCGCCGAATGCGGCGAGGCCATCATTCAGATCTTGCAGCGATTCAACGGCGCTGAATGGGGCGGTTTCAACGCCGATGCTGTTCATGAAGTTCTTCTCAGCAACCCGGTCCTGCGCCGCCTCCAGCGCATTCGGCTTGGGAAAAACCGGCGTCACAGCTTCGATAACCTTTGCCGCCGCCACCGGCACATTCTCAAATTCGTAGGTGACGACATCACAGCGCCGGGCAAAGGTCTCGAGCGCCGCCTTGTCGTCATAACCCGCATTGATATGCTCATTTGCCGCCTGCGCCGCAGGCGCGCTGGCGTCAGGATCGAAAATGATGACCTTGTAGCTGAACCGCGCCGCCGCCATGGCGAGCATCCGGCCAAGCTGGCCGCCGCCCAGAATACCTATGACCGAGCCCGGCTTGAGCGTGGTCAATTCGGTTTCTCGTCAACGGGATGCAGCGCCACCTTGTCGGTCTGCGCCGCGCGCCAGTCTTCCAGCCGCGCCGACAGCGCTTCATCAGACAGCGCCAGCACCGCCGCCGCCAGGAGCGCCGCATTCACAGCGCCGCTTTTGCCGATGGCGAGCGTGCCGACGGGAATGCCGGCCGGCATCTGCACGATGGACAAAAGCGAATCCTGTCCGGACAGAGCCTTGGACTCCACTGGAACGCCGAAAACCGGCAGCACGGTCATCGACGCGGTCATGCCAGGAAGATGCGCCGCCCCGCCTGCGCCGGCGATGATGACGTTGAAACCCTTCGCCTTGGCGCCTTTGGAAAATTCATAAAGCCGCTCCGGCGTGCGGTGCGCCGAGATAATCAGGGAAGAATAAGACACGCCCAGCGCATCCAGCGTCTCGGCGGCATGGCGCATGGTCGGCCAGTCGGACTGGCTTCCCATGATGATGGCCACATCTTTGAATTTTTCACTCATGGCGCGCCCGTATGAAACAAGGCACGCGCTCTATCGCATTCAATGCGGGGCGGCAACTGAGCCTAAGCAATAATATCCGGTATCAGCTGGTCTTCCAGCCTTTGCAGCTGGTCCTTGATCGTCAGCTTTTTCTTCTTCATCCGCTGGATCTGCAGCGGATCGCAGCCGGCCTGAATCATGGCGGCGATGGCGGCCTCAAAATCCGCATGATCCTGTTTGAGCCGCGCAAATGCGAGACGCACATCCGCCTGTTCCTGTTCGGGCATCATTTACCTGTGATTGAATTCCGGCCGCATTCCAGTCAATCCGGCCCATAGGTCTGGTTGCGCCGGGTTTACGCGAAGCCTTTATCACATATTCACCAAAAGGGAAATTGTTCCATTGACCATTCGACAAGCGCCGTGACTCATGCCAGACTGTCATCATCCCGTCACAAGTGCTTTCGGGCGGGTGGGTTAGTGTCCTTAGACCAAACAAGGGAGAACTATCCATGACGATTGAGTCGCATCTCGACCAGCTGCAAAAGAGACATCACGCGCTAGAGGCGGAACTCGCCGACGCCGCGCAGCATCCCTCTGTGGATGATTTGCTGATCGCCGAGCTGAAACGCAGGAAACTGGTTCTGAAAGACGAAATCGCGAAACTTCGAACGACGCACTGATCCGCGCGTCACGGGGCGATTAAGATCCGACAATCAGGAGCGGACGGGGGCGCCCGCTCTTTAAGACTCTGTTTTTCAAATATTCCAGAACTGGTCGACCCACAGGCTGACCTGCGTGAAACCGTCTGACGACAGGCAGTAGATGCGGCTGGTGCCCTGCGTCCGCACGTCAGCGAGCTTGGCGTCCAACAAAGCCTTCAGATGCTGCGACACGGCGGGGCGGGATATGCCGGGCAAGAGCGCGGCGAGCTGGCTGACGGTTTTCGGACCGCGCCGCAATTCCTCGAGGAGAATGCGCCGGTTCGGGTCGGCAATGGCGGCGAAGGGGTCATTGGCTTTCATCGTCAAGATAAAGAGATAATTGCCCGCAAGGTCAACCACCCGCCTCCGCGCCGCGCGGATCAAGCCGCACACCTTCCGGCGTCAGCGCCCGCTCGCCGAACACGCTCTTGAACAATTGCCGCCCGAGAATCGGCACTGAGGCGCGCCGGTAGGTGCGTTGGATGGCGTAGATGATAATCAAAAGATGCGCGCCTGCTGTCACAATGAACAAGCCTTCCGGCCCCAGCCGGTTCATTGCGGCGGCAGCCAGAATTGGCCCCACCACCGTGCCGAGGCCGAACAGCATCAGCAGGCCGCCCGAGACTTTCACAAAATTGCCGGGATCCGCATGGTCATTCGCGTGTGCGACCGCAATCCCGTAAAGCGAAAACGCCGCCGCGCCGAACAGGCCGCACATGGTCAGGACAAGGACGGCGGACTGCGGGCGCGCAATGACCATAAAGAGGCCAATCATCGCGCCGGCCGCTGCGATGCCGGCCAGCACGTAGCGCCGGTCGGTCCTGTCCGACAGACGGCCGAACGGCAGCTGCATGGCGGCGCCGGCGATGATCGGCAGGCTCATCATGTAAGCGACATAGGCGGGCGACAGTTTGATCTGCGCGCCATAGACCGGCCCCAGCGTGCCAAACGCGCCATTGGAAACGCCGATCAGAAAACAGGCGGCGGCGGCGATCGGCGAATTGCGCCAGATCGCGCCAAGGTCCAGCGAGACATTTTCAATAGGGCGCGGCGTCTCCGCCGTAGAAATGGCGGTCGGGATCAGCGCAAAGCAGAACAGGATGCCGGCGACGACAAACAGGACCGGCGTCGTCACATCCGCAGCCGCCGCGCCGAGCTGTCCGACCGTGACGGCGGCGAGCGACACCATTGTGTAAAGCCCGAAAATCATCCCGCGGTTTTCATTCGAGGCCTTCTCGTTCAGCCAGCTCTCGATAATCATGAAAGCGCCGGCCATGGTGAAGCCGGTGAAAAAGCGCAGCGCCGTCCAGGTGATGGGATTGACGACGATGCCGGACACCAGCACCACGACCGCGCCGAACGCCGACAGAATGCCAAAGGCGCGGATATGCCCGACCCGCCCGACAAGCCGCGGCGCGCTCATGCAGCCAATCACAAACCCCGCCGCCCAGGCCGTTCCGAACAGGCCGAGCTGTGTCGTGGAAAACCCCTCGATTTGCCCGCGCAAGGGCATGATGAGGCTCTGCAGTCCGCTGCCCGCCTGCAGAAACGCCGTGCCGCACAGGAGAGCGAAAACGGCGACGAGGGATCGGTACATGGGCGCGCTCAAGAATGGAGTGAAGATTGGGCGTCAGTCTAGCGCATCGGTTGCTCAAATGGAATCACGTTGGCGGTCGCCGACCCAGTTCCGTCATTCCGGGGCCGCGAAGCGGAACCCGGAATCCAGAGTGGCGAAGAGCGAAGTTTCGCTCCTGCGCCAACCGGGTTCAAGCCAGCCAAACCACTCATTGCAGCCCGCTTGCCAGCATCCCATCTCTGGATTCCGGGTTCCGCTGCGCGGCCCCGGAATGACGGCTGGAGGGAGTGCGTCCGCCAAAGTGATCCCATTTTGGCGTCCTCACTCCATCTCAATCATGGCGAAGGCTGGGTGAGCTGCGAGGGCGCGGACAATTATTTTCGCGTCAAGGCACGATCCTGAACGGCATCGCAAACGATCCGCTCTTCGCCGAGTTCTGGTCCCTCACCGTCGTGACCACCTCATATTCCCCCGGCTCAATCCCGGTGAAATTATACGTGACCTTGCCCATGAATTCCCGGTTCGCCACGCGGCTGCGCAAGGTCCAGGCGGAGAAGTTCTCCTGCTT
This sequence comes from Phyllobacteriaceae bacterium, assembly GCA_031373225.1. Lineage (GTDB taxonomy): Bacteria > Pseudomonadota > Alphaproteobacteria > Rhizobiales > Rhizobiaceae > JANOYJ01. The sequence continues at coordinate 10,866 of JANMMM010000093.1, read as the reverse complement.
GGCGAGGCTCTCGCCCGCCTTGCGCTTGATTTCAAAGTCGAGCTTGAGGTTCAAAAGGTAGATCGCCCCGTCGCGCCCATGGGCATAGCCCTGCGGTTCGGTGTAGATCACCAGCTGCTCGCCTGGTTTGAACTCGTTATTGTCGCGCAGGTCATAGACTCCGTAGCCGCCGGGATCGGAGACGACGAACAGCGTCTTGCCGAACGTCAGCGGCGCTTTTTGCCAAATCGCATCTCGCGCCGCGTCCAGCGCTGCGAGACTCTCCTGAAATTTACCCTCGCCGAGCAGCGCCTCGGCCTTCGCCGCCGCATCGGTGATTTCGCCGGAAAAGGACGGCGCTGCTGATAACAGCCAAGCCGCGAGGCACATTTGAAGTCTATTCATGTTCCGTTCCCTCAGCCCAGTTTGAACAATGACTCCGCCGCCATGCGCGTCGCCTGCTTGGTAACCTTGTCGCCCTCAAGCCGGACGATTTCGGCTTTCAATATTCCGATCCGCTCGTCCAGATCGCCGACCGACAGCAGCGCCAAATCCTGGCCGATCTCATGCGCCCGTTTCGGCTTTGGCCGGTCATCGTCAAACAATGCCATCTTATTGCCTCCTGAACTGACTTAACTCACCCTACTGCGAATCGGCGTTTGTTCAAGAACCGGAGTTAATCACTACATGCGCATTCCCGACATGATGACTGCGGTCGAAATCACCGCCCCCGGAGGCCCAAGGGCGCTGCAGGCGGTGAAGATGGCCGTGCCGCAACCCGGGCCGTCAGAAATCCTCGTCAAAGTCACCGCGGCAGGCGTCAACCGGCCGGACATTATGCAGCGCGAGGGAAAATACGCCCCGCCGCATGGGGCAAGCCTTATTCCCGGCCTTGAAATTTCCGGCGAAGTCGTGGCTGTTGGTGAAAACGCCGGGCGGTTCAGGATCGGCGGCAAGGTCTGCGCGCTGGTTCCCGGCGGCGGCTATGCGGAATATTGCGTGGTCGATGATAGCAATGCGCTCTCCGTTCCGGCGGCATTGACCATGGTGGAGGCCGCCGCCATTCCTGAAACCTTTTTCACCGTCTGGCACAATGTCTTCGAGCGCGGAGCCTTGCAGAAAGGCGAGACGCTTCTGGTGCATGGCGGCGCGTCGGGGATTGGCACGACGGCGATCCAACTTGCGTCAAAATTCGGCGCCTATGTTATCGTCACAGCCGGTTCGGACGAAAAATGCGCGGCGCTGCTCAAGCTCGGCGCGGACCGCGCCATCAATTACAAGACCCAGGAATTCGTCGCCGCCGTCAAAGAAGCCACGGAGGGCAAGGGCGCCGACGTCATACTCGACATGGTGGGCGGATCATACATTTCCCGCAACTACGACGCCGCCGCCATGGACGGCCGCATCGTGCAGATCGCCTTCCTGCTGGGCGCGCGGGTCGAGGCGGATTTTTCCAAACTGATGATGAAGCGCCTGACCCACACCGGATCCACGCTGCGCGCGCGGCCGTTGGCGTTCAAGGCGCATCTTGCCGCAGAGCTTGAAGCCAAAGTCTGGCCGCTGCTTCAATCCCGCGCCGTCGTGCCGATGATCGACATGATCTACCCGCTCAAAGACGCCTGGCGGGCGCATGAGCGGATGGAGGAAAGCCTGCACATCGGCAAAATCATGCTGGATGTCGGCTAACAAATATTTTGACCGGACGGTCGAATTTCCCGCCCCGCCCGTTGCCTTTTCACAAAATTGGCGCTTTGCTGCCTTTCCTGTCCGTGACACGGGAAACTCTGTCACAGGACTGTCAGATAACCCGGCTAATCAGCGGCATCGCCGCTTGAATCATAGCGGGAAACAGGGAGCCTATGATGACACTCACAAGAAAATTTATCGCCTCGCTCGCCGCAGGATCGGCGCTTGCCGCCTCGCTCAGCGTCCCGTCCTTCGGCCAGTCGATGGACGAACTCATGGCCGCCGCAAAGACCGAAGGCGAGTTGACAGTTATCGCCCTTCCGCACGACTGGTGCGGCTATGGCGGCGTCATTGACGGGTTCAAGGCCAAATATCCCGACATAAAGGTCAACGAGCTGAACCCGGACGCCGGCTCCGCCGACGAAATTGAGGCGATCAAGGCAAACAAGGACAATAAAGGCCCGCAGGCGCCGGACGTGATCGACGTTGGCCTCGCATTCGGCCCGACCTCCAAGGCCGACGGCCTGACCCAGCCCTACAAGGTCGCGACCTGGGCTGAGATTCCGGACAATATCAAGGACGCCGACGGCCATTGGTATGGCGACTATTACGGCGTCATGGCGTTTGGCGTGAACAAGGACCTCGTCAAGACCATGCCCGCCGACTGGGCCGACCTGCTCAAGCCGGAATATGCCAATTCCGTCGCCCTGACCGGCGATCCGAAAGCGTCAAATCAGGCCATTCTCGCCATCCTGTCCGCCGGCATGTCGCGCGGCGCGGCGCCCGGCAAGGATTCGGGGACCAAGGGTCTTGAATTCATGGCGGAGCTGAACAAGGCGGGCAATTTCGTGCCGGTCTCCGCCAAGTCCGGCACCATCGCTCAAGGGCAGACGCCGATTGTCGCGGCCTGGGACTATAATCTGCTCGCGTGGCGCGACAGTCTGAAGGGCAATCCGCCGATGGAGGTCATCGTGCCGAAGTCCGGCGTTCTGGCCGGCGTCTACGTGCAGGCGATCAGTGCCTACGCGCCGCATCCGAACGCCGCAAAACTCTGGATGGAGCATCTTTACTCCGACGAGGGCCAGCTGGCCTGGCTGAAGGGCTACTGCCACCCGGCGCGTTTCGACGCCATGTCGAAAGCCGGCAAAATCCCCGCTGATCTGCTTGCCAAGCTGCCGCCTGCTGAAGCCTATGCGGCCGCCGTGTTCCCGACTGTTGAGGAGCAGGGCGCGAACAAGGAAGTTGTGACGACCGGCTGGGACGCCATGGTCGGCGCGACCGTCAAGTGATCTGATCCTGCCTACGGCCCCGCCTTCTGAACGGAGGGCGGGGCCTCAACTGCCGGGACGCACATGACGAAAGCGAACGCCAGCACAGCATTGTTTGGGTCTTTAACGCGCTGGCTGGGCCTTGCGCCGTTCCTGTTGTTCGCGCTTCTGTTCCTTGTTCTGCCGACGATGCACATCGTGCTCGGCGCGTTTCAGAATCCCGCTGGGCGGTTCACCCTTGAGAATGTGGCCGGCCTTGCCGATCCGAGCATCACCGGGCCCTTTTATGTGTCGATGAAAATCAGCGCCATCACCGCGCTGCTCGGCTGCCTCATCGGCTTTCTGCTGGCGGCGGCGGTGATCCATGGCGGCCTGCCGAAGGCGCTTCGCAGCGCCGTGATGACATTTTCCGGCGTCGCCTCGAATTTCGCCGGCGTGCCGCTCTCCTTCGCCTTCATCGCCACGCTCGGCCGCCTCGGCCTCATCACCGTCGTGATGCGCGAAGTGTTCGGGGTCAACATTTACGCAACGGGCTTCAATCTCATCAGCTTCTTCGGCCTGTGCATGGTCTATCTCTATTTCCAGATCCCGCTGATGGTGCTCATCATCACCCCGGCGCTGGACGGGCTGAAGCGCGAATGGCGCGAGGCGGCGGAATGCCTCGGCGCGAGCGGCCTGCAATATTGGCGCATGGTCGCCTTTCCGGTTCTGTGGCCGTCGCTGCTTGGAACTTTCGCGCTGCTGTTCGCCAACGCGTTCGGCGCGGTGGCGACCGCCATGGCGCTCACCGGATCGTCGCTCACCATCGTGCCGATCAAACTTTTCGCGCAGATCCGCGGCGACACGCTGCAGAACCCTCATCTCGGCTATGCCATCGCTTTCGGCATGATCGTCATCACCGGCATCGCCAATATTGTTTACATCGTGCTGCGCGCCAGAGCCGAACGGTGGATGAAATGAGAACGCCGCGCTTCTGGTCCTGGGTCATCTTCATTGTCAGCCTCCTGTATTTCTTCCTGCCGCTCGCCGGCATGTTTGAATTCTCGCTGCGCGCCCGGCGCGGCGTCTATTCGTTCGACGCCTACCGCAACGTTTTCGCCGACCCTGAGTTCCTGGCGACGTTCACCTACTCGATCATCATGGCGCTGGTCACGATTGTTGTCGGCGTCCTGATCGTCACGCCCACCGCCTTCTGGGTCCGGCTCAAGCTGCCCAACGCGCGGCCGCTGATTGAGTTCATCACGCTGCTGCCGCTGGTCATCCCGCCGATCGTCATCGTCTTCGGTTACATCCGCCTTTACAACACATCGAGCTGGCTGCCGCTGACCGGAAGCGCGGCGGGCACCAATGTGCTTCTGATGCTCGGCTACGTCGTACTCTCGCTGCCCTACATGTACCGCGCGGTGGACACGGGATTGCGCACGCTCGATGTTCAGACCCTCACCGAAGCCGCCCAGTCGCTTGGCGCGGGCTGGGGCACGATTCTTGGCCGGATTATTCTTCCCAACGTGCTGGTGGCCGTGCTGTCCGGCGCGTTCCTGACCTTCGCCATTGTCATCGGCGAATATGTCATCGCCGCGCTTTTGAACCGCCCGGCCTTCGGCCCCTTCATGGTCTGGATGGGCGGCAACAAGGCCTATGAGCCCGCCGCGCTCGCCGTGATTTCGTTCGGCATCACCTGGGGCTGCATGGGGCTCATTCAGCTGGTCACAATTTTCTCCAGACACACACAGGCGCAGCGCTGATGGCTTTTCTTGAAATCGAACATCTGGAAAAGAGCTTCGGCCCGAACCGCGTGGTCAAAGATTTTTCCCTCAACATCGACAAGGGCGAGTTCGTCTCGCTGCTCGGCCCCTCCGGCTGCGGCAAGACCACTGTGCTGCGCATGGTCGCCGGGTTTGAAACGCCGACGACTGGAAATATCCGCATAGACGGCAAAGATGTCGTCGGGCTGAAGCCGAGCCAGCGCAATATCGGCATGATGTTTCAGGCCTACGCATTGTTTCCGAATCTGACCGTCGCGCAGAATGTCGGCTTTGGCCTGAAAGTGGCCGGCGAAAACCGCGCGGACATTGATGTGCGGGTCGGCGAAATGCTGAAACTGATCGGCCTTGAGGAGCTGGGCGACCGCTACCCGTTCCAGCTCTCCGGCGGCCAGCAGCAGCGCGTCGCGCTGGCAAGAGCGCTTGCCGTGCGCCCGCGCGTTCTCCTTCTCGACGAACCGCTGTCGGCGCTCGACGCGAAAATCCGCGTGTCGCTGCGCGAGGAGATGCGCGCCATCCAGCAGCGCCTCGGCATCACCGCCATCTTCGTCACCCACGATCAGGAGGAGGCGCTGTCCATCTCCGACCGCGTCGTCGTCATGCATCAGGGCGTCGCCGACCAGATCGGCACGCCGTTCGAAATCTACAACCGCCCGGCCACAAGATTCGTGGCGCAGTTCGTCGGCACGCTGTCGATGCTGAGCGGAACGGTGACCGATCCGGCAAAGGGCGAAATTGATCTCAACGGCGTCGAAGTGTCCGGCCTCAAACTCCCCGCCTCCGCCACGAAGGGTTCAAGCCTGACCTTCGCGCTGCGCCCGGAAACCATCAGCTTGAAAAGCGAAAAAGGCGACGTGAAAATGTCCGGAAAAATCACCGGCATTGAGTTCCTCGGCTCAGTCCTGCGCATAAAAGTCAATGCGGGCGGTGCGGTCATCGCCTTCGACACATTCAACGACCCCACAAGCCCGCCGCCGAAACACGGGGATGTGGTGACCCTGGCTTTTGACCGGGAGAGTTTGATGGTGCTGGGGGATTAGCGGGTTCGCAAGATTTCCTTGTTCCCGAGCTTTCTTTGTGCTAATCATTGTGCAGGAGTTTGCACATGGCCACCAATCTCGACATAGATCAAGCGCTGCTTGAAAAGGCGGTGGAGTTGAGCGGAAAGCGGTCGAAGAAAGACGCTGTGACGATGGCGCTTGAGGAATTCGTCGCGAGGCGAAGTCAAAAGAACATGCTTGAACTATTCGGCAAGTTCGACTGGCAGCCCGGCTATGACTACAAAGCCGAGCGTTCCCGGAAGTGAGTCTGTTTGTTGACACCAGCGTATGGTCGCTGGCGCTGCGCCGCGACACCCCTCCCGACACTCCAGAGACACAGGCGCTCGCGCGCGCACTTGCTGACGGAACGCAGGTGCTCACAACCGGGCTGGTGTTGCAGGAAGTGCTCCAAGGCATAGCCGGACCAAAACGGCGCGCTGCGCTTATAGATCAGTTCTCCAGCCTGTCATTCCTTTTCCCGGGCAAAAGCGACCATATCGAGGCTGCGGACCTGAAAAACGCCTGCAGAAATGCTGGGGTGCAAGTGGGAACGGTTGACGCGCTTCTGGCACAGCTTTGCATTCGGCACAGACTGACAATGTTGACCGCCGACCGGGACTTTCTTTACATGGCGCGGCACGTTCCACTCCGGCTCTGGCGGCCGAGCCTTCACTGATCCGGCCGCTCCTTCGCGATCCACGCCTCCTCCGAACTGACCGGCGTGCCCGTCCGGTCCGCGTCGAGCACGTTGGAAATCTCCGCCCGTCCCTTGCGCGCGATGTCGATCAGCGCCGCTGTGTCGCCCTGAAGCGCCGCCGCCCGGTGCAACAGCTCCTCGTCATGCGCCTTGAACAGCAGCGCGGCGCGGTGCGCCTCATATGGGTGTTTGCCGAGCGCCACCAAAGCGTCCTCGCCCATCTGCACCGAGGCGTCGAACACCTCGCGGTAAAAGTCCTTCACACCGGCATTGACCATCTCATAGGCGTGCACCCGGTCAAAGACGCGGGCGAAAATGCGCAGGTTCGGAAAGTTCTTCTGCGCGGCGGCGGCGATTTCACTGGCCTTGTCGCGGTCATCCACCGCCACGACCAGAATCTGCGCCTCGCGCGCGCCCGCCGCCTCCAACAGGTCGATGCGGGAGGCGTCGCCATAGAACAGTTTAATGCCAAACCTGCGCAGCGCGTCGATCTGCTCGGTGTCGTGATCCAGCACGACAGACTTGAACCCGTTGGCCTGCAGCAAGCGCCCGACCGTCATGCCGAAGCGGCCATAGCCGGCGATGATGACTTTGGCCTCGGTCTCGTCAATCACGTCCGGCTCGCGCAGCACGCCTCCGCGCGCGAACAGCGGCTGGATCACCTTCTCCTCGAAAATGATCAGCAGCGGCGCGAGGGCCATGGATATGGCAACGACCGCCACCAGCATTCCGGCGTCGGCAACTCCGAGAAGTCCTAGCCCCGCGACAAATGAAATCAGCACAAAAGCAAACTCGCCGCCCTGCGCCAGCATGAAGGAGAAGCGCGAAGCGTCAGGCGTCGGGATGCGAAAGAGTTTGGCGACGAGGAAGTGGACAATCAGTTTGATGAGGACAAAGCCGAGCACATAGGAAATGATCTTCACCGGCTCGCTCATCAAGAGGCCGAAATCAATTCCCGCCCCGACGGCGATGAAAAACACCGCCAGCAGCAGGCCTTTGAACGGGTCAAGGTCCTGCTCCAGCTCATGCCTGTATTCGCTTTCCGCCAGCACCACGCCCGCGAGGAACGTGCCCAGCGCCGCCGACAAGCCCACCAGCTGCATCAGCAGCGTGATGCCGACAACAATCAGGAGCGCGAACGCCACAAAGATTTCCCGTATTTTCGCCCCTGCGACGATGCGGAACAGGGGCCGCATCAGATAGCGCCCGGCAAGGATGATCGCCGCCACCGCGCCCAGCACCGCCAGCGTCTGCGCCCATGCGGGCAGACCCGCGATGAGGCTGTTACTTTCATCGCCGCTGGCCCCGTGCACAGCCAGCAGCGGCAGAAGCGCCAGCATCGGGATGACGGATATGTCCTGAAACAGGAGCACCGAAAAGGTCGATTGCCCGACAGACGTTTTCATCAGCCCGCGCTCCTGCATGCTTTGCAGGACAATCGCCGTGGACGACAGCGCCAGCACAAGCCCGATGGTCAGCGCCGCCTTCCACTCAAAACCAAGCAGCAGCGCCGCGCCGCCGATCCCCGCTGCGCTGCCCGCCACCTGCAATCCGCCCAGCCCGAGAATCGGCCGCCGCAAATCCCAGAGTTTCGAAGGCTGCAATTCCAGTCCGACCAGAAACAGCATGACGATGACGCCGAACTCGGCGAAATGCATGACGCTCTGGCCCTCATTGCCGCCGATCAGGCCGCTGACCGATGGGCCAATGACGATGCCCGCAACAAGATAGCCGAGCACCGAGCCGAGGCCTAACCGCATGGCGATGGGCGCGGCGATGACGGCGGCGGCGAGATAGACGAAAGCGCCGAGCAGGAAATCCTCAAGATGCATGTTCAGCCCTCGCCGCCAGCGCGCCAAACGCCTTCGGCAGGTCATAGCCCTTGGCGAGCCGCTTCAACGGATCGGCGCGACCGTCGCGCAGATCCGCCAGCAGCTCGCGGTAATTCTCCGCCTCGCCCGACAGCTCCGCCGCGCTCATATGCCGCCCGGTGTGGATGACGAAGGGCGCCAGATAGGCCATACCGCACAGATGTGCGCTCTGGTCAAACGGCGCGAGCAGGTGTGAAATTTCAAACCGGTTGCGCCCGCTCCTGTGATAGGCCTCGCGGTTGCCGCCGGTCGACACCGCGTTCATCATAAATTTCCGGTGCAGCTTCGACCCGCCGGTCCCATAGGCCCAGCCGTTTTCCAAAACCAGATCCAGCCATTCCTTGATGATGGCAGGCGAGGAATACCAGTAGAACGGATGCTGGAAGACGAAAATGTCGTGCGCCAGAAGCAGCTCCTGTTCGCGCTTCACATCGATGAGGAAGTCCGGATAGGCGGCGTAGAGGTCGTGGAAGGTGACATTCTCCAGACCGTCAATTGCTTTCAGCATCGCCGTCTGCACCACGGAGGTGGAAAGGCGCGGATGGGCGAAGAGGATGAGGATTTTTTTCTGTTTTGGCATGTCCACCGGGCTTTGCAACAGATCGCTGACAGTTAGATTGGGCCTCTGGCCGGGAAAAGCAACCGCCGCACTTCAGTTGTCGGCATAAGGCTGTTGAAAGCGGCGGGCAACCGCAGGAAGCCGGCGTCCGCAGAAGGGGAACGCGCATGGAAATGGGTCTGTCCGAAAAGGTGATTCTGGTGACAGGCACCGCCAGCGGCATAGGCTTGGCGGTCGCGCGGCGGGCTGTTGAAGAGGGAGCCGGGGCGCTGGTGCTGACGGACCGTGACGAACCGGGGCTTCAACGGGCGGCAGCGGAACTGAATGTCGGGAGCGCGCTGTATTGTGTCACCGCCGATCTCGCAGACACCGCCGCCCCCGCTGTCATCGCCGCTGCGGCATTGGCGCGCTTTGGCCGGATTGACGGGCTGGTGAATGCCGCTGGACTGACCACCCGAGGGTCATTCGTCACGGGCACGCAAGCCATCTGGGATGAGCTGTTTGCAGTCAATGCCCGCGCCTCATTCTTGCTGATGCAAGAGGCGATCAAGGATATGCTGACGAGGAATGCGCCGGGATCGATTGTCAACATTCTGTCAGTGAACGCCCATTGCGGCAGAGCGGAGCTTGCCATCTATTCCGCCACCAAGGGCGCACTGGCGACGCTGACGCGCAACGCCGCAAACGCGCATATGGCGGACCGGATCCGTGTCAACGGCATCAACCTTGGCTGGGTGGCGACCGAGAGCGAGAAGCGAATGCAGTCCGAAGTTCTCGGAAGAGGGCCGGGATGGGAGAGTGAGGAAGCTGCCAACCTGCCGCTCGGCCGGCTGGTCACGGCGGAGGAAGCAGCGCGGTTGGCGGTGTTTCTGCTTGGCGATGCCTCTGTTCCCATGAGCGGCGCGCTAATCGATTTCGAACAGCAGGTGACAGGTGCAATTGGCTGAGTCGCGCAGCGCGCGCGTCGCCCTACTCCCGGTGAGGTCAACTTCACCGCGAATGAAAATCCTGTTGCAGATGAACCGGCCCAGCCCTAGGCTTAGTTGGGGAGAGGGTCATGACGCGCTCAGGCAGTTTTGATTTTTCCGGCGCAAGCGTGCTGGTAGTCGGGGCGAGCCGCGCGGGCATAGGCGCTGCCATCGCCCGTGAGTTTCAGGACGCCGGAGCGGCAGTCGCCATCACCGGAGCGGAGCCGGAGCCAGCTGAAGAGGACCGGGCGCGGTTCGCCTACACGCAGCTCGACGTGACCAATCTGAAAGCCGTGCGCGAACTCTCGCGCCGCACCCGGTTGCTCGACATCCTCGTCAACTGCGCCGCCATCACCTCGCGCGGCGAGGAGATGGAGCCGTCCTTTTTCGAGCATGTGGTGAATGTGAACCTGCACGGCACATTCCGCATGGCGGAAGCGTTTTATCCGCAGCTGAAGGCGCAGCGCGGTGTCCTCATCAACATCGCTTCCATGTATGCGACATTCGGCAGCCCGCGAAATCCGGCCTATGGCGCGAGCAAAGCCGCCGTGGCGCAGCTGACCAAATCGCTCGCCATCGCCTGGGCGCCGGACGGCATCCGCGTCAACGCGGTCGCGCCGGGCTTCATCGTCACGCAGCAATCGGCCAAGAGCCGCGCCGATCCCGCCCACGTGGCCGCTGTGAACCTGCGCACGCCGATGGGGCGCTGGGGGCAGCCGGAGGATGTTGCGGGGCCGGTCCTGTTCCTCGCCTCCTCGTCGGCGCGGTTCATGACGGGCGTCTGTCTGCCTATTGACGGGGGCTATTCGATTGCGTGACGATGTGGCAGGCAGGAAGAAATTGTCATGACTGATTTCACCCGCATCGGCGCGGCCGTTATCGGCACAGGCTTTATTGGGACCGTGCATATCGAGGCGCTGCGAAGGCTGGGCATTCCAATTGCGGGCTTGCTGGGCTCGACGGCGGAACGGGGCGCGGCGCGGGCGGCGGCGCTGGGGGTTGAGCGGGCCTATGGCTCGCTGGACGAATTGCTGG
>JANMMM010000076.1:0-9171 GCA_031373225.1 Phyllobacteriaceae bacterium | reverse complement strand
GTCGAGCTCGGAAAACTGGTGCAGGAAGCCTTCCTGCGGCGAAGTTGAAACAACAGAGCGCGCGTCTCCCAGAAACACCGGCTGGCGCAGCTGCCAGTTCCATTTGCGGAATGTCAGCTTCTGTCCTTTGAAGGCGGCGATGGAATAATCGTCAGCGCGGATGAAGGCGTTGATCTTTTGCGGGTCGGCGCCATTCGTGCGCGTTGCGGCATCGCCGATTATCCGGACGGCGGTCCATGCGGACATGTCTTTCGACAGCATGCGCCGGCCGTTTTTCTTGGCGAAGCGGTTCTGGATCTGCGTGCCGCCCCATTGCTCGCTGGCGGGATGCCATGCGGTGGGAACAAGGCCAGCCGTTCCGGCAACGGGGCGCGCAATCCAAGTCCGGTTAGGCACATAGGTTCCAAAAACTTCGCTTTCGTCGGCGACCAAAACCACATCATGATCCGGCAGGTCCTGGGTAAACACCGGCATCTGCCGCTGGATCTGCACGATGCCGGAATCGGTCCTGCGCGCAGTGCCTGTGTCCTCAAACAGCTTTTCAGCAACAATCTCGCCGCCAAACCGGGTTGCGGCGCGGCGCAGCGCGTCAGCAAATAATTGATCCGGCGCGTGCGATCCGTAGAGCAGTACCCATCTGCGCCACTGTTTCCAGACCAGATACTGCGCCAACCCGTCCGCCAGCATCGTGCGTGTCGGGGCGGTGTGGAAGACATTTATGCGGCAATCCTCCTCGCGCAGGCTGTCGTCGGTGGCGCCGACATTGAAAAGGAGCGCGCCCCTGTCTCGGGCGATATCCGCGATCGAGAGAAGCTGTTTTGCCGAAATGTCGGCGAGAATATAGCGCTCGCCTTTAGCAAGCATGTCATCGAAGACGGAGGTGACATCGGCCCCCAGCTTCACCTCTGCGACATCAAGCGCAAATGCCTGTCCGAGAAATTTTCCCGTCGTGTTATTGTCACCGATGGCGGTCTCCGCGCCCGCCACACCCTCATCGCGCGGCGGAATGTCGAGCACCGACAAAGCCAGCTTCGGCTCAAAGGCGCGCAGATAACCGATCTTGATTTCGGTGACAGGAGCCGCACTTTTCGCTGGCTCTGTCTGTGCGCGCGCTCCGCTGAGATTGACAAGCGCCAGCAACAGGATGATCAAAACCGAATGGACATTTGGCACGCTGTTTCTCATAACATCGCGTCGCTTCTTTGCTCTGTCATCCAGCATTGCGCTGAATGATGTTATGCCCGGGTGCCGATATGAGCCTAACCCAAGCAGAACGATATTCAACCCCTGTCAAAAGTCTTGTGTCAGCGGTCGTCTGGCTTTTGGTTTTTGTGGGCACCCTTCAGGCTGGCGAAAAAATCGCCGTCTTTGAATTGGAAATTGTCCGCAGCGGTGACATTGCGGGCGCTCCCGAAAGAATTGAGGCTGAAACGAAGCGGCTTGCGATGATCACTGAACGGCTGCGCGGCCACATTGCGGCATCCGGTCAGTTCGATCTCATCGACACCGCGCCTGTCGCGGCAAAAGCGGCGGCTGCCAATCTGCAATATTGCGGAAACTGCGCGGATGTATATGCGCGGGAGCTGGGTGCAAATTACGCCGTCACCGGAACAGTGCATAAAATCTCGGAGCTCATTCTCAACATCAATGTTCAGGTTCACGATGCCGCCGCCGAACAGGCTGTCGCGGCGGCAAATGTGGATCTGCGCGGCAACACAGACGAATCATGGCGGCGCGGCATCGACTATCTTTATGAAAACGTCTTGTCGCCGCGCCTCAGGAAGCTCATGAAATGACCGGTGTGACCGAAATGTGGTAGTCCGCTGCCACTCAATAGTTTCCCGGCTTTCGCGCACCCGCTTTTTATTTCCAACTTTCCGGCCGCCAGTGTTTGCAGCATCACAAACTATTTGACGGAACAGTATTTTGCACACACACTCACCCTGCGGCATATGATTGGGAGGTCATCCATGGCAATCAAGTTACATCCGGCCCTCGACAAGGGCTTCAAAAAAGGCTCCAAGACATTCGCGGGCGGGACGCTGAAGTGCCACTGCAAGAGCGACCCCGTCACAGTCAGCATTTCCTCACAGGTTGTGCACAATCATGCCTGCGGCTGCACCAAGTGCTGGAAGCCGAAGGGGGCGATATTTTCGGTCGTCGCCGTCGTGCCGCATGACAAGGTCAAAGTCACAGCCAACGCCAAGAAGCTGAAGATTGTCGACGAGAACGCGCTGATCCTGCGCCATGCCTGCACGGGCTGTGGCGTCCATATGTACGGGCCGGTTACGCGCAAGGACCATGCGTTCAAGGGGCTGGATTTCATCCATGTCGAACTGTCGGATGACAAGGGCTGGCAGGAACCGCAGTTCGCTGCTTTTGTTTCCTCGGTGATCGAGTCCGGCGTCGCCCCTTCGGAGATGAAGAGCATCCGCAACCGCTTCAAGGCAATCGGCCTCGAAACCTATGACTGTCTGTCACCGGCGCTGATGGACGCGCTGGCCGGCAACGCGGCAAAGCTGGCGGGTGTGACTGCACGGAAATAATCATGCCAAAGGCCCTTGGCCGCTGAACCTCCGGTCAAGTCCCCGCCAAAAAGTATGGCGGGGATTTTCCGGTTAGAAAAACTGTTGTGGTGACGCCGCCGGTGCTGCGGCGATGTTTTGGAGAAAAGTCATGAAAACACGCGCCGCTGTTGCTTGGGCCGCAGGCAAGCCGCTGACCATCGAAACTATTGACATTGAGGGCCCGAAGGCCGGCGAAGTGCTGATGGAAGTGATGGCCACAGGCGTCTGCCATACGGACCTGTACACGCTGTCAGGCGCGGACCCCGAAGGCCTGTTCCCCGCCATTCTCGGCCACGAAGGCGCGGGCATTGTGCGCGAGGTCGGCGCGGACGTGACAAGCCTGAAAGTGGGCGATCATGTCATCCCGCTCTACACGCCCGAATGCCGCCAATGCAAAACCTGCACCTCTCGCCGCTCAAACCTGTGCACGGCGATCCGCGCCACGCAGGGCAAGGGCGTCATGCCGGACGGGTCGAGCCGCTTCAAATGCGACAGCAAGGATGTCTTCCACTATATGGGCTGCTCGACATTTTCGAACTTCACGGTGCTGCCGGAAATCGCGCTGGCGAAAGTGCGCGAGGACGCGCCGTTCGACAAGATTTGCTATATCGGCTGCGGCGTCACCACCGGCATCGGTGCGGTGATCAACACGGCGAAAGTCTGGCCGGGCGCGAACGTTGTCGTGTTCGGACTCGGCGGCATCGGCCTCAACGTCATTCAGGGCGCGCACATGGTCGGCGCTGACAAGATCATCGGCGTTGATTTGAATCCGTCAAAGGTGTCCATGGCGAAGAAATTCGGCATGACGCATTTTATCAACCCCGATGAAGCCGGCCGCGACAAGGTGGTGCAGGCGATTGTGGACCTGACCGGCGGCGGCGCGGATTTCTCGTTCGAATGCATCGGCAATGTGGACATTATGCGCCAGGCGCTCGAATGCACGCACCGCGGCTGGGGTGAAAGCATCATCATCGGCGTGGCGGCATCCGGCAAGGAAATCGCCACCCGACCGTTCCAGCTGGTCACCGGCCGCGTCTGGAAAGGCACCGCATTCGGCGGCGCGCGCGGACGGACCGACGTGCCGAAGATTGTCGATTGGTACATGGAAGGCAAGATCAACATCGACGATCTCATCACCCACACAATGCCGCTCGATGAGATCAATCATGCGTTCGAACTGATGGAAAAAGGCGAGTCAATCCGCAGCGTCGTCCTCTTTTAGGCGGCGTTTGCGCTTCTGCGCTCACCAGTGCGGCGGCTTCGCGTTCTTCGGCCTTCCCAGCGCGGTCTCCTCCACCGCCTGAAACCGCTCCGACATCTCGTCGAGCCGTTTGCGCATGGCGTTGATGATTTTCCACTGCTCTGCAACCATTGCCGAAAGGTCTTCAATCGTACGCGCCTGATGGGCGGCTATCATTTCAAGTTCGGTGATACGGGCTTCGCTCATGGCCCTTCCTATTGTCTTGCCCCGCCCATGTCGAGCATGTGTGAATAGGCATTGCTCCGGGCAAATCCCGTGCTAGCTTGTGACAACAAGATATAATTTGACTGTCTGGTCAAAAATAGCAGAATAGCGGATTGGGAACTGATTGCATGACTTCATTCTCGTCTTTGAGGGGACTTTAGCATGGCAGCGCCGCTTCCGCTCGCCATTGAGCTCATTCATATCGACAAGAAGTTCGGCGCTGTGCACGCCAACAAGGACATCAATCTTTCGGTGGCCAAAGGCACGATCCATGGCGTGATCGGCGAGAACGGCGCAGGCAAATCGACTTTGATGTCGATCCTTTACGGGTTTTACCACGCCGATTCCGGCGAGATTAAAGTCAACGGCAAAACCGCCCATATCCGCACCAGTCAGGACGCCATCGCGGCGGGCATCGGCATGGTGCATCAGCATTTCATGCTGGTGGAGAATTTCTCGGTGCTTGAGAACATCATCCTCGGCGTTGAAGGCGGGGCGCTGTTGAAGGGCGGCGAGGACAAGGCGCGGGCGCGGCTGAAGCAGCTGGCGGATGAATATGAGTTGGACGTCGATCCGGACCAGCTGATTGAAGACCTGCCCGTAGGGCTGCAGCAGCGCGTCGAAATCCTGAAAGCGCTGACGCGCGGCGCGGAGACGCTGATCCTCGACGAGCCGACCGGCGTGCTCACACCGGCCGAGGCCGATCATCTCTTCCGCATTCTGCACATCTTGAAAGACCAGGGCAAAACCATCCTTCTCATCACCCACAAGCTGCGCGAGATCATGGCGGTCACCGACAATGTGTCGGTGATGCGGCGCGGCGAGATGGTGGCGACGCGCAAGACCTCTGAAACCAGCCCGCAGGAGCTGGCCGAACTTATGGTCGGCCGCCGTGTGCTTTTGGAGGTTGACAAGAGCCCCGCCAAACCCGGCAAGGAAATGCTGCGCGTCGAGAACCTGACGGTGCGCGATGAGTGGAAGGTCGCGCGCGTCGATAATGTCTCGTTCAACGTGCGCGCCGGTGAAATCGTCGGCATCGCCGGTGTTTCAGGCAACGGCCAGTCGGAGCTTCTCGCCACGCTTGCGGGGATTACAAAAGCGGTGTCCGGCAAAATATTTATCGACGGCGAACCCGTCGATCCCGTGCATGAGGCGGACCCTGCCAGAATGCGCGAACGCGGCGTCGCGCACGTGCCGGAGGACAGGCAGCATATGGGCCTCGTTTTGCCGTTTGAGGAAAGCGAGAACTCCATCCTCGGCTATCATGAATCCAACGCCTACGGCTCAGGCGCCATGCTCGACCCCGAAGCCGTGCGCGCCGACGCGGCCATCAAGGTGCGCAAGTTCGACATCCGCCCCGACAATGTCCGCCTGAAGACCGCGAACTTTTCCGGCGGCAACCAGCAGAAAATTGTGCTGGCCCGCGAAATGGAGCGCGACCCGAAAGTGCTTTTAGTCGGCCAGCCGACGCGCGGCGTCGACATCGGCGCGATCGAGTTCATCCACAAACAGCTGATCGCCATGCGCGACGCCGGCAAGGCCATACTGCTCGTCTCCGTCGAGCTGGACGAAATCCGTTCGCTGTCAGACCGGGTGCTGGTCATGTTCGCCGGGCGGATTGTCGGCGAGGTTTCACCGGAAACGGATGAGGGCGAGATCGGGTTGCTGATGGCGGGGATTGAGCGCAGGGAGGCTGCCGAATGAGCTCACCCTTTGCCAAACTCCCCGCCTGGGTCGATTACGGCCTGATGCCCGCCGTCAACGTCGCGGTGGGTTTTCTCGTTGCAGGCTTGGTGGTTTTGTTCATTGGCGAGAATCCTGTGAATGCGGTGTCCATCCTGTTTGACGGCGCGTTCGGGTCACTGAATAATTTCGGCTACACGCTGTTCTACGCGACGAGTTTCATCTTCACCGGCCTCGGCGTCGCCGTCGCGTTTCACGCGGGCCTGTTCAACATTGGCGGCGAGGGGCAGGCCTATATTGGCGGGCTGGGCACGGCGCTGGTGTGTCTGGCGCTCGACAAATATATGCCTTGGTATGTGACCATGCCGCTGGCGATCGCCGCAGCGGGGATATTCGGCGCGGCCTGGGCCTTCATCCCCGCCTGGCTGCAGGCAAAGCGCGGCAGCCATGTCGTCATCACCACGATCATGTTCAATTTCATCGCAGCCTCGCTAATGGCTTATATTCTGGTCAAGGTGCTGAAGCCGCTGTCGGCCATGGGACCGTCAACCCGGCCGTTTGAAACGGGAGCCTATATTCCAAGGCTTGGCCAGATATCGGAGTTTTTCGGCTTAAGCGCCGGAAGCTCTCCCGCCAATCTTGCGCTCATCGTCGCGCTCATCGCGGCCTGGCTGGTCTGGCTCCTGATCTGGCGCACCAAGCTGGGCTATGAGATGCGCACCTTCGGGCTGAATCCGTCCGCCGCCGCCTATGCCGGCATCCGCTCGACGAAAATCATAATCGTCGCCATGCTGATCTCCGGCGGCCTGTCGGGCATGATGTCGGTCAACACGATCATGGGCAATGTCCACAAGCTGGATCTGGATTTTGTCTCCGGCGCGGGCTTTGTCGGCATTGCGGTGGCGCTGATGGGCCGCTCGCATCCGGTGGGCGTGGTGCTCGCGGCGCTGTTGTTCGGCGTGCTCTATCAGGGCGGCGCGGAGCTGTCGTTTCAGGTGCCGGCGATCTCGCGCGACATGATCCTCATCATTCAGGCGCTGGTCATCCTGTTCGCAGGCGCGCTGGAAAACATGTTCCGGCCCATCTTCGGCCAGCTGTTCGCGCGGCGGGAAACTTCAGCGGCGGGGGCGGCGTGATGGACTGGACAATCCTCCTCTCGGTGCTTGATTCGACCATCCGGCTGACGACGCCGATCCTGCTCTGCTGCCTCGGCGGACTTTATTCCGAGCGTTCCGGCGTGTTCGATATCGGCATTGAAGGCAAAATGCTGTTCGCCGCCTTTGCGGCGGGCGTCGCCGCCGCCTCCACCGGTTCGGCCTATCTCGGCCTGTTGGCGGCCATCGGCGCGGGCATGCTGTTCTCGGCGCTGCATGGTTTCGCCTGCATCACCCAGCGCGGCAACCAGATCATCTCCGGCGTCGCCATCAACTTCCTCGCGGCGGGCATGACGGCGCTGCTTGGCAAGGCTTGGTACAAGCAGGGCGGCAAGACGCCTCAACTTGAAAACGCCACCCGCTTCCAGCCGATTGACCTGCCCGGCGCGCAGGCGGTCAAGGATGTCCCGGTGCTTGGCCCAATCTACGAGGGCCTGATTTCCGGTCACAATCTTCTGGTCTACGCCGCCTTTCTTGCCGTGCCGCTGACATGGTGGGTGGTCTACCGCACGCGCTTCGGCCTGCGCCTGCGCGCCGTGGGTGAAAACCCGGCGGCGGTGGACACGGCCGGCATAAGCGTCACCAAACTGCGGTATTCGGGCGTGCTGATCTGCGGCGTGTTCGCAGGCGTCGCCGGCGCATATCTCGCCATAGCACAGTCCGCCAATTTCTCGCCCAACATGTCGGCGGGGCGCGGCTTCATCGCGCTGGCGGCTTTGATTTTCGCCAAGTGGAATCCCGTCGGCGCGCTCGGCGCCTGTCTGCTGTTCGGCTTCCTCGAGGCCTTCGCCATACCCCTGCAGGGCGCGAGCATTCCGGGCCTCGGCTGGAAAGTGCCGGTGCAGCTCATCACCGCCTCGCCCTATATCCTCACCGTCATCCTGCTCGCCGGTTTCATCGGCAAGGCGATCCCGCCCAAGGCCGGCGGCGTCGCCTATGTGAAGGAGCGCTGAGATGCCGGAGCTTGGCCCCCGCGATCTGTTCGACGCCGCGTGGGGTGCGATGCAAAAGACGCATTCGCCGTATTCGAAATTCCCCGTCGGCGCGTCGCTTAGAACCGAGGACGGCCGCATCCATTCCGGCTGCAACATCGAAGTCGCTTCCTACCCGGAAGGCTGGTGCGCCGAAACAACAATGCTCGGCCACTATGTCATGGGCGGCGGCGGCGGGATCGCGGAAATCTGCGTCGTCGCCGAGAAGATGGCAAGCTGCACCCCCTGCGGCGGTTGCCGACAGCGGCTGGCGGAGTTTGCCGGGCCGAAAACAAAGCTTTATCTATGTGATCAGACCGGCATCATCGAAGCGATGACGCTGCAGGATATCTTCCCGCGCGGCTTTGACGGAGAGACATTGAAATGAACCCTTCGGTCGACATCCTCGTCAAGCGGCTCGGCGGCATGGCGCCGCGCATCGCGATGGTGCTGGGTTCGGGCCTCGGCGGCCTGAGCGGTGAGCTGGCAAAGCCTGTCCGCATCCCCTTCACCGAACTGCCGGGGTTTCCGGCGCGCGGCGTTTCCGGCCATGCCGGCGAGGTGATCGCGGGCTATCTTGCGGGCGTGCCGGTGCTGATGATCGCAGGCCGGGTGCACTATTACGAAAGGGGCGACGCCGGCGCGATGCGTCCCATACTCGAAGCCCTGTCCGGCATCGGCATCACGCATCTTCTGTTGACCAATGCGGCGGGTTCCGTCCGCGCCGACATGCCGCCCGGGTCGGTCATGCTGATTGAGGACCATATCAATTTCTCCGGCTCCAACCCGCTGTTTGGCGAACCGACCGACAAGCGCTTTGTCGGTCTGACCAATGCCTACGACGCTGATATGCGCACGGCGCTGGAAGATGCGGCGCGGACCGCGAAAATCGAATTGTCCAAGGGCGTCTATATGTGGTTTTCCGGACCAAGCTTTGAAACGCCCGCCGAAATCCGCATGGCGCGCTTTATGGGCGCGGACGCGGTCGGCATGTCCACCGTGCCGGAAGTCATCCTCGCCCGCTTTCTCGACATGAAAGTCGCCGCCTGTTCGGTAATCACCAATCTGGCGGCGGGCATGACCGGCGGCGAGCTGTCGCATCAGGAGACCAAGGACATGGCCCCCATTGGCGGCAAGCGGCTCGCGGCGATTATCCGGGGCGCGGTGAAGAATATTGGCAATGTTTAGGGTGAGGGTTAGGTGAGCATTCATAACTTGCCAGCCTCGGCGCTGCCCCTCATCCGACCTCCTGAGCGAAAGCCGAAGGGCGGGCCACCTTCTCCCCGTGACAACGGGGAGAAGGGAAGACAAGCGCCGTTCTTCCCTTCTCC
>JANMMM010000059.1:0-2003 GCA_031373225.1 Phyllobacteriaceae bacterium | reverse complement strand
GCTTCTTCGCCTCTCCCCCACGGGGAGAGGACAGCTTCGCGCAGCGAAGCAGGTGAGGGAGAGTCCGAAGGATGCGCAGATGACGAATGGGATGGCGCGGTCCTGCTTCGCTCGCAAATGCGAGCTTCGCAGGATTGGGCGTTTTATCCTGCAAGGAAAAATAAACGGTGCAGAATAGAGCACCCCATCCCGCGAAGCTTTAGCGAAGCAGGACCGGGCGCACACCAATATTCTCTCCGCGCATTGAGCGGCGCGTGACGCCTCAAGACGTGTCCGGCTTCGCCCACTCCGCCCAAGCCTCGCGCGCAAAATAATGGCAGTCGCCCAGGATGGCGTCGATCTCGCGGGGGTGGGTCCGGTGATAGCCCGGCGCGAAGCCGGGGCGGAAGGGCGACATCCGGCCGATCCGCTTCAACCCAATCCGCGCCCGCCAGCGGGCCAGCCGCAGCGCCTGACGCGGCAGCGTGTCGAGCGCGTGCCGCAGCGCCAGCAGGCGGCGGCGGATGGCGTTGGGAGAGACGAGGTCGTTATCGGTCGCAATGGGCCTCTCGGCGGGAAAGACCGGGTCGAAGAGGCCGGGAACGGAAATGCGCGGCATGACCTGCGCCTCCTTCCTTCCCCACTCAAACCCTTCCGGCGCAAAACGCTTCAAGGGGTCAATCAGACCAAAAGCCGCCACCCGCTCCGCATCCCTGTGCAAAACCAGTCCCGCCGGAAAGCTGCGGGACACCCCGGCGCCGCGCAGCTTCACGACAATGCCGCGCGCCGCCATGACGATCAGCCGCCGCACGGCGGATTCGGTGGGACGCAGCAGGATCAGCAAAGCGCGGCAGACAGAACGCGGCATGAGCGCCGTGCCGCCCCGGCCAAAACCCGCCATGACGAACAGCTCTGTCAGAACGGCGACGAGACGCTCAGCGTTGCGTTCGATGATTGATGGCCAGTCCATCTGCGTCCTTTCCGGTTCAAAACATGCTGGCGGATTATGGGGCACGGCTGGAGGTGGGGGACAAGTATTTTTGGGGAAAGTGATAAGGGGTTGAAAAGGCTGGGGAAATGTTTTTCTGGGCTAAGGTTTTATCCCCCCGGAACGTCAGCGCTGCACCGCTGCGGAGAGATCAGCGCGAGGCGCCCCTCTCTGCCTGTCGGCATCTCCCCCGCGAGGGGGGAGATCGCTCACCACCGCTTTCCCTTTTCCTTCAACGGTGCAAGCAAACGCGAAAGCGGAGACACAGCGATCTCCCCCATTGCGGGGGAGATGTCCGACAGGCCGAGAGGGGCGCATCGCGATGAACTATCAAATGGGAAGAACCCCGGCGCGGAATAAAGCGCGCACCTGCGCCACACCGCGCCCCGTTGCCGGTCTGGTCATTGAAGGGAACTCCAGAGCGCGCAATCCCACCGTCGGAGTGCTCACCTGCATGAACAATTTCGGGGAAAGATGAGGTAATCTCCGCGCCGACAAACACAAAAATGCCCGGACATGCCGGGCATTTCTGAAACTCGATTGAATGCGGTTCAAATTCCGAGCAGCTTCAGCGCTTCCAAAAGCGTCGCCTCGGACGCCGCATGGTCGCCGCCCTCGTGCTCGGTCTTGCCCTTGGCGACAAGTTCGGTGACCTTCGCCTTGCCGGCATCATCAAGCGCGGCGGTTTTCAGGGCCTCCTCGGCCTTGGCCCAAAGGCTCGGGCATTGATTGGCCATAGCCGCGCCGGAAAGCGATAAGAGTATCATGGACGCTGCGAGAATTTTCTTCATTTTGCTGACCTCATGATTGGATTGACCTGCCCCGCCGATAAGACTGCGACGGGCACCGGGCGGAAATGTGGCGCAATTTCACGGAACTTGAAAGCAAAAACGCCCGGACATCCCGGGCGTTTTGACAAAGTTGAAAAGCTGAAATCACCCGATCAGCCTGCCGAAATGCACAGCCGTGTCGCCCATGCGGTTGGAGAAGCCCCATTCATTGTCGTACCAGGTGAGGATGCGCACCAGGGTGCCTT
>JANMMM010000035.1:0-4721 GCA_031373225.1 Phyllobacteriaceae bacterium | reverse complement strand
TGAGAAGTTCTTCGGCTCCAACACGGCCAATGACACCATGATCGCAGGGGTGGGCCGCGCCGATTTCTCGGGCTTCGGCGGCAATGACACGCTTACCGGCGGCAGCAATCACGATAAGCTCAACGGAAATGGCGGCAACGATTTCCTCTACGGCGGCGCTGGTAACGACGCTATGCATGGAGGAATTGGAAATGACGCCATGACTGGCGGTGTCGGCAAAGACCAATTCCTCTATATCGACGCCGCCTTCGGGCAGGACACGGTCACCGACTACCAGGACGGACTTGACTACTTAAAGTTCTTCTCGGCGGTGGCGACCAGTTTCGCGGACTTCTCCATAGTCGGCAACGGCACGTCCAATGTCACGGTTTCCCTGATCGCGGATCCGGCCAACACCATCAACGTGCTCGGCAATGCGGCGTCTCTGGTCAACCTCACCGCTGCGGACTTCTTGTTCTATTGATAATAATTGTTCCACTGGCAATAGAAACGGACGCCTTCCAAGTTTGGATGGCACCCGCTTCCCATAAGGAATCCAAGTGACGGTTGAACCTGGCATTTCATGGCTTTCCTGCCTGCGGTCCTTGCGCCGGGCGCAACGCCGCCCGCGCCCGTGCCATTGATTTTACCGCTGACTCCGGCCTAAACTTAGCTGGGGTGTAAGTTCATTCGGCGTTTCCGCGTCCAGCGCGGGGCAGAAGCGCCGTGAACATGCGGAGGGACTTGTGACAGAAGCGCAAGCTGCGAAGGTCAAATACCAGGTCTATATTCCCGACAATCCGCAGTTCGCGCTCGGCCTCGCCGTCAGCCATCTGATGACCAAGCCGGCCTTCGCCAACCTCAAATTCGGCGAATGGTCGCGCATCCTCGTCGGTCAGATCAACCGCCGCCACTATGCCTTCGCCATTGATCCGGCAAAGCGCGTCGTCGGCTTCGCCGGCTGGGCGCTGACGACGCGCGACAAGGCGGAAGGCTGGGTCGAAGGCACACGTCCGCTCAACTATGAGGACAGTCTCGCGGGCGAGTGTCTGGTGTTCAATTGCTGGGCTGCGGACAATTTCCGCGTTCACCGCTTTATGGTCGATGAAGCGCGGAAATTGATCGCCGACAAGGAGACCATGTATTTCAAACGCTATTACAAAGACGGCACTTCAAGGCCGGTGCGCCTGAATGTGAACGAGTTTGTCGATGACCATATCGAGCGCAAAACCAAGGCGCTCGCTGGTTAACGTTAATTGCTCAAGCTTTTCCCAAAAATCGCGCGCCTGTGACGCGCATTGCTCCCGCCTTTCTCTGAATCGTCTATAACATATTGATATTTCAACGACAATTCTGAGGAAGCGGGGCGCTTGACTGCCTGCCGCCTTGGTCTTTCCGCCCTTTTTCCGTCGCGTGCCGCTCCGCACAGGGCTTAAGAAAACTAGTTGACACATTGTTAATGATCTGTTTGTCTTGCACGGTGGGGCTTCGACTGACGCCGAGGGCGTAATGAGTTTCGAAGCTAGGGTAGGCATTGGGGCAATGCGCGTTCGCGCGCACGCCGTTGAGAAAATTGTATCTGCTTTTAACGGCCACTTGGCCTGGGAGCTGAGCTACGCGCGCGCAGTGCGATGGCTCTTGCTGACATGCCCCGGCGTTTGGCACAGATTTTCCCGCTTGGCCCCAGACAGCCTAATTGCATCAGCATTGCAGTTAAATCCGCTTTTCGGCGCGTATCAAGTGCGGCTTCGCGTCCATTGGCTTCCCGGCCATTGCACCCCACGCGCCACGGTCTGTCCGAGGCCCTATCCGTTTCAGCATCTGGAATGGCGCGCTGCGCCGGTCCGGGACGCTGCTAGTTTGAACCCGAATAAACCAAAATAAAAAGGAGAAATATCATGGCGACTTCAGTTACTCAGACCTCGGTAGGCAATCCCTATATTGACGGCCTGCTTTTCGGCACAAAATGGAGCGGCGCGTTCACGTTCAGCTTCCCGCAGACCACGGGGCAGTATCAGGCCGGCAACAATGAGGCTGATGTCGGCAGCGGCTTTGCGCCGGTGACCTTCCAGCAGCGCGAGGCCACCCGCGCCATCATGACCGGCCTGACATTTTCCGGCACCTCAAACGTCATGCTCGCCACCAACGTCAATTCGTTCATCTCGGTTGCGGTCAGCGAGTCCGGCGGCAATGGCAACGGACTGAACGGCAATGGCGACATCCGGCTTGGCCAGTCCAACGACGCCAACCCGACCGCCTACGCCTATTATCCGAACAACAACGTCAACGGCAATGGCGGCGATGTGTGGTTCGGCACAACTAACAACTATACCAATCCGGTCATGGGCAGCTATGCCTACCACACCCACATTCATGAGCTCGGCCATTCGATGGGCCTGAAACACTCCCAGGAGCTGGGCGGCGTCGCCAACGTTGCCGTTCCCTCCGACAAGGACTCGATTGAATGGACGGTCATGTCCTATCGTTCCTATACCAACGCGCCGCTCACCGGCTACTCCTATGGCGCATGGGACGCGCCGACGACCTTCATGATGTATGACATCCAGGCGCTGCAGACCATGTATGGCGCCTATTACGGCACCAATTCCGGCGCAACCACCTATACGTGGAGCTCCACCACCGGCCAGACTTTCATCAACGGCGTCAGCCAGGGTACGCCGGGCGGCAACAAAATTTTCATGACCGTCTGGGACGGCGGCGGCATCGACACCTACGACATGTCCAACTATTCAGGCGGCGTGAGCATCGATCTCACGCCGGGCGGCTCCTCGATCACCTCCGAAGCGCAGCGCGCTAATCTGGGCGCCGGCAATCAGGCGCAGGGCACTGTCTACAATTCGCTTCTGTTCAACGGCAATCTGGCCTCGATCATCGAAAACGCCATCGGCGGCGCGGGCGACGACACGATCACCGGCAACCAGGTGGCCAACGTCCTTACCGGCAATGGCGGCGCTGACAGTCTGTATGGCGGCGACGGCGGCGACACGCTGTACGGCGGCTCTGGCAACGATTACATGAAGGGCGGCGCCGGCGCAGACGGGCTGTACGGCGGCGCGGATGACGACACGCTGAAAGGCGGCGGCGGCGCGGACGCGCTTGACGGCGGCTTAGGCAATGACACGGCGGATTATGCGTTCTCAACCGCCGTCACCGTCAATCTGTCAGGCGGCCCGGGCGTTGGCGGCGATGCGGCGGGCGACACCTATGTCAGCATCGAAAATGTCAGCGGCTCGGCTGAGGGCGACACGCTGACAGGCAACGGCGTCAACAATATCCTGACCGGCGGCGCCGGCAATGACACCTTGGTCGGCGGCGCTGGCGCGGACACGCTGTATGGCGGCGACGACAATGACACGCTCAATGGCGGGTCGGGTTTTGACTTACTCTACGGCGGCAATGGCAATGACACGATTCAGCACACCGGCGGCGACTTCGGCGGCGATGTTGACGGCGGCGCGGGCGTTGACTGGCTCGATCTAAGCGGCTGGACAAATTCCGCCATCGCTTTCAATGTCAATCTGGGCGCGTCGAACTATCAGTTCCTGCCTAACGCCTTCGGCGTCGATGGCACTTACAGCCTGATCAATGTCGAAAACGTGCAAGGATCGAACTTCAACGACACGATCACCGGCGACGGCAATGCCAACACGCTCAAGGGCGGCGGCGGCAATGACGTTCTGAACGGCGGCGGCGGCATCGACTTGCTGTACGGCGGCGCAGGCGATGACACGCTGAATGGCGGGCTGTTCAAAGACGACGCCTTTGGCGAAGCCGGCAATGACATTTTCAAGGTCACCGGCGGGGACTTTGGCGACAATGTCTATGGCGGCACGGACACCGACACGCTGGATCTCAGCGGCTGGACAAACTCCTCCATCGCTTTCAACATCAATCTGACAACCGACAACTACCAGTACCTGCCGAACGCATTCGGCGTGAACGGCACCTATGACGCGGTGGACATTGAAAATGTCATTGGCTCTAATTTCAATGACACGATCACCGGCGACGGCGGCTTCAACGACATCAACGCCGGCGGCGGCAATGACATAGTCAATGACAATGATTCCAGCGATGACAATCTCAACGGCGGCGCCGGCACCGACACGCTGGTGTCGGATCTGACCTGGGTTGACAGCGTAAACTTCAATATGCTCACGGGGCTCGGCACCTTTGGCGCAAGCACGCTGCTGCATTTCTCCAACTTTGAGAATATCACGGTTGGCGGCGGCGCGGATGTGATCGGTGACGGAAATTCAAACGTCATCACCATCACGGAAACGGGAGGGACCCACACAAATACGGTCTACGGCGGCGCTGGCGGAGACACGATCACCACCGGTTCCGGCGATGACTTGTTGTATGGCGACGCGGGCGATGACACCTTGTACGGCGGGGCGGCGAATGACGCTCTGTACGGAGGTGACGGCAACGACGATCTGTACGGAGAAGCGGGCGACGACGCGATGAATGGCGGCGCTGGCAACGACGAATATTTCGTCACCGACGCTGGGGACACCACCATTGAAACCATTGGCGTTGGCGGCGGCTATGACATCGTCCGTGCGACGACGGCCTCGTGGACCTTGTCAGCCAACACCGAGCGCCTGATCTTCACCGACATTGGCAATCACACCGGCAAGGGCAATGTGCTCGACAACATCCTCAACGGCAATGCCGGGCTGGACAAGTTCCTGATCGACACGGGTGGCAATGACACT